>JAUZOL010000226.1 GCA_030706455.1 Bacteroidota bacterium
ATTGAGGAAGGCCGTCGGCTATGGCGTTTGTTGGACAGACCTAACGTGTTCATAAAAGTGCCGGCAACTGCCGAAGGCCTGCCCGCTATCCGGCAACTCATCAGCGAAGGTATCAATATTAACGTTACATTGCTCTTTGGTCTATCCCGTTATCGACAAGTCGCAGAAGCATACATTGCTGGTCTCGAAGCACGCGTTGCTAATGGGGAATCCATTGAAAACACAGCATCGGTCGCCAGTTTCTTCTTAAGTCGCATAGATACACTGGTGGATCCACAGGTGGAAAAACTCATCGAATCAGGCGACGAGAAAGCAGGGGTAGCAAAGATGGTACATGGACAAGTAGCAATTTCAAGTGCTAAGGTAGCGTATCAAATCTACAAAGAAATTTTTGGTGGCGAAAGATTTAAGAGGTTGGCTGATAAAGGTGCACGGGTACAGCGGTTGCTTTGGGCCAGCACAAGTAACAAGAATCCGAACTATAGTGATATAAAGTATGTTGAACCGCTGATCGGCCCCGACACCGTAAACACGCTTCCTCTCGAAACTATAAAAGCCTATCGTGACCACGGCGATCCAAAGCTGAGTTTGGAAGATGATGTGGATCTTGCCATCCGGGTGATCGCCAGTTTACCGGAACTCGGTATCGATCTTGATAAGGTGACACAGCTGTTGGAAGACGAAGGTGTTCGGAAATTCAACGAGCCATTCGATAAATTGATAGAATCCTTAGAGAAAAAACAGCAGGGATAAATTCTATGTAAAAAGAGAGTATAACCCTCAACAACAGACTGCGTCTATCTCCGGCAAATATTGACCGAGATTGATTCCTGAGTTCAGTGTCCGTTAGGGCTTGGTCACTGAACTATTTCCCAATGCAAAATTTCTGGAAGATGTTACCCAAAATCTCGTCGTTGGTAATGCTGCCTCCGGTGATAAGTCCCAGATAGTAAATTGCTTCCCGAATATCCTGCGAAACGAATTCCCCTGAAATATTGTTGTTCAATCCTTCGATTACCCGAAGGATGGCTTCCTGTGCTTTCAGTAAAGCTTCGTAATGACGGGCATTGGTTACGATCACGTCACTTGCGCCTATTTCCGGAATATTAGCCGCAGCAATCAGTGCTTGTTGCAGCTGTTCGTAACCCTGACCGAATTTGGCCGACAAAAAACAACAGGGCTCATTCGTCAACACTGGTAAATCTTGTAAGGCCGCACGTTTTTCTTCTGTCAGCGAATCGATTTTGTTGACAATGAAAATGCGTTGTTTGCCGGGGGTTTTGTCGACGATATCGGTAGCAAACTGTGTTAACTCGGTGATGCTGCGCGTAGAGTCGAGTACCGGAAGAACGATAGTGGCCTGGTCGATTTTGTGGAAGGTTCGCTCTATGCCCAAGCTTTCAATTTTATCGCGGGTGTCGCGGATACCGGCTGTGTCGATAAAGCGGAATTGTACACCGCCAAAAGTCATTACTTCTTCGATGGTGTCGCGAGTGGTACCGTGAATATCAGATACAATGGCGCGTTCTTCGTTGAGCAGGCGATTAAGTAAAGTTGATTTTCCTACATTTGTTTCTCCGACAATGGCTACGGGAATTCCGTTTTTAACAGCGTTGCCTACGCTGAACGAGTTGATTAGCTTGGTGGTAACCAATTCTATATGGTTAATCAGCGTGTTGAGCTGGTCGCGGTTGGCAAACTCCACTTCCTCTTCGCTGAAATCGAGTTCAAGTTCTATTAACGAGGTGAAATCTAAGAGTTCGGAACGCAAGCGATTGAGTTCTTCTGAGAATCCACCTTTGAGTTGGTTGATAGCCAGTTTGTGAGCGGCTGCTGACTCGGCGGCGATCAGGTCGGCAACTGCTTCGGCTTGCGACAAATCCATTTTGCCGTTCATAAAAGCCCGTTGTGTATATTCTCCCGGTTCGGCCATGCGGCAACCGTTTGCAATAAGCAATTGAAGGATTTGTTGCTGGATAAATGCAGATCCGTGGCACGAAATTTCTACCGAATCTTCGCCCGTATAGGAGTGAGGGTTACGGAAAACGGTAAGCAAAACTTCATCTACCGTTTCTCCTTTTTGATTGATAATATTACCGAAGCTCACCGTTTGTCCCCTTTGGGAGAGGACGTCACGGGTGTTGTTTTTTGCTTTGAAAATAGTATTGCAGGCGGCAATGGCATGTTGCCCCGAAACGCGCACAACAGCAATTGCTCCTTGTCCGGGAGCTGTTGAAATAGCGCAAATAGTATCGTTATTCATTCGAAAAATCTTGACTTGTGTAATGCATTCCGCTTGTTGGCGCGACTGATTTTCGCTTGTTTTCTTTCTTTAACCGAATGGTCAGGAATATGCCCGAAATGCCGGTGTAGATAAGGGCTGCCGCACCAAAATAGCCTATCAGGTTGACAACTCCCTCGGGTTTAACCAGTACCAGAATGCCAAGTCCCAATAAGATCAGTGGATTCAGGTAGTAGAGTGCTGAAACGGAGCTGTTAAAGCTTCGGAGCGAGGTGATTTCAATGAGTTGCAATATGGCGAGGCCGATGATGCAAATGGCAATGACCACAATGAACCATTGCGCAAAAAATGAGGGTTTGATGATAAATGCCAAACCTACAACCAATGAAACAATTGAATTGATAGATGCAGTGTGAATCAACATGTTGCGAATTACATGGCGAAAGGAGAGTAAAAAGGAAATTACTCCGTAAAGTACCAGTAAAATACCGATTCCAACAACAACTCCGGTGGCAAAAGCATCGGGGTACATCCAAAGAAGGACTCCGGCTGCAATGCAGATAATATTGCGAAGCAACATCCAGTCGGTTCGGGCCGTAAAACGGCTTAATATCGATTCTTTCATATGTATGTAAATTTAGATCCTGTCCAGCACTTTTTCCACCAGCATCTGAATTGATTCTTTGTAGTTCGGAAATGCGTCGTGAATGCGTCGATTGGCTATAATGCAGCAAACAGTTACCGCTTTATGTCCCATTAATTTCGATAAGCCGGCAATGGCAGAACTCTCCATCTCGTAGTTCGTGACTTTGAAACGGCCATAGCGAAACGTTTCTATGTTGTCGTTAAGAGTCGGGTGGGCGAGAGGAAGTCTGAGTTCGCGTCCCTGAGGTCCGTAGAATCCGTTTGCGGAAATAGTCACGCCTCTCAGCATGTCGTCTTTCCCGATACGTTCTACAAGTTCCGGGTCATTATCAGCAACATACGGAGCGCACCATTGAGGATGCCAGTTGACATGATGCGTGAATGCTTTTTCAAATTCGATATCGCATGCTGTGTTTCTATTGGCATAAAAGTTCAGTACTCCATCAAATCCTATTGACTTTTCGGACAGGACATAAGTTCCCGGTCTAATGTCGGGCTGAACGGCGCCGGATGTTCCTATTCTTACGAAAGTCAGTTGCTTGTGTTCCGGTTTTTCTGTTCTGTTGATCAGGTCAATATTTGACAGGGCATCCAGTTCGTTGACAACAATATCAATATTGTCGGTTCCAATGCCGGTTCCCACCACTGTCAGGCGTTTCCCTTTGTAGGTTCCGGTAATAGTGCGGAATTCGCGATTGGCAACATCGCACTCAATATTTTCGAAATAGGAGGCAATCATTTCAACGCGACCCGGATCACCTACTAAAATAATCTTTTCAGCGAGTTGCTCCGGAAGCAGGTGTAAGTGAAATATCGAACCATCATCATTGATAATAAGTTCCGAACTTGGAAAATGTTTCATATTGATGTTGTTTTGGTTTGTAAGATTCATAGGAAATTCTTGGCTTGTAATCATATGAACTACTTTGTCTACAATTAGATGAGGTAGTTTGAAGAAAGCCAAATTTAGTTAATTTTGAGGACAAACAAAAATACGACTTTGTTTAAGAAATTGTGCCTTTAGATGCAAATTTATTATTTGTCGATTTTTAAGAGAGAGTCAACGGCTTCTTTTACAAAAGGAAATCTGTTGTAATCCTGATGAACAATCTCTTTGTTGCAAACAATAATATCAAGATCCATGGGTACAATGCCCTGAGCTTTTTGTTCGGGAGTACGGCCAAGTCTGGCCTCCATCGCCTTCAGTTTTGGCTTCAGTTCCAATGCTGTCAGGCTGCTCTCAAAGCTTACGGCTCCGTTATAAAACGGTTGTGAGTAATGATCACCGATTGCCGGAATCCATTGAAAGTCGGAAAAATGAACATTGGCAAATGCCTCATTCAGTAAGATTTGTACTTCGGTAACGTTTTGCTCCGCGTTGAAGTTTGATCCGATGGAAACGATATATATATTGGACATTGGGTTATTCTTGTAAACAGAGGACAAAAGTACATTAATCATGTCTGATTTGGAAGATATAAATCCGACTTTATGTCTACTTAAGTCTAAACTGTATTTTTTGTGTTGTATATATTGTGTTGATATATAGGTTTATATGAGTGTGAGTTTGTTGCGAATTCTTCCTTTTGTGGTTAAATGTCTTTAATTTTTATTAATGACCACACGTTTAAACGTTTAACCTGCTATATTTGCATCGTAATAATCATGTTTGCCTTTAATCTGAAAATTCAGCTATGAAGAAAAAGACTTCCTTAAAAGATATTGCAGCGCAGGTCGGAGTATCGACAGCGTTGGTCTCTTATGTGCTGAATAATAAGAAAGAAGGTAGAATCAGCAAGGAGATTACGGCAAAAATCAAACAAGCTGCTATCGATCTCAATTACCAACCGAACCATATAGCCCGCAGCCTTCAGGCTCAAAAGACCATGACCATCGGTTTGATTGTGGCCGATATTGCCAACCCATTTTCTTCCCAGATTGCACGGATTATTGAAGACGAAGCGCAAAAAGCCGGTTACTCGGTAATTTTTGGCAGTTCGGACGAAAAAGCCTCGAAAACCGAAAAGCTTATTAAGTTGTTTTTGAATCGTCAGGTCGACGGCTTTATCATCGCTTTTCCCGAAAATACTCAAACACATGCTCAATACCTAAAGCAAATCGGCATTCCGTTCGTGATGATCGATCGCTATTTCCCGGAAATTACATCCAATTGTGTATCAATCAACAACTATTCGGCCGCGGCTTCAGCTATCCATCATTTGATGGAGAATGGCCGCCGGAAGATAGGTATTGTGACGTATGCCACTGCTTTGCACCATTTGAATGAACGTAA
>JAUZOL010000227.1 GCA_030706455.1 Bacteroidota bacterium
ATGGTGAAGGCTCTTTTCTGAGCAAATGCTGATATTGCAGCCACGCAAATCAACAGGGAGAAAATCGAGATCAGTTTCTTCATATTGATAATGATAATTAGTACTGGTGAAAAACGATTACAAAAGTACATATTTATGCTTAAATCAATGAGTTTTGAGAGAGGTTTTTGAACTGAAGATTCACGAAAAAAACGATTGAAAATCGCGTTCTCCGGTTATTCTGAATATTTCATCGAATTGGTATCTCTTGCAGATTACAGCACAAAAAAAATGCCTCTACTAAAAGTAAAGGCATTTTTCAATATCGGTTATCTTACGATTAATATCTTCTGGAACGGTCACCGTAACCACCGCGGTTGCCACCACCCTGGTAACCACCCTGACGGCGTTCTCCATAAGGTCTTTCTTCGCGGGGACGAGCTTCAGAAACAGCAATAGTACGACCGTCAACTTCAGCATCATTCAATTTGCTGATAGCGATCTTAGCTGCGTCGTTGTCAGGCATTTCTACAAAACCGAAACCTTTTGAACGGCCGGTCATTTTGTCAGTGATTACAGTTGCGGAAGTTACTTCGCCAAATTCGGTAAAAAGTTCTCCAAGTTCAGCGCTGTTTACGTTGAAGCTTAATTTTGCTACAAAAATGTTCATTTTGAAATTAGGATTAAATAAAACTTGATTTATTATTGAAGAGAAAGGCAGAGAAAGAAACTCTATAATAATCCTAATCGGGAAATGAAGTGGATTGAATAGCGAATAAACCCGGACTTGTTGTTCAATGATGGTACAAAGATACGCATAATCCATTGAATTGTCATACAATAGAGAAAAATATTTGATGCGTAAAGTTTCTTTTAGAATTGAATATGCAATATATCCTGTTTTTATACCATTTATTAAGTTTTTTTATGACGAATGATTAGCTACAGAGCTATTGCCAAACCTATTGAATGATTTTATATTGACAGGATTGATATGAAATGGCAGATGCTTCCGCCAAGCACAAACAGATGCCAAACGGCATGATTGTATAATGGTTTGCGGTTGGCATAGAATATTGTTCCGAAGCTATATAGTGCTCCTCCGCCAATCAACCACAGAAAGCCTTCTATAGACAAAGTTTCATATACCGGCCGGATGAAAAAAACAATAATCCATCCCATTGCAAGATATATGTAGAGTGATAATTTGGGGTGTTTTTTCCACCACATCAGTTTATACACAATACCTAAGATTACAATGCCCCAAATGACAGATAGTAATAACCATTTGAGAGAGCCTTGTAAGCAGAGTAATATAAATGGTGTGTACGTTCCTGCTATCAGGAAGTAGATGGATATATGATCGAATAAGCGTAAAGTTGTTTTTAACTTTATTGGTTTCACCCAATGGTAGATTGTGGAAACGCTATACATTTCGAACATGCAAAAAGCAAACGCCAGAATGCCGAAACGGTTTTCGGAGATCATGGCGGAACTCCGGAATAACAGGAGAATTGCTACCACACTGAAAATAATGCCGAATGCATGAGTGATACTGTTGGCAATTTCAGCCTTTCGTGGAGGAAAAATATAGGTGGTGGAAGACATTGCGCAATTCAAATTATAACGTTGAACGTCTCAATGGTTAAGTTTTTGCGGCCTGTTAGAAAATGCGGATAAAAACGGAAAAGAAACGGTTCGGGTTGATTAAACCCGAAGCCGCTTAATATCGTCTTTGGTTGTATCCACCATTGTATCCGCTATTGTTTCCGCCATTATAACCACCACGATTGCCATAACCTCTGTTATTTTGTTCGGTTTTAGGGCGGGCAACACTCACACTAATTTTGTTGCCTTCAAATTCGGTATCGTGCAAATTGTCAATGGCGCGTTGTCCGTGTATGTCATTGGGCATTTCTACAAACCCGCAGCCTTTTGAATATCCGGTCATTCTGTCTATCATTAACTTAACCGAGGTTACAATTCCGTATTCTTCGAATAATTCTTCCAGGCTGTCGATTGTAGTGTCGTCACTTAAATTTGAAACGTAAATATTCATCAGTATATAGTTTGTTTTGTAATTGTCTGATGGACCTTTATGCTGCTGAAGATTATCATCACCATCCGGAATGCTATCCGGCAATGTGTCTTGTTGTTAATGCTTTAGAGCGATGAAGTGAATGTGTTACTTCGAAAGTTCAATTCGAACTGCATTCATACCCTTTTGGCCTTTTTCCAGTTCAAAGGTAACAATATTTCCTTCCGAAATATTTTCCGGGGCATTGCTGATATGGAAAAAGTATTTGTTTACACTTCCCAAGTCCTTGATAAATCCATATCCTTTGTCTGTGTTGAAATGCTCCACGCGACCTCTAAGCGGTTCTTTTTCAATATCCTCTTTTTTAGGGGATGAAACTGCTATAGATTCGAGCTCTATTTCTGTTTTTTTATTGGGATCCGGGGGAGTGTCTGTAATCATCCCGAATTCGTCAACATAGGCAATCATATCCTCAAAGGATTTGCTACCTCCACTGGCTTTACGCTCTTCTTTGCGTTTTAGCTTTTCTCGTTTTTTCTGCTCTTTTTTCTTTTCTAATTCTTTTTTATTCACTGAAATTAATTTAACGGTTATTTTTTTGAGATTATTTATGCCGGAACAGACCTTGTATTCAAAGTCTTACCTGTTAGTTTTTGAATTTCACGAAGCATGCTGCGCTCTTCTTCCGCGCAAAATGAAAGCGCTGTGCCATGGTTTCCTGCACGTCCGGTTCGTCCGATGCGGTGCACATATGTTTCGGCTACGTCAGGAAGGTCATAGTTGATGACAATTTCGAGATTGGCAATGTCAATTCCGCGTGCTGCAATATCTGTAGCTACGATTACCTTGGTAGCGCCCGATTTGAAGTTAGTCAGCGCTCTTTGTCGTGCTCCCTGCGATTTATTGCCATGAATGGCCTCGCATCCAACCCCTTTCTTTCCCAATATGCGGGCAATTTTATCAGCTCCATGTTTGGTCCGCGAAAAAATCAAAACCGATTTGTTCTGTGATTTTTCAAGCAAAGAAACAAGCAGTTCGCTTTTCTGGGGCTTTTCAACAAAATAGAGATGTTGCTCAATGGTATCCACAACTGATGAAACCGGTGCAACTTCCACACGTAGTGGTTTATTCAGGATGGTTTTGGACAGTTGAGCGATTGCCGGAGGCATGGTTGCTGAAAAAAACAGCGTTTGTTTCTGCTTGGGCAATAATGGCAACAAACGTTTAATGTCGTGTATGAAACCCATATCGAGCATGCGGTCTGCTTCGTCGAGCACAAAATGGCGGATATTATCTAGTTTGATATGCTTTTGCTGTATGAGGTCGAGCAATCTTCCCGGTGTTGCCACCAGAATGTCGGTTCCGCGTGTTAACTGTTCTACCTGAGGACGTTGGTTTACGCCTCCGAATATTACCGTGTTGCGTAAATCGGTGTATTTGGCATAGTCGGTGAAACACTCGTCGATCTGAATGGCCAACTCACGTGTGGGGGTAAGTATCAGAGCCCTTATTACACGCTTGTTTCCTTTGATCTGAGATTGGTTTAATTGCTGGATAATGGGGATCGCGAATGCTGCTGTTTTGCCTGTTCCTGTTTGTGCTATGCCCAGTAAGTCGCGGCCGTCGAGCGCTCCCGGTATGGCCTGTTCCTGAATGGGTGTCGGTTTTTCGTAATTTTTGTTTGCCAGAGCTTTTAATATCGGCTCTGAAATATTAAGTTCTTTAAATGTCATGAATTGTACGATGGCGTTTGAGTCGCCTTTGTTTTAATTAAATAATTCCAATAAGTTGTTTACAAAGGAGATAGTGCGGAATCGGTGTAAAAGCTTATTGTTGGCAAACATCGGTTTGCCTGTCTTTGTTTTTGTCGGGTAAAGCCGATGCGATTTTCACGTGTGTGATCGGACTTTCGAAACAAGAAAGCTGATTTTGATGTCGATTTTGACGATGGTAGTTCCGTCAAAAACTGACGGAGCAAAACATTGTAGAGAAGGATTCAATACTCACTTGATTGTTCTGGATGCAAAGGTACGGATTATATTTCACTTATTTGCAATAAGAAGGGAACCGTTACAATGTTTCCATCGCGACGGTTCCCTTTCTGTTGTTTCGTTAACTTAATAAACCGGCGGCATTCCGTTGTGCTCGTTATACCACATTCCGTTGTATTGCGATTGTTCGACGCTGACTTCAAAGCTCAGGTTTTTATTGGCCTTATATTTCAATCCCACGCCATAGGCATTTTGAGGAACAAAAGGAGCGTAACCGTAGAATTTGTTGGTATTTGTGGAGGCACTTACCTGTCCGAATGCCTTTACTGCCAGTTTCTCGGAGAGATCGTACTGTGCTCCAAGGCTGCACGAAAAATCGGTAAACGGGTTGAACTGCTTGTTGCCGAAAAAGTAATGAGAAATAACCGGAGTCACTGCAATAGTAAGCTTGTTCATGGGGCGAAGCAGAAATGAGGTGCCGAACGAAGTGATATTTTCGTATTTGAAGTTATAATTAGACTTGCCCAGTGCTACCGAAAATTGTTCGTTGATAAAAAAGGGCCCGCGCGAGAAAACCGGCTTTGGGAGTTGCTGCGCTTTCTGCGATAAAGAGTCGTTCAGATAAAATGACGGCAGAGTGACCGGAGCCGGAGCAATGGCGCTGATCTGTTGCCTGGACAATGAATCGGTTGCCGGCATCGTAATCGTCGGCTGCTTGATGCTTTTATCTCCGCCAAAAAGCTTTTCAGGCGATTGCCCGAAAGCCAATGCACCGAATAGTGACAGCGATAGTATAAGTGATGTAATTCTCTTCATGCCGGCAAAAATTACGTTGTGAGTATTGATGTGGCAAACTTACGAAAAAAACAAACCATCGATAATTTCAGTAGTAAATATTATCCTCAATTAACAAGATTTCAGGGCTTCATGGTGATTCTTTGATACAGCGGGATTTGGTTCTTTGTTATTCAGAAATGGCGGACATATAATTTCCCCAGTGCAATGAGAGGATTTTATCAGCTCACAGCGACAGGCGAAGTTTCAAACCTATCATTTTTTCAGTGTGATTAAGGGATCGGAAGGTAAATTTAGGCGAAATTCCAAGTTGAGATTCCTTCCCTAAGCTCCAGCTTA
>JAUZOL010000228.1 GCA_030706455.1 Bacteroidota bacterium
CAGATATGGGAGGTTGACGACTCGGGTGATAAACTCGTTCTGGGTAACAGATACCTTTAATTTATTACTATATAGAACTTTAATAACTTATAATCATGAAAAAAATAACACTATTAATGGTGGCATTGGTTATGTGTGCCATCGCATCGGCTCAGTTTGCAGGTATTCAACAACGTGGCCCGCAGGAAGAAGCGCTTCCTGAAGGTTTCAAACCGAGCGCAACCAATATTTTTCTGGCGCAGTATCCGGCCGTCAATGCTACAACACGTCAGGTGATGTTTCGTGTCAATGCTCCTACAGCTCAAAAAGTACAGATCGATTTGTGCAACAAAAAATACGACATGGTGAAGGATGAAAAAGGCGCGTGGACCTGCACTTCCGATCCTCAGGTCGTGGGCTTTCATTACTATGCCGTACTTATCGACGGTGTTCCGGTGATGGATCGTAATACCGATGCTTATTTTGGAAGTAACTGGAAATCATCAGGTGTTGAGATCCCCGAAGGGCCGGAAGGCGACTATTACCGTTTCAACAAAAACATTCCTCACGGACAGATTCGTTCTTTGTACTACTGGTCGGAACTCAACGGACTGGAACGTCATGTGAACGTGTATGTGCCGGCTGAATACGAACAGAATCCGACCAAGAAATATCCGGTTCTGTACCTGCTTCATGGTTGGGGCGAAGATGAAAACGGATGGTCGAATCAAGGTCACATGGGCAACATTATGGATGGGCTGATAGCTGCTCAAAAGGCCGTTCCGATGATTGTGGTGATGGAAAGCGGCGATATCAAAACTAACCCGGATGTGCGCAAAGCTGCAACCAATGATGTTACTCAAATCTATGTAAAAGACCTGATGCCGTTTATCGAAAAGACATTCCGAACTCAGGCCGATCGTGACCACCGCGCCATGGCAGGTTTGTCGAGAGGCGGAGGTCAGACAACCTCTACCGTATTTCCCAATATGGATAAATTTGCATGGATGGGAACCTTTAGCGGTTTCTTTATGGGTATGAGAATGGGTGGCAACAATGCAGCTCCGGCTCCTGATATGAAAACACAGGTTGAAACTTCTTTCAACGGAGTGTTTAAAGATGCGAAGTCTTTCAACGACAAGATGCACCTTCTCTTTATCAGTACCGGGACGGCAGAAAATAGTCCGAAAGCTGCTGTAGATGCACTCAAAGAACACGGTATTAAGGTGGTTTTCTACGAATCGCAGGGAACTGCTCACGAATGGCTGACCTGGAGACGTGCACTCAACGAGTTTGCTCCCAGATTGTTTAAATAACGTCCATTTCGATCTACAAGCCGGTCGATGGTTGGAGTAAGTTGCATTGAGAATATACAAACTCAATCAACTTATTCCTTTTGCAAGCCTCATGCGGCAATCATAAACATCTCTAATCCCAAAACCATGGTAAAGCACTATTCATTCCTTCTTTCGATCGTTTTCTTAAGCATCCTCTTTTCTCTTCCCGGTTTTGCACAAGAAAAAGCTGCTGTTCCGCTGACCGGAATCGTTATCGTTCCCAAGGCTCAAAAGTCATTAAAACAGAAAAAGTTTAACGAGAAAGATCTGGCTGGTTACCTGCTGGTCTATTTCAAAGATCAGGATCAATCGGCCTACATGGCCATCAGTGCCGACGGATACACCTTTACGGATGTGAACGGAGGTAAACCTGTGTTTATAGGCTCTCAACTGGCAGAACAGAAGGGCGTACGCGATCCGCATATTACTCGTGGCCCCGACGGAGCTTTTTATTTGGCAATGACCGATTTGCATATTTTCGGTAAGCGTGCCGGTTATCGCGATACCGAATTTGAACGGCCTGCCGAAAAATACGGATGGGGAAACAACCGGGCGTTGGTACTCATGAAGTCGTACGATCTGATTCATTGGTCACATGCCGATTTTCGCGTTGACAAAGCGTTTCCCGAACTGGGAGACATCGACTGCTCGTGGGCTCCCGAAACCGTTTACGATCCTGTTGCCAAGAAAATGATGGTCTATTTCACGATTCGTTATAACAACAAATCATGCCATCTCTACTACTCCTATGCCAATTCCGATTTTACCAAACTCGAAACCACGCCCAAACAAATTACCGGAATCGATGGGTTGGATGGTGATATCACCAAGGTGGGTAACAACTACCAACTATTTTACGTAAACGATGCCAAAGTGCTACATGCCGTTTCCAATAAAATCAACGGCGATTATAAAGTCGAGGGTGGCCGTATCGATCCCGAAAAGGTTTCGACCGAAGCGCCTAACCTTTTCCGCCGTCTTGGAACCGACACGTACGTGTTGATGTACGATGTCTATGGTGCCCGTCCAAGCAACATGGGTTTCAGCGAAACATCTGATTTTGTTCATTTCAAAAATATCGGTCATTTCAACGAAGGTGAGATGAAAACGACCAATTTCAAAAGCCCCAAACATGGAGCCGTCACTTATCTCACAAAAGCAGAATTGAAAGCTGTAGCCGATCATTGGAAAATAGCTATCGATCTGAAATAAGTAGGGCAGCAGAACGTATTGCACAACCAAATTAATACCAATATCCCATGTATAACACAAGCCGTAAACTCAAAAAACTTCTGCCTGTTGTGGTTGCCATAGCACTGTCAACAGCTTTTGGCTATAGCCAGCAGAGCGCTTTTCAGCTGAACGATTTGGGCGTATTCAAAAAACGGGGCGTCGATCTGATGATTTACAACGATTCGTACAATGCGGGCGGATTCTTTGATGAAAAGGTCAACGGGATAGAGATGATACAACATGGTGTGCGTACCGTAACCGGCGGTGCTGTCCGTCTCAGCCCTACGCCCGAGCAGTGGGATCTGGTTCCTACGGTGACCAACCGAACCATCGATGCCAAAGGTAATTCGGTCTCGATCACGCTCTACTATAAAGAGTATGATTTTACCAGCAAAATTAAGGTGGAAGACAAAGGAAACGGCTGTCTTATCACCGTTACGCTCGATAAACCTCTACCCGCAAAATTAGCAGGCAAAGCTGGTATGAATATTGAATTTTTGCCGGCCACATATTTCAAGAAGACCTATCTGATGGATCAGAAAACCGGCATTTGTCCCGTTGTGGCAGCCGGTCCGATGGTAGCCGATGCCTTCTCCGAAAAGATTCCGCAGTTCAACAACCTGTTGACCAACGAACGCTTCGGAGATACCTACGCAAAGGTTGCACCCCTTGCATCAGGAAAGAAACTGACCCTGTCACCCGATGACCCTAAATCGCTGGTTTCGGTTGAATCGCTTACAGGACAGATCAGTCTGCTGGATGGACGCAACCTTGCCCCCAACGGATGGTATGTGGTTCGCGAACTGATTCCTGCCGGCAAAACCGGGACTGTAGTTCAGTGGATGTTTACGCCCAACAGTATCGCCAACTGGGTGAAAGAGTCGGTGATATCACATTCGCAGGTTGGCTATTATCCCGATCAGCAGAAAGTTGCCGTAATTGAAATCGATCCCAACGATAAAGCGCTTGCTACTGCCTCGTTGTACCGCATGGATGAGAACGGTACGCAGGTAAAAGTACTGGACGGTAACCTGAAAAACTGGGGCAAATTTATGCGTTACAATTATCTCCGTTTCGATTTCTCTTCGGTCAAAGAAACGGGCATTTATCAGATCAAATACGGCAACGTTAGTTCCGATCCCTTCCCCATCGGCAAAGATGTGTATGCCAACATCTGGCATCCCACGCTCGATACATGGTTGCCTGTGCAAATGGATCACATGTTTGTGAAAGAGGCATACCGGGTATGGCATGGCAATCCGCATCAGGACGATGCGCTTCAGGCACCCACCGACACGCTCATTCACGACGGTTACCGGATGGGACACACCACCGAAACCAAATATAAACCTTACGAACATATTCCCGGTTTGAATATCGGAGGTTGGTTCGATGCCGGAGATTTCGACATTCAGACAGGGTCGCACAATACGGTGATCGGATATCTGGTTAGCGCATGGGAAGATCTGAAATTGAATCACGACGAAACCATGGTGGACAAAGATCGCAAATATGTGGCTATTCATCATCCCGATGGTGTTCCTGATTTGTTGCAACAGATCGAACACGGAACGCTGGCACTGATGGCTCAGTTCCGTGCATTCGGCCACTCTATCCGCGGCATTGTGCAACCTCACCTGTGGCAGTACGATATGATTGGAGATGCCGGCAATCTTACGGATGGTTTAGTTTATAATCCGAACCTGAAACCTTTCCAGAAAGATGGTTTCACCTCCGGAACGATGGACGACCGGTGGGCATTTACCAGCCACAGTCCGATGGGTGATGTTGGTTCGGCCACAGCACTGGCAGCAGCCAGTCGTGCCTTGAAATCGTATAACGACAGTCTCTCTGCCGAATGTTTGGCTACGGCTCAGAAAGTATGGAACGACAATGTACTGAATAAAAAAGAAATGCCGGGAGAAAACAACGATATGCCGGATTTCTCTCCGGCATTTATGAGGTCGATGTCTGTCGGTCAGGAAGCTACGCTGACGATTGAATTACTGTTGGCGACCAAAGACAAAAAATATTCCGATTTTCTTGCCAAAATATGGCCGGAAGTAAAAAAGAGTCTCGGTGGAGGTCAGCAGCGTATGTCCTTCGGCGCAAGTTCTCTCCGAACTTTGTTGAAGGCCATTCCCTTCATGGGCGAAGAGTATAAGAACGATCTGAGAACAATTGCTCAAAATACGAAGAAGGAGTTGGATGCATTGATCGATAAAAATCCTTACGGAGTGCCTCTGGGACAAGGTGGATTCTACTCTCCCGGCAGCAATTTCTCTATCGTCGACTGGGCGCTGAATAATGCAAAGCTGTACGAATACTTTCCCGATATTATCAGCCGGGAGTATGCCATTCGCGGATTGAACTATATTTTGGGTTGTCATCCGGCATCCAGCATTTCGTTTGTTTCCGGTGTGGGTGTCAATTCTAAACGAGTGACTTACGGTAACAATCGTGCCGACTTCACCTCCATTCCTGGCGGGATGGTTCCCGGCAACTACCTTATCAAGCCCGACTTCTACGAAAACAAAGAGGACTGGCCATTTATCTGGTACGAAAATGAAGTGGTGG
>JAUZOL010000229.1 GCA_030706455.1 Bacteroidota bacterium
ATTTCAGCAAGAGCACCTGCAAGTTCAACACCGGTTGCCCCACCGCCTACAATTACGAAATTCAGCAATTTTTCGCGCTCATCAAAATCGGCCGTACTGGCAGCACATTCAAGAGAAAAAATAATTTTATTTCTCATCTTAATGGCTTCTGTTGTTGATTTGAGCACCATGCTCGATTTTTTCAGCGCATTATTACCAAAGAAGTTTGTATCACAACCGGTTGCCACAACCAGATAATCATAACGTACACGACCAATAGTCGTTTCAACACAGCTCAGTTCTGTATCGACAGACAAAGCTGAGCACAAGCGGAAATGTAAATCCGGTTTTTTTTGTAGCACTTTACGAAAAGGAAACGATATTGTACTTGGCTCAAGACCCGAAGTAGCAACCTGATAAAACAAAGGCTGGAACTGATGATAGTTCCGCTTGTCGAGCAAAACAATCTGAAAATACTTTGGGTCCAATGTTGTAGCCACTTTCAGGCCACCAAAGCCACCGCCAATAATAACAACACGTTTCTTGTCTTTCGCAGGAGGAATGTTACAAATGGTAGTCATAATAAGGAAATAGTTAAAAGTTAAAACTCACACAAATCTACAATATACACAATCTCAACGTGATTTACACGGATAGGAGAAAACAAAAAGAAGGAGGGTTAACAAAAAAGCAGAAAGGCGCCTATTGAAGGGATTCAACAGGCGCCTTTAGTAGCGACTCGGGGACTTGAACCCCGGACCTCATGATTATGAATCATGCGCTCTAACCGGCTGAGCTAAATCGCCGTTTCGCAGTGCAAAAGTACAACAATTTCGTTAATTTCAAAATAGATTGACGACTTTTTTTACTGTATTTGCAACATAAATCATAAATACAAGATAATCAAGACATCATCCATTTTCTGCATTTCCACGATTGCAAACCCGGGTTTACAAAACTGCATTTTTCATTCGCTTTAGATGCCCGGTGATAAATAATTTTGTCGTGCTATCCCGATTTTTTAGTTCAAAATTGATCAATTTATAACTGCTTTTATAAAAAACGCTGAACATTTCTCAGAACGTATCGACAAAAAACAAAATCCACAACCTTCATCTTCCAAAGTTACAAACGAAACACGCTGTATGTTAATATTGAGACACCCTGATAATGATAATTTTAGAAGAACGGGAAAGTAGGCCCGGATTTATACCCGGTTTTCCCTGCGGAATGGGACAATTCAGATTTTTATAATATTCTACCCACGAAGAAAAAAGCTGTCCTGTATCAGGATCTTTAAAAGTCATTGGTTTCAGTACAAAGAAAGGCTTGCCGTCATTTGCAATTTTGAATGCTTCATAGATTAACTCGCTGCAATAAAGCCGCCCGTTATCCATTTCAAAATAGTCATCATAAGGCACACCCTGAAAAGCAAGTGCTGCTTTTTCAGCTTTTAATATCAACGAACTGTATTTCGGATACAATCTGCCGATAAGCAAATCAGCCTCCGCACATCTACCTTCAAATTCCTTAATGGTGGTAAGGTGAACATTTTTACCGATCGCCTCAATCACTTTCAACGAGTCTCCCACCCTAACGACCAATCCGCAATGATTATAATCCCTGTCTCTATATCCACGCGTTACTTTATCAATAGCACGCCCAAGTTCACCACCATTCAGATGCTGAAAAACGATATCACCTTCCTTCACCTGAGTTGCAAAATGCGATTGTTGTGCAAAACAACTTCCTGTTATAAATAGGATCAAAACGACAGTTTGAAAAACAGCAAATCTTTTCATCCACATACAAAATTACATTTCAACGATTTACCACACAGAGATTTTCTTATTTCAAAGTCTTATTCAGAAAACTAATCACATACGGCATTGCTTCATCAAACCACGGATGAAACAGCCAAAATGTATGGGGTGTATTTCCAATCGTATGTACTTCATTGTAAATATCCAGTGCATTCAGCTTTTGAATCATATCGTCGCGCCCGGCGTGAAAGCGTGGCAAAGCACTATTCACAAACAAGATTGGCGCAGTTTGCTTTCCAACATGCGTGAGAGCAGACGCTTCATTAAAGGGTTCCGGATTCTCTTTCGAAGAAACACCAAACCACAAAGTCGCTGCCGATAATTTTCCCGGTTGATCCTGTCCCTCAGAGGATTCAGAATGCAGAAAAGCAAGTACACCGTCCATATCGACAGTTGCCTGCACTTTATCCGAATACTGTTTGTAATTGTTTGTTTTGTACAAAGGCACGGTACCATTCTCACTACCAATCAAAGCCGCCAGTTGTCCACCGGCTGAAGTTCCGAAAATTGCAATTTTATTGCTTGCCAAATTATATCGAGCAGCATTCGCACGCACCCACCGGATAGCCGTTTTTACATCCTGAACACCAGCCGGATACTTTGCCTCCATCGACAAGCGATATTCCACACACACCGTTGCAAATCCATTTCTGGAAAGTTCGTACGCAATATGACGATCCATATTCTTTTCGCCCGAACGCCAGCCTCCGGCATGAACAATAACCACGACAGGAACTTTCTTCATTCCTTTGGGACATACCAGATCGAGATGCATTTCCCGTTGTCCGTACTTTGCATACACCAAATCATTGTTGATAGACAGCTTACTCTGATCACCCAGCCCGACCAATGATATCTCGGGATATTTTTTTCGGTTTTTTACCAACTCATTCTGAGCATTATAAGAGCTATCCGCGGGAATAGTTGGATGCATTCGATAATGTTGAGCACAAACATTATCAGACATACCAAGCAATAGAATCACTATCAAACAAACATAGAAACGCATAAGAATAAAATTTAGGGATGCAATTGTAGCAAAATTAAACGACAGCAACAAAAAAATCCCGCAGAGCGATTAACCCTGCGGGAGCGAGATATTTCAATGATATTAGATAATTATCAATTGAATTACAGGCTATCACCAAAATCGGCACGGAATTTAGCCACCAGTTTTTGCGGCCAGTCGGATGTCGGTTCCAGTTTACCCATAAAGAAGCGCAGCACCGGAGGTTCGTAATAGAATTTCAAACCGCCGATCATTTCCCTGTTATCGTACAACCACTTCAAACGGTCAATAACATATTTCACCTGCGAAAGAGTGAACACGCGGCGTGGCACAGCCAAGCGAAGCAACTCCATATCAGCATATGTTTCGTCTCCGTTTTCATCACGCTGATTTGAAACAGAACCGCGCTCCATACCACGAACCCCCGAAATAAGGAAGAACGCAGCAGCCAGAGCTCCGGCCGGATATTGTGTTTGAGGAATATGACTACAGAATGACATAGCATCCACGTGAGCCCCCAACACACCCGGAGGTGTAATCATCGGGATTCCGAGTTTTTTGGCTTCTTCCACCAGGTATTTAATAAACGAAGGACTTTGCGAAATCATTGTTTCATCCAGTGTTTCGTACAAACCTACAGCCATCGCTTCCACTTCACGAATTGAAATACCACCATAGGTCAGGAAGCCTTCAAAGAGAGGAACCAAAGCTTCAAGTTCCTTATATACTTTTATATCGTTGGTACAAATACCACCACCACGGGACGAGCTTAATTTCCGTGCCGAGAAATAGATAATATCGGCCATTCCTGTGAATGTCAACAGAATTTCTGCCATCGACTTATCTTTGAATTCGGCTTCCCGTTGTTTTACCAAATAAGCGTTTTCGCCCAGCAAACTTGCATCCAAAACAAGACGAATACCGTATTTATCGGCAATTGCACGTACATCACGCATATTCTGCACAGAGAAAGGCTGTCCGCCAATCAGGTTGGTAGAGGCTTCCATACGGATATAAGGAATATTATCTTTCCCGTATTTCTGAATACATTCTTCCAAAGCCTCAATATTCATATTGCCTTTAAAGGGGTGATCCGAGTCAATTTTATAAGCTTCAGGATACAGCAATTCCGAGATCTGTCCGCCACATTCGGTAATGTGAGCCAATGCGGTAGTAAAGTGATAGTTCATCGGAACCATGCTCCCTTTTTTTACATAAGCCACACCCAGAATGTGCTCAGCAGCACGACCCTGGTGAACCGGAAGCAGGTATTTTTTTCCTAAAACATCGTCGACTGCTTTTTGCAAACGGATAAAACTTTGCGAACCGGCATAAGCGTCATCGGCAATCATCATTGCTGACAACTGCTTGTCGCTCATCGCGTTTGTACCGCTATCCGTCAACATATCAAGAAAAACGTCTGTTGTATTCAGTTGAAATGTATTAAAGCCGCCTTCGTACAAGGCTTCCAAACGTCTTTCGATAGGTACTAAATGAAGTTTTTGTACGATGCGCACTTTGTGCAGTTCGAGAGGAATATTTTCTCCGCTATAAAACTTTACTGCACTCGAATTCTGTGATAATGAGTCCATTGGTGTAATTAGTATTAGATTTATCAGTTAATTTGTACTGTTCGCAAGGTAGATAAAATATCTTGAATTTTTCAATTATCGCCTCCTTAAAAGTTTCAATTATCAATAAATTTATATCAAATGATTCGTTTTTTCAAGACAAAGATTCAAAAACGGCATTTCAACGACTTGTTTCAAATCAACACGTAGACATGAAACGGAAAATTTCCGGAACAATATGAATTAACAACTCTTCTATCACTTCGTAAAATTTATTGTCAGACATTGAATTTCATCATTTATGCGCTATCTTTGCACCGTTTTTATCAGATTGTGCAAAACAGACAAATAATTGATTGATATGAGTATTCAAAACAACAAAATGGTTTCAGTTACCTACGATTTATATGTCGGTGGTGAAAACGAGGAACCCGAATTAATGGAGCAGGCAACTGCACAAAATCCGCTTACCTTTTGCTTTGGTATCGGTATGATGCTTGCTGAATTTGAAAAGAATTTACATGGGCTTAAAGTTTCAGATACATTCGATTTCAAGATTGACAGCAAAGACGCTTACGGAGAATATGACGACGAAAATCTGGTCGATCTGCCCCGTGAAATCTTTGAAGTAGACGGCAAACTGGATGAAAATATGGTTTTTGTAGGTAACGTTGTTCCTTTGATGGACTCTGACGGCACCCGC
>JAUZOL010000023.1 GCA_030706455.1 Bacteroidota bacterium
TATTACCGGCACTCGTTCTAATCAACAGAATATCTCTTTTTATGCGAAATCACCTCCTTTCTATTATCATGGCATCGGCAATTGTGGTGGGCGGATGCACACAGTCAGGCAAATCTACTCCTGTAGCAGGCAATGCCGATAAGAATAGCTTGTCGGAAACGGCACCGAAAAAACAGGAACCGGTTGACTCTATAGCTTACAACAAGAAGCTGGCAGTGCTGGCAAATGGTGATACTACCGGGAGATGGCCGGTGAAACATTTGGCCTATCCCATGAAAGGCGCTATTTTGCCGTATAAACGTATTATTGCTTATTATGGTAATCTCTATTCAAAGCGAATGGGAGTGCTGGGCGAATATGCCCCGGATACGTTGTGGGAAATGCTGCGGAAAGAGATGAAAGCATGGGAAGCTGTCGATCCGTCGACTCCAGTGATACCGGCAATTCACTACATAGCGGTAGTGGCTCAGGGCAGTCCCGGCAAAGACGGGAAATACCGTATGCGGATGCCTGCTCATCAAATTGATTCCGCATTGACTATCGCAAAAATGGGCAACGCCATTGTTTTTCTGGATATACAGGTGGCGCTTAGTAAGTTGAAAGACGAAGTGCCATTGTTGGAAAAATACCTCAAAATGCCACAAGTGCATCTGGCTATCGATCCCGAATTTTCTATGAAAGATGGTAGTTTGCCGGGTAAAAAAATTGGCACGTTCGATGCTGAAGATGTCAATTACTGCTCGGAATATCTGGCCGATCTGGTCAAACAATACAACCTCCCGCCAAAAATTCTGATTGTGCATCGCTTTACACAGGGCATGCTGACTAACTATAAGCAAATCAAGCACCATCAGGAAGTACAGATGGTAATGAACATGGACGGGTGGGGTGCTCCTTACCTTAAATACGACACTTATCGTCAGTACATTTTCCGGGAACCTGTTCAGTTTACCGGATTCAAACTGTTCTACAAAAACGACATCAAAAATCCTCCGCATCACATGCTGACACCGCCGGAGCTGATCAACCTGAGACCCAAGCCGATTTATATTCAATATCAATAACTCACTGTTTGAGATTACAAAAAAATCATCCTGCAACCATTCTTTTTGCAGAAATCGGGAACGATTCTTCCATAAAATAGTTAGATTTGGAGAAGCGTAAGAATAGGTCTGTGTAGCTACTATTCAGACCGGAATAACGATGATATGGTTATTGAAGATTTCGACAGGATAAAAGAACAGTTGGGTTTTGAAGAAGGTATTCAAGGGAAAGAAGAGTACTTCAATTCGGTGGTGCTGGTACTGCTCATGCCGGTAAACGGTGAATATCATTTTGTTTTTCAGAAGCGTGCCGCCAATATTCGGCAGCCTGGTGAAATTTGTTTTCCGGGCGGCAAAATAGACGAAACAGATACATCGCTGGAGCAGGTTGCCTTGCGCGAAACCTACGAAGAGATGGGGATTCCGGCAGATAAAATTGAAATCATTGGCCGGATCAATACACTGGTGGCTCCTATGGGTGTGACGGTAGATGCCTTTGTGGGCATCGCGGATGTCAGCTTAGGCGAGCTTGCGGTAAACGTGAGCGAGGTGGAACGAGTGATTACTCTTCCTGTTACCTATTTTTTGAACAATCAACCGGATCGGTATAATGTAAAAATCGAGGTGCATCCTACCACTGTCGATGAAAAAAGCGGTAAAGAAATAGTTCTCTTGCCAGTGGAAGAACTCGGCTTGCCGGCTGTCTATAAAAATCCATGGGGAAACTATCTCTACAAAGTGCTGGTTTACAAAACCGATCAGGGTGTAATCTGGGGAATCACCGCTCGCATCGTCCACGAAGTAGCCCGAAAAATAGACAAGATAAAAAACGAACAGTAAAAACTTGATGTTTGCTGTGTTTCTTTTACTTTTTGTCTTGACACAAAAAGTAAACAAAAAAGTCAAGGCTTAGTCCGCTTCGCTCAAAAAACTGGCGTTCATCGACGCAAAAATCGCCCAAACTCGTTTTCTCCTTTTGTCGAAAACTTCAAACAAGGGCGATTTTTGCGTCGTTTCACTTGTTTTTTGGCTCACCGGACAAGGCCGTTCGAATCTGCATGAGAAAGACTTATGGAAATCGAACTGAATTATTTTTTTATATTCTCTGATAAAACCAGATCCGAAGGGTAAATAAAGAATACAAAACTGACGAAAAGCTGTTAGAGTGAGTAGGCCAGTTACCTGCGTTTGGTAACGAGAAAATGTTTCATGGCCGAGCGAGCGAGTTCTTTTCGTCAATGTTTTTGCTTACTTTTTGCGCCAAAAAGTAAGGCCTGCCGCAGGCAAAGCGTGAATTAATTTCATCACACCAAAAATGGAAGAGAGTCATTTACATCTTCTCTTTCTTCTCAAATGTCTTATGCATGGCCTTTATCAAACCCTGCGGCGTCCATGCCGGAGCAACCATTCTTCTGACAGTTTGCAGAGGATAAACGGAATCACGCTTTGAAATCAGCGTAAACGAGAGCTTCATTTGTTT
The DNA here is from genome assembly GCA_030706455.1 of Bacteroidota bacterium. Lineage (GTDB taxonomy): Bacteria > Bacteroidota > Bacteroidia > Bacteroidales > Paludibacteraceae > Microbacter. Next base: position 2,524 of record JAUZOL010000023.1, read on the forward strand.
ATGCAACTCTTCGGCAGCCTGATGGTTCCAGATTCCGTAAGGGTAGGCAAGGTATTCTACCGGCTTGCCTGTAATTCCTTCCAGTCCTTTTTGGGGATCAGTAACTTCCTTCTTCCAATCAGCCTCTTCCTTGTATTTTGTCACCATGGTATGATCCCAGGTGTGCAACCCAACGGTGTGACCGGCTTTTGCCAGTTGTGCGATCTGGTCCTTGCTCATGTAGTTCTTCTTGTTGTAGGTGATAGTCATGATGAAGAATACACCCCGGAAACCATGCTTTTCGAGTACTGGAGCCGCAATTAGGGCATGTTCAACACGCGAATCGTCAAAGGTAATCATCACTGGTTTTGAAGGTAATTTCTCGTTGTGAGCCAGGTATTCATACAGCTGATCGGGTAAAATGGCATGGTAGCCGCTGTCAGCCAGAGCGCTGATCTGGGCTTCGAATTGCGCGGGACTAACCGTGTAATCATCTTTGCGCCCGTCTTCAATGCGATGGTAGCAAAGAACAGGTACTTCCTGTTTTGCCAGTATTTCGGACGCACTATTGATGGTTTTATTTTGAGACTGGCGACTGTGCGACGACAGGGGAGCGGACGTACTGTTACTACCGGTACTGCGATTGCAGGATACAAAAGAACATCCTGCGGACAGGATTAATATAACTGAAAGGATCAATTTATGCATTGGACGATGACTTTAGTGAGACAAAAATAGCTGATTTTGCTGGTAATTTTTAAAGTCACATTTATTTCGTTTATGAGATTTCGGAGTAATTGTGCAAAGTGTTTATTTGTAGAACGATAGCACAGTTGCTAAATGTTCTGAAATAGTATAAAAATGGGGTGGGTGAGGAATAAAACAGGACAATACACGCGAAATTTGCTGCGTTATTTAAGAAACTATTACTAGTGATACGTTTTTTAATTTCAGTGAAACACATCTAAAAGTAGCATGTATGAAGAAATTGTTATTTTTTATGGCCGTTGCGGCCACTTTGCTCGTAACATCGTGTACCAATACGATGAACGAAACGGGTTCAAGAACTGTGTCGGTTTACCTGACTGACGATCCGATGTTTCATCGTCCGGATATGCCCTGGCTTCGCTATAAGTCAGTAAATCTTGACGTCAAAGCGATTCAGTATATCGGCAAGGATTCTATCTGGAAAGATGCGACTTTTACCGAAGCAGTCTATAACATCAAAATGCTGGCGAATGGTGATAGCGCGCTGCTTTCAAAAATCAACATTCCAAGTGGCGAAACTGTACGCCATATTCGTTTTGTGCTGGGTAAAAGCAATTCGGTTGTTTTGTCGGATGGCACCACCAAACAGTTGATTATTCCTTCTAAAAGCGACAGTTCTATTGTGGTGAAAGCAAGAGAAGTAGCTCCTACAGGCAGTTACAGTATTATGCTCGACTTCGATATTGCGCGTTCCATCATCAGAGACAGAAGTGGAAATTATATTCTGATGCCTAAGATGAGAGGCTTTATTATGGAATGTACGCAAAGCATTGAAGGCTTTATTTTACCGCGTAAATTGCTTACCAAGGTGTTTGTGGTTAACGGAACGGATACGATTTCAACTCTTTCGGATACCCTCCGGATGAATTATTTCAAGTTAAGCGGGTTTGTCTCCGGTTCATATACCGTGAAATTTATGCCGGTTGACAGCGGATATGTCACGTTGACCAAAACAGTAACTCTGTCGGGTCACAACAGAGCGATGCTTGGCGAAGTGAAAGTAACTCATTGATAGTTAAGTGATGTTTTTATGAGCCCTGAGTGTTTACACATTCAGGGCTTTTTTATGACCAATACGTATCATCCGGTCTTTTTGTTTTGAAGCCAAATGAATATCTCTAAGTGTTTGAATGACTATATTTTCTGTCAGTAGATAACTTATTAATATATTTATTGTGTTTTGTCAAATAGTCTTAATGATCAGTTATTTAACTTTGAAGATTAAATGTATTTATTATATGACAAAAGAGACCCCAAGATGCTATATTTGAAAGATTTATGAGAGTAGATTTTATTAGCAAAACAAGCTAAGCGTTTCTCGAATTGTTGGTCTGACTCTTAAAAATTAGGCGTAACCAGTAGAATTATAGATGCTTGATAATAAGCGACTAATCTTGCTAATCTCCATAGCCCTTCTAATTGTATTTTAATAGCCCTTCTTTCGCATAAATATTATGATTTCCCCGAAAGGTGCTTTTGTACTTATTTCCAGTTTTCTTTTATCACTATTGTCGACTAATGTTTTTGGAACGGTTTATTATGTTGCAAAGACGGGCAGTGATGCAAACACCTGTACGCAAGCCAAAAATAAGGCGTCTCCCAAATTGTCGATTGCCGCAGGTATTCAGTGCTTGTCTGCCGGAGATACACTTTATATTCGCGCTGGCGTCTACAATGAATCAATAAATGAATACAACGTAAATCTTCCCAGTGGAACTTCCTGGCAAATACCAGCTACCATTGCAGGATATCCGGGCGAAAGTGTTACAATTCAACCCAATGCGGGTGCAACTGAAGTCATACGCATCATGGGACCGACAGGAGGAACTCGATATCTGATATTTGATAACCTGATTTTAGATGGAGTAAATGGCGCAACCAATGTGATGGAAATTACTTATACGGGTAATGATCCAAATAATACGGCAAACCACATCAGAATAAAAAATTGTGAACTAAAAAATGCACAGAACAATGGTATTTATGTCGATTCTGGATCAAGCAGTAATGAATTTGTCAATTTGAAAATTCACAATAATGGCTTATCCGATTTTGATCACGGTATGTATGTCTCAGGCCGTAATAACCTGATTGAAAAATGTGAGGTATACCAAAATGCAGGATGGGGCATTCATATCTTTAATGAGCAAGCACCTACGAATGCGACAAACAATATTGTACGCAATAACAATATACACCAAAATGCCCGAGCAGGGAGTAGAGGTGCTGGCATAATTCTTTCGTCAGGAGCAAATAATTTAGCATACAATAATCTTATTTGGGGAAATAGTGGGGGAATTCAAATTGATTACAATGCCGACAACACAGGTGTGTACAATAATACTATTTGGGCAAATAATGTCGGCAATATAGAGAATGCCACTGGAATCGATATCGGTTCTGGTAGTACTGGCGCTATCGTGACCAACAATATAAGCTGGAATCATAAAGCCGGCAATATTTATGATATAGGTGTTGGTTCATCTTTTGCCACTAATTTAACCAACAAATCGCCTTTGTTTGTAGATAGTATACAATACAATTTTCATCTACAAAGTACTTCACCAGCCATTAATGCCGGAACAAATCTTTCTCCAACGGTTATTGATGATTACGATGGAACTATTCGTCCTCAAGGTGCAGGATATGACATTGGAGCATTCGAATATTATAGTACACAAGCTATTTCTACCATTGCAGTAAACAGTCCGACAGTTACAGAGGGATCATCTCTTGTTTTTAACGTGACATTAAGCATTGCCAGTTCAACTGCTGTAGTGTTTACACCCGCATTAACCAGCGGAACGGCTACCGTCGGCACCGATACCGGCACTCCGATACAGTATAGCACCAACGGAGGAAATACGTGGACAACCTGGAGCAGCGGTTCCATCACTATCCCGCCGGGAGTGACGAGTCTCCGCATTCGGGTACCGACCATAGATGACGCTATTGTAGAACAACCAGAGACGCTTCAGCTAAGCGTAAACGTTACTAGCGGCAACACGACAAATACCACAGCCTCCGGTACGGGGACAATCAATGATAATGATGTGGCCACTATTGCAACCATTGCAGTAAGCAGCCCGACAGTTACCGAGGGATCATCCCTTGTTTTTAACGTGACATTAAGCATTGCAAGTTCAACTGCTGTAGTTTTTACCCCCGCATTAACCAGCGGAACGGCTACCGTCGGCACCGATACCGGTACTCCGATACAGTACAGCACCAACGGTGGAAGTACGTGGACAACCTGGAGCAGCGGTTCCATCACTATTCCGGCGGGAGTGACGAGTCTCCGTATTCGGGTTCCGACCATAGATGACGCTATTGTAGAACAAACCGAGACGCTTCAGCTAAGTGTGAGCGTGAGTAGCGGCAACACTACCAACACCACAGCCTTTGGCACGGGGACAATCAATGACAGTATGGCAATTTATCCTAATCCTGTTACTGATAAACTTATCGTAAAAATGTCGGACAAAGCAGACCGAATGATGACCATTATGAGTGTTCTTGGGATTGTTGTTTTAGAATCACCAATCAATGATGTGTACAATGAAATAGATATGTCAAACCTTCCGAAGGCTTTATATATCTATAAATTAGTAAGCGGAGCAATAACATTAAAAACCGGGAAAATAATATTAAATACTCACTAAATGTCCTTTTTGAGGAAAATTCTTGCAAGATGAGTAAATAACGAAGAAATGCCCCGAAAACCAAAAGTTATCGGGGCGTTTTCGTTAGTTAGCGTATCAGGTTTTCCAGCTGGCTAAAGCATTTTTTGCCTTGCAGGTAATACATCCGCAACAGGCTTTTGGTGAGCATCCCCGACGGTTTGGCAACTGTAGCGAGGCGCAGGTTGGTGGCTCGTTTGGCCGCAAGATCTTTTCGAAGGGCCTTGTAATCTTTTCGGGCTTTAGGAACCTGCAAAGCGTGTTTGAACTGCCCTGTCAAAAGCATCTGCATTGCAGCCGCATAATCAAGCACAAAACGTGGGAACGCAATCTTTTGCAACTCTTCGTCGGTCAGGTTTTTATATAACATGCTCCAGTTGTTGCGGAAATTGAGATAGGTCTTGCGGCTGTTTTTTGCGCTCATGCTTCCACCTCCAAGGTGATAGATCGTACTTTGCGGGATACATAAGATGGAACGTCCGCGGCTTTTCAAACGCCAGCAAAGGTCGATCTCTTCCATGTGGGCAAAAAAAGTATCGTCGAAGCCACCGGCATCAAAAAATTCTTTGGAACGAATAAACAGACAGGCACCTGTTGCCCAGAAAACTTCACGTATGGTGTCGTATTGACCTTTATCTTCTTCCAGCGATGAGAATAAACGTCCACGGCAGAAAGGGTAACCCAGTCGGTCGATGAATCCGCCGCAGGCTCCCGCATGTTCGAAACGGGATCGGTCATTCAGAGCTCTTATCTTAGGTTGACAGGCTGCAACTTCCGGGCGTTCATCCATCACTTTTTCCAAGTGTTCAACCCAGTCGGGCGTTACTTCCACATCCGAATTGAGCAAAATAACGTATTCGGCTTCAATTTGTGCCAAAGCTTTGTTGTAGCCTCCGGCAAAGCCATAATTTTTGTCGAGCTGAATCAGGCGCAACTGCGGGTATGTGTTTTTCAAAAATTGAATAGAATCGTCTGTAGAACAATTGTCTGCAATTACAATTTCGGTATCGGCGGTGGTGGTGTGCTGCACTACCGATGGCAGAAAACGTTCCATGTGGCGTTTCCCGTTATAATTCAGAATAACAATGCTGATTTTCATTTTTCTCGTTTATGTTTCCAGCGTTTATGTGACCAGAGGTAAAATGCCGGATCACGTTGTATAGTTTGTTCTACTTTTCGAATAAAGCGTTCGCATATTTCATAAGGCTGCAACGAAGCCGGATCACTTTCAATAACCGACAATGTTGCTTTGTAATAACCTCTTTTTACAACCTGACAATCAATGTAATATACTGAAAAATCAAGTTGTCGGGCTATCTTGTCCATGCCTGTAAGTACTGGTGTGTCCTGATGGAGAAAGTTGGTCCAGTATTCCAGATTGTTAACGGAAGGCGTTTGATCCGAGACCATGGCCACAACGTGAGGCTGTTTGTTCTGCTTGATCCGTATCATCGCTCTTAAAGTGTTGTTCTTCGAAATATTGAGTGTGCCGAATCGTTCCCGCGCTTTAATGAAAAGCTCGTCGATGCCGGGGTTTTTCAACGGACGGTAAACTGCTGCCAGTGTTACGCCCGGGCGAAACCGGCGTTCAAGCGTTGAGAGCCAGTCCCAGTTGCCATAATGACCAAGAAGCAGAATGATGTTTTTCCCTTTGTCGAGTTGTTCGTAAAACAGATCAAAATTATCGATTGTTATCCGCTTGTCTAGCTCTTTTTCTGAAATGCGGGTCATCTTTATCAATTCAACGCCATAATCGCAAAGGTGGCGATAGAATTTATTTTCGATAGATTTCAGCTCTGCATCGCTCTTTTCGGGAAAAGAATTGCGAAGATTCATTCTTACAATGTTCAGACGGTAGCGAACCACTCTGTGAACGAAGAATGCTGCAATATCCGAAATCAGGTAAAGCACAGGCAGCGGCAAACAGGCAATTACTCCTGCAAATGCGTAGAAAATATAATAACCTAATGTGTCGCTAAGTTTTTTCATCAGCTAACTCTGCTTTATTTGAGGGGTATTGTATATCCGACGTTATATGAGAAGCCCCAAACGGCACCACCTGTAATGCCATATCCCGGAACATACCAGGGAGAATAGGTCTGGCCGCCTGTCGACAATCCCATTTTCAGACGTCCGCTCCAGCCCATTGTGATATTCTTGATAACATTGAGTCTGACTCCGGCAACAAATTCACCCCATTTTGCAGAGGCTTTCAAATCGTTGGCAGTTGTTAAAGTGCCGGTTTTCCAGTATTCGTCTGCCATCGGAAGATTGCGGATGTCGTAGCTGAAGGGAGCAAAACCGAAACGCAGTCCGACAAACAGGGTCGATTGTGCAATTTGTTTCGGATTGTTTGTTTTCAGAAGATTGACGTTGATACCGATACGGTTGTATATTCCCTTGGCAATGTATTGACCTCCCTCGTCGGCAACATGATTGATATTGGCATAACCAATTTCCCATACAGGAAACCATTTGTTGCGCAGGTTCAGATCCGCGGAAGCTTCGAAATAGGATACTCCCGAGCTTTGTAATTTGCTGATAAATGGACCTGCAACATCAGCCTGAACCGATATCGCCCTGAGCAAAGGCTGTGGTTCCGCTTTTTTTGCTACAGGTTTTTTAGCTGCTTGTTTTACCGGAGGTTTACGATCTTTGTTTTGTTGACCCATAACTCCCGGAATACAAACGATCAGCACCAACAAGCTAAAAATATATCTGAAGATTTTCCCGTTTAGTAGTGCTGACATTATCGTATTTTACTTTTATTCGTTTTACTTTGTGCTGCGTGTAAGCTAACTTGGTGGAATCCAGTTTGTGCGTCACCAGACAGCCACATTCGAGCGACAGATACTTCTGAATATTGGCGTGAATTACTGTCAGCGTATCGTAAATGGTGTTGAACCGGATAACAAACCTGCTGGTATCGTTCATCTTCTGCAAAGGCATGCTGATTGACGTTACCGACTTGGAGTTAGAATACAGTAAGGAATCATTACCCAAGCCTTTCACCCAAATACTGTCAACGGTAAACGTTTTGGTAGTGTCGTTCTTAATCGTGTAAAAATTAGAAGTCATTACCACATAACGGTTTTCGTGGCAGCTGTTGTCGTTGGTACAGGCTATATAAGCGACGGCCAAAAGCAAAAATAAGGCTATGGAAAGCAGTTTGTTCATTCGCTTAACGATATTCCACCAATTCAGATAAAGGCTTGCGTTGCTTATCTTCTTCTGTTAAGTCTTCAGGGTCAGTTGGATAGCCAATCGGAATTATAGCGATGGGTTCCATATGCTTAGGAATAGACAACGTGGCTACGCATTTGCGTACATCAAAATTGCATATCCAGCAAGTGCCTAATCCCTGATCGGCAGCAGCAAGAGTGAGGTGTGTGATGGCAATGGCTACATCCACATCGCAATAGTCTTTTTCGTCGGAAGAACGTTTCCACGATCTGTTATGGTCGCCGCAAACAACGATACATGCAGGCGCAGTGCTGAACCATTCGCGGGGATAACAATCCTGTAACTGGTTAAGCAGGGCTTTGTCTGTTACTACAATCATTTTCCACGGTTGGAAATTTACGGCCGAAGGTGCGATACGTGCTGCTTCAAGCAGATATTCAATCTTTTCCTGTTCTACGGACTGTGCTTTGAAACTACGCACAGAATGACGTTTGCGGGCAAATTCTATAAAGCTCATATGATGTTCAAAATTAAAAGTTGCAAGTTCAAAGTTAGAAAATTTATCCTGTTCGGTAAAGACAATTTATTGACGGGCTACTTTTTTCAGCGCAGCTTCGGTAGCATCCAGTAAGGGTTGTGTCGAAATCTCTTTACCTACAGCTCCTTTCATCCATATCTGGGGTGTAAATCTTCCCTGAGAATAGATTCTTTCTATTTCGGAGGCCAGTGTTTCTTTGGTGAAATGTTGTTCCAGCTGAAACTGTATCAGGAAACCGAAAGGATAGTTTGAAAGGTATAACGGATCATTGATCATGTGCGAATAAATTCCCAGAATAGGGGAGTCTTTATCCCCGAGTACCGGCGCATAAAATCGGTTCCATACGTCTTTGGCGCACTGTACAACGGCATCTCTCAGTTCGGTTGAAGTAGCATCGGGATGTGCGTAGAGCCATTGCCATGTATGCAGATCCACAAGCGAAACGCCCATAATTTCGTAAACGTCCCAGAATGTGTCGAGTGTTTGAAGAACTTCAAGGTTTTCAACTTTACCGGAATATCCCAGTAAGTCTAAATCGCGTTTTTGGAAAACAAAGGCAAGCGCTTCGGTATGAGCTGTGTTAGGAATGCCATGCAGCATGTAATCGTCAACGTCATGCAGACTAATGGTTTGTTCCACGTTATGTCCAAACTCATGAGTAGCAATGTTGTAGCCTTTGTAGTCCATTCCATTAGCACCCACGCGGGTACGCAACCGTACTTTTTCGGATTTGGATTCCGAACCCATAGCATGACCCGATCCACGAGCCGGATCTATAGCAACGTTTTGCGCAATGCGATGTGCTTCACTTTCGCTAAAACCCAATTTTTTCAAGATATTCTCCATGTCAGCGCCATAAGCCTGTGCCGTCGGGTATAGCTTTTGCGTTTTAGCAGTCAGTTCATCTTCCGGAATAACGCTTCTTGCCTTGAAGCCATCGTACCAGATGTCGAACGGTTGCAGTTTACGCCCCAGTCGCTTACTGATCACAGCAGCAACTTCTTTCACTTGCGGCGATGACAGGTATGAAGTGAACAGCTGTTCAACCTCCGAGGAAGAAATTTCCATTCCGTGATCGAATGAACGTTGTATGTAAGTCGGGTAGAGTGGGCTATAGGCGTCTGCTGCTTTCTGAGCTTTGAACTGGTTCAGGAGGATGTTGTAACGTCGGTTGCCTTCAGCTGCAAGTGTAACTTCTTTTCCGTCTTTCCAGGTCTTATTCAGGTAAGGATTCCATTCGTATGCCGGATTGTTGATGACGTCGGCAGGTATGGACTGATCCACAATGTGTTTCATTACGGAGTAGATCATTTGTTGTTTTTCGAGGCCGCGTTTTTTGTCAGCATAATCCGATTTGAGTTCGTCACGCAGGTTCCAGTGACTAAGCAGCTTCATTGAAGTCGGGAATAGTTTCTCCCCTTTGTTGTTCACGAGCTGCCCCATCATGATGTTGTACTCGGCAATGTAGTTCTCTCCGGCCATTGAGGCAGCCGAAATATTTTGATTCACCGCAGCAGGAACACGTTCTATAAACATGTCACCCATACGGGCATAACCCCATTGCTGCCTGCTCCATAGCTTACCAGCCTCATTTTTCTCCTGAAGTGAGTAGAACGGGAAATTCAGCATGGTGATGAATGCAATCTTGTTGGCGAACATATCATCTTGGAAATGTGCAGCAACATCGTAGCCGGCAAAAAGTTCGTCAACTGGCGTAATGGCGGGACCATTAATGTGAACGGGCATCTTCAGGTGAACGTCCATCGTGCTGTAACCGCCTGTCAGCGTTTCAAATGCCGTTGATAATTTTGAATACAAGGCTTTTTTTGCTTCTGGTGTGGATGTGTAATTATCGTTGCAGAAACGTGTGAAATCAGCTTCGGTCCCATCCTGTAAAGTCCAGAAAGATGCAGTCTGGCGCACACCCTTCACCATCAGGTCATTGTTGCCGAATTTGCTAACCATGCCGGTAATTGTGGCTTCTACGGTTGTTGGAGAAATAGCTTGAGAGTTGGCAGCCATAGACGTTACACAAACAGATGTCAGCAGTGCCATAACGGTGAGTTTAAACAGGTTCTTTTTCATTCTTTTCAGGCTTGGGTGACGGCTAAAATGCCGGTCGAAGATTATCCTAAACGTTCATTCATCTCTTTTTTCAACATGTTGAGAGCGATGTCGAGAGTGGTTCCACTGGCAGCATTATAGGTTTCGATAATAAGTTGCGCCAATGCTATACCCGATGATCCGGCTGGCAAACGCGTTGCGCAGCTGTTGACCAGTTGCAGCATGCTTTCTTTGGCATTTTTTACCATAATCCAAACGTCGTTACCGACATACAGTTGTTGAGACACGTTGTGCTCGTATTCGTTGCGTATAATTTCGAGCAACTGGGCTTGAAGTGCCGCAGCTGTCATCGATGAGCACGGTTGCCTCATGACAAGATTGTCCGGAATCATTCTTTCAATAAAAAGAGTGAGCCTTTCGTAAGCCTGTAATCTTGCCGGAGTAATAAGTTGTGCCGAAGTACGCAAAAATTCGTAACGACGATGTTTCTCGTTTTCGTTGTGCAGTTGCTTCATGACAACATATGTGGCAAATACTACCAGTGCTGCCGGTAAAGTGTATTTTAGGATGTCGAACAATATGTCCATATCATTTACGATTTAATCATTTACGATTTACGATTTACCAAAGGCCAGACTGAGCCTCAAGACCCAGACTTTTCGCCTTCAAATTTTAAATCGTCTTTTCGATATTATAATTGTTACGCTCGGCAGAGTTCCTGGAAACGAGTTCGCCTAAAAATCCGGCAAGAAACATCTGTGTGCCTAAAATCATGGTGGTGAGTGCCAGATAAAAGTAAGGTGTTGATGTAACCAGTGGCGAACGGGTTCCCGTTGAAAGAGCATACCATTTCATTCCTCCGACAACCAGCACGGCAATAAATCCGAGCAAAAACATTACGGTGCCCCAGAATCCGAAGAAGTGCATGGGGCGTTTGCCGAATTTTGACAGAAACCATAGAGAAAAGAGATCGAGATATCCATTCACAAAACGGTTCAGGCCGAATTTTGAAGTACCGAATTTTCGAGCCTGATGTGAAACTACTTTTTCTCCGATTTTTTTGAATCCGGCAACTTTCGCCAGATAAGGAATATAGCGGTGCATTTCGCCATAAACTTCAATATTCTTTATCACTTCGCTACGGTAAGCTTTTAGGCCGCAGTTCATGTCGTGCAGTTTCAGCCCGGTCACCTTGCGTGCCGTAGCATTGTAAACTTTTGAAGGAATATTTTTAGTCAGAGTACCGTCATGACGTTTCTTTTTCCATCCCGATACCAGGTCATACTTCTGATTGACAATCATGTCGTAAAGTTCGGGGATTTCTTCAGGACTGTCTTGCAAGTCAGCATCCATAGTGATTACAACATCACCCTGAGCCATGTCAAATCCGCAGAAAAGAGCCGGCGATTTGCCATAATTGCGACGGAATTTGATGCCTTTGACAACATCGGGTGCCTTCTTTTGTAACTGTTCGATTACTTTCCACGAATGATCGGTACTGCCGTCGTTGATAAAGATTATTTCGTAACTATAGTTATGCTTTGTCATAACTTTTGCAATCCAGTCAAAAAGCTCCGGAAGCGATTCTTCTTCGTTATAGAGGGGAACAATGATTGAAATATTCATAAAACAAATAATTCAGGGAATAAACATGTGTGTGATTCATTCATATTATTTACTCGAAAGGAGTATATTTTTTCTTTACAACGGCTGCTATGATTAATGAGGCTATTGACCCCAAAATAGCATACATGATAATATATTCAAAGACAACATTTTGATAAGGAACCGAGAGAATATCAAATGCTTTGGATGCTTCGTTGCTGAGTAAACCCATCCTTTCATAAAGTTGTCTTTGTTCATCTATTTTAGAAGGTAAATAGTTGGCGTTGGCAAACTGATAAAATAAAAATTTGACAGTTTCAGTAATCAATCCTGCTATAGAAAAAATGCTGTAGGAAAGGCCAAAGGCAGGTCCGAATGTTAAAGGTTCTTCCGGATGGGTCTTGGCATATTTTTTTACAAAGTAATAAATGACGAAAGGAACAGTTAGAATGAAAATTTGAGCAATAAAATTCAGAAAGAAAATATTGACAATGGAGCAATAGAATATTCCTATCAAAAATAAGGCCACAAGATACCCTGATTTAATAGCGCTTTTACTTTTAGGTGACAACATAATCGTGTTTTAATTCAACAAAAAATCCCTACTTTTTAACGTACAAAAGTAGGGAAAATTTTTTGCAATATGTGTGGTTTTTCTTGTCTGCCGGCTGAATCCGTTATGGCAGGGTTCATCCTAATCGGCAACGGTATAAATGGCCGCCATGCCGCATTTTCTGACACATTTACCACATTGAATGCATTTGGAACGATCAATTACCGGTAAACCGAATCCGGTTTGAGTGATGGCTCCTGTAGGACATATATTTATTAAAGGGCATCTATGGTTTTGAGGACATAGATTGCTGTCAATCACTAACGCCATATCTTTATTTTACTGCTTCTGCTTTCTTTAACAAAACTTCATTAATTGCCTGTTTTAGGGTCTCTTTAGGTAGTGCACCCATTGCCATTTGCGGTTTTTCTCCCATCGGGCAAAAAAGAATACTGGGAATGCTTTGTATTCCGAACAAGGCTGCAAGCTCTTGTTGTTCTTCAGTGTTTATTTTGTAAAAATCGACTTTGCCGGCGTATTCATGCGAAAGCTCTTCCAATATCGGCGAAAGCATTTTGCAGGGACCACACCAGTTGGCATAAAAGTCTATGATACACGGTTTGTTACCCAGAAAAACCCAATCTTTGGGATTTTTTTCGAAGTCCATTACTTTGGTAAGAAAATCTGCTTTTGTTAGTTCTATTGTTCCCATTTTATTTTCTGTTTGTTTGTTGTTTACTGTTTTTGTTTCTTTTTTTGCACTGCACGATAGTGTCGTGAATGCCAATATGATGCTGAATAATAGTGTACGGGTCATATGAATTCGTGTTTGAAATTATTCTGTTGTCTCCGTCTTCTCTTTGTCTTTCTTTTTGTCTGGCTTGCCCATGCTGAATAGCAAACCTCCCATAAGTGCTCCGTAAAGCGTGCTATTGACCGGCGAACTGGTGATGGGGCAGTGTCCGGACGAGCATCCGACGAACTTCCAGTAAAGAAATCCTCCTATTGCCCCTACAGCAATGCCTGCCACTATCAGGATGTTCTTTTTTATGAATTGGAGAATTTTTTGTCTCATTGTGTATATTGTTTAGAATGTCAGATGATTTGGCGCTAAATGAGTTGTTTGAGTATTTCCGGAACGCAAAGTTGATATCCGGTTATTTGCTTTTGGACTTTGTCGCCTGTTTCGGTCAGTACAAAAAACATGTTCCTTTTGTCTGATTTGCCCAGTTGGCGTTCTAATAGCCCTTTGTCTTCAAGAGACTTAATGACTTTTGATGTTTGTGAACATTGCATTCCTGCGGCTTCCGCAATCTCGGATGCACATAAAGATTGCTTGTTTAGAGTACAAAGAGTCATCGCTTCGTTCAGATTTAATCCGAACTCTTGCATCAGCTGTTGCTCACATTCTCCTATGGCTTTATAGATATTACGCAGCGTGCAAATACAATTTGGACTTTGTGTTTCGTTCATTTCGCTTCTATTTTGATGCAAAGGTAATATGATAATTTCCAAAACAAATAATTTCCAATGGAAAATATATATAAAAAAATAAAACAGAATAACTGATGGTCAGGTATTCTGTTTTATTTCAGATGTTTATATTATAGTGAATTGAGAATGCTCTTAACTTTTTCAGAGATCAATCTGCCTTCAGCTTTGCCTGCCAGTTGTTTGCTTGCAACTCCCATTACTTTGCCCATTTCTTTTGGGCCGGTGGCGCCAACCTGAGCTACAATTGCCTGAATGGCAGCAGTCAATTCTTCGTCACTCATTTGTTGTGGAAGATAAGCTTCGATTACGGTGGCTTCTGCCAGTTCGGTTTCAGCTAATTCCGGACGACCTTGCTCCGTGTAAATAGAAGCGGAATCCTTACGCTGTTTTACCATCTTTTGCAGAATTTTCACTGCCTGTTCGTCAGTAAGTTCTCCATCCGATCCTTTGGCTGTTTTAGCTTCGAGAAATTCTTTTTTTATTCCGCGGAGAGCTTCCAGTTTTACTTTTTCTTTGGCAAGCATTGCAGCCTTAATATCATCACTTACTTTTTCAAAAAGTCCCATAATGTTTATTTTTCAGGTTATTATCCTTGTATAACGGATTAAAATTATTTTTGTTTGCGCAGATATGCAGGCGTATTTTCAATTTCAGACAAGGTGTCGTCATTTTCAATATCTTCCAGCATGAAACTTAATTGTGACATGTCTTTTTTTACTGTATTGCCGTAGAATCTGTCCATTTGTTTATGAGAAGGCTGCGGTTGTTGTTCAGCCTGAGGTGTAGGGGTTGGAGTTACTGCCGGTGCTGGTGTGGGTGACGGTTTTGGCGCTTCCACAACGGGTGCCGTTGCTATCACAGGACGAACTATTTCCAGTTCAGGTTCTTTCGACTTCTTTGCAAAATGGAGTTCTTCGATATTCTTGTCTCCAATCATGTCGGGAATCTGATCGATGCCGAAGCCTGTAGCTATAATTGTAATTTTCACCTTGTCTTCCAGTCCGTCTTCGAAACTTGCACCCCAGATAACTTCCATATCTGAACCGGTAGATTCCATGAAGCGGTTGATTTCGGCCACTTCTTCCATCTTGATTTGGTTCGAGTTGGAACAATAGACATTCAGTAATATTTTCTTTGCACCACGTATGTCGCTGTTGTTGAGCAGCGGAGAGTGAAGTGCATCCTCTATTGCACGGCTTACACGGTTTTCACCTTCTGCAAAACCGGTATTCATGATGGCAACGCCGCCTTCTTTCATGATGGTGTAAACGTCGGCAAAGTCAACGTTGATATATCCGGGAACGGTAATGATTTCGGCAATTCCTTTTGCTGCATTGGTCAATACATCATCGGCCTGAGCAAATGCATTCGAAAGTTCAAGATCAGGATAGATCAAACGGAGCTTTTCATTGTTGATTACAAGCAGTGCATCAACGTATTTTGCCATTTCGTCCACACCGTCCAAAGCCTGAGCAATTTTCTTCTTTCCTTCGAAAGCAAACGGGATAGTGACGATGCCTACCGTCAGGATGCCCATGTCTTTAGCAACCTTAGCAACAACTGGCGCAGCTCCGGTTCCGGTTCCACCACCCATTCCGGCAGTGATAAAAACCATTTTGGTGTTGGAGCTAAGCACTTTTTCAATGTCGGCTAATGATTCCATAGCAGCATCTTTAGCGCGTTCAGGACGCCCACCGGCACCTAATCCTTCGGTAATTTCCGCACCAAGCTGAATCTTAATGGGTACGGGCGACTTTTGCAGGGCCTGGTTGTCGGTGTTGCATACAATGAAAGTTACGTCGGTGATGCCGCGGTGAAACATGTGGTTTACCGCGTTGCCTCCGCCACCTCCTACGCCGATTACTTTAATGATAGAAGTGGTTTCCATCGGAAGGATGAAATCAATTAAGTCGTTGTCCTGTCCCATAGTATTGTTGAGTTATTATTTTCAATTCGTTAGAACTAGTTCTTGTTTTCGTTCGAAGATTCCTCTTCTTCGCTGAATAGGTTTATTAAGCTATTGGCAACCTTGCCTCCGATTTTGTTGAAAACGTTGTTGCGCTTGATTTTTGGCGGTTTGGCTGGCTTTTGCGGTTTTTCCGGCTTGCCGATCTCAACAGCTTTCTCTTCTTCCTGATAGGCACAATCCATGTCGGCCGACAATAAGATTCCGACCAGAGGAGAATAGCGAATGTCATAAAAACGTTCGTTGGTACCGTCTTCCAGATGCAGATTGTGTGTGCCGATACGAACTGGTAGCTGAGTTTTTTGTTGTATGAGAGCATCCAGATTTTGCAATTTGGACGCATTTCCGGTGATAATAATGCCTGCACCTAAATGTCCGGCTAATCCTGATTTTTGAATGTGGACAAAAATCAGATCCAGAATCTCGCCCGCGCGTGCTTCGGTAACCATTGCCAGAGTTTGAAGCGGAATCCGTTTTGGCTCCATCCCCGGTATTTCCGATTTTATAGTGATGCGTTGCGATGGATTTACAGTAGATCGTATTGCATTGGCAAACTGAATTTTTATTTGTTCGGCGATATTTTCCGGTAGTTCGAGACTGGTAATGTCTTTAGTGATATTCTTGCCACCTAATGGAATTACCGATAAATAACGCAGGTAACCGTGATGGAAGATGGCTAGCGAGGTGCAATGAGCCCCGAAATCGACTAATACACAACCCTGCTCTTTTTCAATGTTGGATAAAAGAGCGTCGGCCGTCGTTACAATTTGAATAGGAGTGTTGACCAGTCCGTATCCGGTTCGTTCAATGCAACGCTCGATATTGGTCCTGAGTTCGGGTTTACCTAAGATAACACGGTAGTTTGCCACTATCTTTTCGCACAGACAACCAATTGGTGATGGTTCAATTTCATCATCAACTTTGGTTTCCTGCATGTAGACTTCATAAATGGCGCCTTGTTCTGTTTTTGCGTCTTTGACTTCACTAATCATTTCGTGAAGTAGCACGTCTGTAACTTCAGCTCCGCTGTTCAACTGACGTCCGTTGGATGCTTTGAGCGTTTTAAGAGAACGCCCGTTTAATCCTACATATATCTGCCCGATATCGCGTCCGATGCGGTTTTCCAGAAGCTTTAGCAGGCGGTTTACAACAGCGCTGGCACTACTGGGATTGATAATTTCCCCATAGCGGACACCTTCCGAATTGCCGGTTTCGACACCCAGGATTCGTAGCTGACCCTCTTCGTTTTTCTGAACGGCCATTGCTGTAATTTCGGAACTTCCGATATTAAGAGCAACATATATATTGTTTGTATCCATATTCTTTTTCTTCCTTACCTTAATTCTTATTGTATTGGTTCGCTCCCTTCCACTTCCTGCTTTACGGGTACGGGTTCGTCCGTTTTTTTTGAGCAAATTACTTTGTCCCTGTATTGCAGGTCGATATAGGAATATCGGTTCCACCCGATTGTGTTAAAGGCTTTGTTGTAAAGCTCCATCAGCTTGCCAAGCTTTTGTTCGTATCTGTCTACAGATCCTAAGTTGATAATATAGTCGCCGACTCTTGGCACTAATTCCACTGTAGAATCGTTTTGTACATAAATTTGTTCCACCTGCGCGTTCCAAAACTCATTTCCCTGAAGAAAACGGATGAAAGGAAATAGCTTGTAGCGGATATATGCTTGACTCACAGTTCCCGAAACGATAGGTACATATGTGGAATATCCGGGTACAAAAGGCATCTTGTGAAAATCGTTGTCCAAATAGTAATTTTCGGTCGTCATCACATGTACGATAGGCTGTCGTTGCCAGACACTGATTTTGACATTTCCGTCAAGCGTTTTGTAGCAATCTACCTTGTCAATATACGGATTTTTCCTGATTTCCCGTTCAATTTTTCCGATGTCGATATGCTTCATCGTTTGGCCGACCAGATTTAGGTTGCGGCTCTCAAGCAATCGAAATACTTCTTTTGAGGTAATAAAGCCAATTTTGGAACTGTCTTCTACAGTAACCTGTACACCATGACAAACCTCTGTTGATAATCTGCCTGAAAACGAGACTCCGGCAAAAATCAAGTAGGAAACGACTAATAAACAGCCGATTGAAATGAATACTATTTTCCAGCGAATTTTCATAATATAGGAGACAAAGATAGAAAAAAGTCTATTGTGAGAGATGTTAATATTAAGAAAAAACAACATGGATCTCATTTTTATTCTTGGTGCTTTTTTAATAAAACCGGGTTTGGAGATAAAGTCTTTGTTTATTGAACGTTGCCTCCATTTTCGTTTTGCTATCATAAATCGAAAAACATTCGTACTTTTGTGCCTTAATTAATTAAATGCGTATTTCCTTTCAGATGGAATTCAGATATAATACTTTCAGATATTTTATAGTTTTAGTTTTCAGTGTTTTGCTGATAGCTTGTGCTAACAGGGGAATGGGACCTACCGGTGGACCCAAGGATATTACGCCTCCGGTTTTGTTGAGAAGTGTTCCAACTTTGCAACAAACAAATGTGACAGCGAAACATTTTGATCTTTATTTTGACGAAATAGTTCAATTGACTAATCCGTCTGAAAAAGTAGTTGTTTCTCCGGCGCAGATTGAACCGGCAACCATTAAAGCTATCGGGAAAAGAGTGTCGATTGTTTTGAACGATTCTCTCAAGGCAAATACAACGTACACAATTGATTTCGGAGAATCACTGGCTGACAATAATGAGAAGAATATCCTGAAAAATTTCGCTTTTAGTTTTTCAACAGGGGCGTCAATTGACACGATGCAGATTGCAGGTACGGTTCTGGATGCTCATACGCTCGATCCTGTTGCGAATATTATTGCCGGGATTCACCAAAATATAAACGATTCTGCTTTTACACATATTCCATTGCTGCGAGTTGCAAAAACCAGTGAAAAAGGAACTTTCTCAATCAAGGGAGTTCGTAACGGAAAGTACCGGGTGTTTGCTTTGAATGATCAGAATGGGAATTTTTTCTTTGATCAGCCAGCCGAAGGTGTAGCAGTGTATTCCAATCCTGTTCAGACATCTTTTAAAATGGATGTGCGAAACGATACTATTCGAACAGACTCGGCTAAGATAGATACTATCATGCAAGTGAATTATGTTCGCTTCTTGCCAGATACGCTTGTTTTGCGCTATTACAAAGAAGAGTTTTCGCGTCAGCGCTTAGTGAAGAGCGAACGATTAACCCAGGATAAGATTACACTCTTTTTTGGTGCGAAAAATGACACGCTGCCTGTTCTTAAGCCATTGAATTTTAAATGGAAACAGCCTCCGTTGTTGCAACGTAGTATCAAGAATGATACTTTGTCTTATTGGATCAAAGATACAATTGCGGCCAAGATGGATACGCTTAAAATGGCATTGTATTATCACAAATCGGATTCGGTGGGCAACCTGATAGCTGCCACAGACACTCTTTTATTCAAATTTCATCACCCCAAAAAGACTCCTTCCGCGACGAACAGCAAAGCGGGGAAAGATACTAAGAAGAAAATTGAAACATGGAGAATTAACGCCGATTTGGGGCAGGATGTAGATGTTGATAAACGCATTTATTTCAAATTCGAGTCGCCGGTGGTGAAGATTGATTCATCCAGACTTCATTTCTACGTTAAGGTGGATACGCTTTGGAAGCCCGCGGTCATTCATCTTAAACGGGATGATGATGTCGGACTTGTTTATTCTATGACGTATCCATGGAAACCTGATACTCACTATAAACTAGAGATGGATTCGGCGATGTTTACCAACTGGAAAGGTCTGGTGAACGACACTTACAAGCAAGCGTTCAGAGTGAGGGCATTGGAGGATTATTCCTCTCTAATTGTCAACCTTTCTCCTTTCGTTGAGCATGCTGTATTAGAACTGCTGAATAGTAAAGATGAAGTGATCAAAACCCTGAAAGCAAAACCGACCCAGAATACATTCAGTTATTTACTCCCTGGCGATTATTATCTGCGAATGTATATCGACGCAAATGATAACGGGCACTGGGATACCGGTAATTACAAGCTGAAGCGTGATCCGGAACAGGTCTATTATTTCCCGTCAAAAATCACTTTGCGAGCCAATTGGGATATTGAGCAGGATTGGAATCCAACAGAAATTCCACTTGATAAACAAAAGCCAAGAGAACTTGTAAAGAAGCCCGAAAAAGATAGTAGCGGAAGTCGCTAATAGACATAAAAACAAACCCCGAAGAATCTGTTGAATTTCTTCGGGGTTTGTTTTATATGGTATAATCAATATCAGAAAGCAATCGGTTTGAGCTTAAGTCCGGTGTTTTCGGGAAGCCCGAAAATAAGGTTCATGTTATGAACAGCCTGTCCTGAAGCTCCTTTCAACAAATTGTCGATGACGGATATGATAAGTAGTTTATTGCCATGCTTTTCCAGATACAACACGCATTTGTTGGTGTTGATCACTTGTTTCAAATCAGGGTTGCTGTCAGCTACAATGGTAAACGGATGGGCAAGATAATAATCGTTGTATAATTTCTTCGCTTCTTCGATAGTAAGATCACATTCGGTATAAACCGTTGCAAAGATTCCTCTGGCAAAGTCTCCGCGCACAGGAATAAAGTTAATCGGAGCGTCAAATGATGATTGCAATTGCTTTATCGATTGTGTTATTTCGGCAAGGTGTTGGTGCTCAAATGCTTTGTAGACCGAAATGTTGTCGTTTCTCCAGCTGAAGTGTGTGGTAGAACCTGGTTTAACCCCAGCTCCTGTAGAACCCGTAATGGCGTTCACATGCACTTCGTTCAAAGAACCGTTTTGTGCTAAAGGCAATACAGCCAACTGAATAGCAGTCGCAAAGCATCCTGGATTGGCGATGTGTTGGGCTTTGATAATGGCCTCACGGTTAAGTTCAGGGAGTCCGTACACAAAATCGTGGTCATCTCTTTTTGCGCGGTAGTCAGTCGATAAGTCAATGATTCTAAGGTTTGCAGGCAATTCATGACTGTCTATGAATTTTTTTGTGTCACCGTGTGCCGTGCAGAAAAAGAGCAGGTCGATAGCGTGTAACAATTCCAGACTCTCGGTAAAAACCAGATCGGTTTCTCCGAGCAAACCGCTGTGTACAGCCGTGATTTTATTTCCTGCATTACTCCCGCTGTGCACAAACGTAATTTCCACCTCCGGGTGATTGATAAGTAATCTTAGCAATTCTCCGGCTGTGTAACCGGCACCGCCAATTATTCCAGTTTTTATCATAGTGTTGGTATTATGCGTTTATAAAAAAGATGTCTTTACGGTAAACTATTGCAATTGACCAAAGAAATAGCAATAGGTATGTTATCGCGTAATAGCTGAATTTCTTGTTTTTATGACGGATAGTGTACATCAGTATCCAGTTGATAAACACTCCGCCCATTAATTCAAAAAGGTGTAACCGGATTTCCGGAACTCGTCTTAACCCGTTTCTTGCAGCTCTTTTATCCCAGGAAAATAAAATGCCGCTAAGCACATTGACGACCCCTAAATATAAAATAACATATTGACTCATTAGTCGTTGAGTAGATCCGGCCTGAGGCGTTTAGTTCTTTCCATGGACTGTTGAAATTGCCATTCGTGAATCTTTCTTTCATGTCCCGACAGCAGAATTTCCGGCACCTTCCAGCCATTAAAGTCAGCTGGTCTTGTATAAACCGGTGGAGCCAGTAAGTTGTCCTGGAATGAATCAGAAAGGGCAGATTGTTCGTCTCCGATAGCGCCTGGAATTAAGCGAACGATAGCATCAGTCATTACCGCAGCGGCTAATTCGCCACCCGTTAATACATAGTCTCCGATGGATATTTCTTTGGTAATCAGGTGGTCTCTTACGCGTTGATCAATGCCTTTATAATGTCCGCACAGGATAAGTAAATCGCCTCCCATCGAAAGCCTGTTGGCCAGTGGTTGTGCAAATTTTTCCCCATCCGGCGAAGTGTAAATTATCTCGGCATAGTCGCGTTCTTCCTTTAGCGCAGTGATTGCTCTGAAAATCGGCTCCACTTGCATTACCATTCCGGCACCTCCGCCAAAAGCATAATCATCCACACGGTGATGCTTCTTATCCTGCGAATAATCACGCAGGTTATGTACCACAATTTCAACTAAACCGTTGTCTTGGGCACGTTTTACAATAGAATGATTCAGAGGACTTTCTAATAATTCGGGAAGGACTGTGATAATATCAATGCGCATATCTGCAATTTTGATGCAAAAATAGCGATTTTTTGACGGGAAAGCAATTGCTTAAATAGTATGCAATTTCAATTCGGAATTTGAGCGGAACCTGCTCTCCAAATTGATTTAAAAAGAAAAATCTCTTGCAACAATGCTTATTGATCGTTTATGAGCATTGTTGCAAGAGATTGAAAAGTAGTTTACAGTAAGTCGGTAAACCAGTGTAAATATGCAAATTGAGAACTGAGGCTTACCAATAAAAACAAACCGGCTAACCAAAGCAACAGAGCCACCCATTTTGAAGTGGAAGAGAGATGTGCGTCGCCCGATAGCACTTTTATGGCAATGTAAAATAGCATGTAGACAGGGACTCCGATTAAAACCAGAAGAGCCACAAGCACCATAGCAATGTTGCCGGTACTCAGAAAGCATGCACTGACAGCCTCATTCGGGAAATGGACAAAAAACCATGATGGTTCAATAAGCGAGAGTATTAATGCAATCACCAGCCCCATGACTATGATGGCGCCAGTAAGGCCAACAACTCCTGCGATGAAAGCAAATAAGCCTTTGAAAAATCCCCGGGCAACACGGTTTGCTGTTGAACCGACCTCTTGAACTCCGTGCTGAAATTCGTTTGATCGTACGTATCCTTCAACGTTGTCTTTTACACGGTAGGCTTCAGCTTTGATTTGCTCTTTTTTTTTATCAATATTCTCGGGCTTTACATAATCCTGAAACCGCTCTTTTACCTTGTTGGCTTCTGCTTTTATGTTTTCAATTGTTACATCAATACCTTGCATCTCCATGCGTTGAGCAGTGGTTTCTGCTTTGGGGATAACAATCCAAAGTACAAGATAGATAGGAATAACGGTTCCAACTCCGAAAATAACCAAGAGGGCAAAAATAATTCTCAACCAAACCACATCAATTCCTAAGTATATGGAAAACCCGCTTAAGACCCCGCCTAAAAGTGCTTTTTCGGGATCCCTGTAAATACGTTTTGAGGATGAATGATAATAAGTTGAAGTTGACTCTTTCTTTTCTTCAGTTCCGGGTTCTTCTTCTCCATAATCGGAAGGGCGTCCCATTATCCCAATTATATCATTGACGAGTTCGATGGTAACCACTTGTCCAGATTTATTGAGCCGTTCTGTAAAGAGTTCGGCAATTCTGGCTTCAATGTCAGTCATAATCTCCGACTGTCCGTTTTCTTCCTGTAAGTGCTTGGATACAGCATCAAGATATTCACTTAGAGCCTGATATGCATCTTCATCAATTTGGAAAACAGTGCAGTTCAGATTGATAGAAATTGTCTTTTTCATAATGGCGGTAGTTTTTTAGTCTTGCTGACTTTTTATATATGCAAAATTAATTCTTGTCTTTATAAAATATTCTTTAGTCGTTGGTATTGTTACGGATGGCCGAAATTGTTTCGGATAATTCGTCCCATGCTTTTTCCAATTCAAGTAAGAATAGTCCTCCTTTTTCTGTTAGTGAGTAATATTTTCGGGGAGGCCCCTGAGTGGATTCTTCCCACTGATAAGCTAGCAGATCACTATTTTTTAATCGCGTGAGTAACGGATAAAGGGTTCCTTCAACTACAATGATTTTGGCTTCTTTAAGTGCTGTGATAATATCTGAAGCATATGATGGCTTTTTGTCCAGAATTAACAGAATGCAATATTCAAGAATGCCTTTTCTCATTTGAGATTTTACATTATCTGCGTTCATGTTGTTCTAATGTTTGATTTTTAACCGAATAAAGTGTTGTATGTCTCCGTTGATTTCTTTTTACGGTACAAAGATAATGCAAAAAATAGTACATTGTAATACATAGAACTGTATTTTTTTATTTGCGTGCCAAAATAGATCAATTGTAAAACTTTGCAAAATGTTGTTTGAAACATATAAATGGACTTGCTTTGCTCGTTTTTTATGTATAAATTTGCGCCCATAAATGAATAAAAATTCACAATGGGAAAGAAAGACCGTTTAGACAAAATCAAGGAGATTATCGTTTCTTTCAATATCAGCAGTCAGGATGAATTGCTGAATGTGTTGAAAACAAGTGGTTTCGATTTGACTCAGGCCACGTTATCCCGCGATTTGAAGCAGCTGAAAGTTGCAAAAATTCCGACAGTAAGTGGGTATCGTTACTCTCTTTCGAGTAAAGTGGTTGAGTATGGCCGCGCAAAAAGTAACACAAAATCAACAAACCGTATTCCCGGAGGCATCCTTTCTATTGACTTTACAGGCACAATGGGAGTGATAAAAACAAGTCCCGGTTTTGCCAGCGCTTTGGCATGGAGTATTGATAATTATGCAGACAACCGGATTTTGGGAACTATTGCGGGTGACGATACCATTTTTCTGGCTCTTAATGAGAAATCATCCAGACGAGAAGTGCTTTCCTTATTGTCAGAGCTTTTTCCTGAAATAAAAGCAGAAAAAACGACGTAAAAAGCAAATGTTCATTGAAAAACAGAGGGCAGTTTATAGCTGCCTGAGTTATTATCAAGTTTCATTCCTATAAATGTAAAATACAAAATGTCAGAAGGAGCAAAAATTGAAATTGTGGTTGCCAATGAAAGCCATTTAGAGTATGTTAATACTATATTGGACACCATCAGCGCAGCAGCCGCAAAAAGAGGAACCGGTATTGCTAAGCGTTCGCCTGAATATATCGAAAAGAAAATATTGGAAGGAAAAGCTATAATTGCATTAACCGAAGATGGTGAGTTTGCGGGTTTTTGCTACATCGAAAGTTGGGGCGATAAGCAATTTGTCGCTAATTCAGGTCTTATTGTTGTTGAAAAATTCAGAGGACAGGGATTGGCAAAAGCGATTAAGAAAAAATCGTTTGACTTGTCGAGAGAAAAATTTCCAAATGCAAAGTTGTTTGGATTGACGACAGGACTGGCGGTTATGAAAATCAATTCCGAATTAGGTTACAGACCTGTGACTTTTTCAGAACTGACGCATGACGAAGCCTTTTGGAAAGGTTGTGAAGCTTGTGTGAATTTTGATATCCTGAAGCGCAATAACTATAAAATGTGTTTGTGCACAGGTATGCTGTATGATCCGGAAGAGCATGCAACCGAAAAGAAAACGCAAAGTGCATGGAAAAAAGTGTTCTCTCAGCTTTTCCCCAAGCCCAAAAAGAAGGCCGACAAGAAGGTGGTGAACGTAAAAACAAAAGAATAACGAACTATCCTTCGCTGGCGAAGATACGATATAAAATATTACTATAATGAAACGCTCGTGTTTCAAGCATATCCTACAAGATACTAATGTTGTAACATGGAGTTCCATTTGACCGTTAAAAATAAATTATAAACAAATGAAAGAAAAAGTTGTTTTGGCATTTAGTGGTGGTTTGGATACTTCCTTTTGTGCCAAATATTTATCGGTAGAAAAAGGTTACGAAGTTCACACTGCGATTGCAAATACAGGAGGTTTTTCTGAAACGGAACTGAAAACTATTGAGGAACGTGCCTTTAAACTTGGAGCAGCTACTCATGCTACGCTTGATGTTACCAAGGAATATTATGAAAAGAGCATCAAATATATGGTGTTCGGGAATGTACTTCGTAATGGTACATATCCTATTTCAGTAAGTTCTGAGCGTATTTTTCAGGCAATTGCAATTATTGAATATGCAAAGAAAATTGGAGCTAAATATGTAGCACACGGAAGTACCGGTGCCGGTAATGATCAGGTTCGTTTTGACCTTACATTTCAGGTTTTAGCCCCTGAAATTGAAATCATTACTCCGACTCGTGATATGACCCTTACCCGTGAGTATGAGATTAACTATCTAAAAGATCATGGCTATGTGGCAGATTTTACAAAGATGGAATACTCTATAAACAAAGGTTTATGGGGAACCAGCGTAGGAGGTAAGGAAACATTAAAATCGGATCAGACATTGCCAGAAGATGCTTATCCAAGTCAGATTACAAAGAACGAGGGAGAATTACTGACGATTGATTTCAATAAAGGCGAAATTTGTGGTGTAAACGGGGTGGCTTTTGAGGATAAAATTGAAGCTATTCGTGCTGTTGAAGCCGCCGGAGCAGCATATGGAATTGGCCGTGATATGCATATCGGAGATACAATTATCGGGATTAAAGGACGCGTGGGGTTTGAAGCAGCCGGTGCGCTTTTGATCATTAATGCGCATAAAATGCTGGAAAAGCATACTCTGACCAAATGGCAACAATATTGGAAAGATCAGTTGGGTACCTGGTACGGCATGTTCCTGCATGAAGCTCAATACCTTGAGCCGGTAATGCGTGATATGGAGCAGTTCTTAGAGAGCACCCAGCAAAATGTAACCGGCACAGTCAAAATCCAGCTGCGTCCTTACAGTTACACGTTGATAGGTGTTGAAAGCTCGTTTGACCTTATGAAAACGGATTTTGGAGAATATGGCGAAGTAAATCGCGCATGGTCAGCTGATGATGTAAAAGGTTTTACCAAGATTCTTGCCAACCAAATGAAGATTTATTACAACGTGCAAAAAAGAAACGAAAAATAATAACTCAGAAAATTCGTGCAAAAATCAGCAGCTTTTCCAGGAAAACTGCTGATTTTTTTTGTCAAAACGATAAAATCGTTGGTCTGGGATATGAACTCAACGAAAAAAATAGTATGTTTGCTTAAACTTAATAATTCAATTATGAGTTCACGCGTTAAATTAACTATTCAAGGTCTTATAAGCAGTAAAACGCAATACAATACTTATGCGTTGGTCTTGGGAGATGAGAGCCGCAAACGTCGTATTACAGTGATTATAGGACATGCAGAGGCGGAATCTATAGCATTGCAATTACAAAATATAAAAACCCCACGTCCAATGACTCATGACTTGATGTTGAATGCTTTATCCGGATTTAAGATTGAATTGGTGGAGGTAAATATTCACCATTTTGAAAAAGGAATCTTTCATTCCGAACTGCTTCTTCTGAGTAATGAAAAGACTCTTGTTGTTGACGCCAGAACATCCGATGCCGTTGCTTTGGCAATAAGAGCATCGTGTCCCATATTCATAGAGCAGGATTTGTTCGATCAATATTCCATCTCGTTAGATGAAGAAGAAAAAGAGGCAGAAGTAGCAGAAGAGGCTGATCAGGCTGCTTATGAGGAGCCATCGCTTGAAGAGCTCGAAAAACGCTTGCAACACGCTATTGCCAACGAACAGTATGAAGAAGCTGCCCGTCTTCGGGACGAAATAAACCGCAAAAGAAATCCTAAAGATTCCAATCAATAAAATTTAGTAATGAAGAAAAATTCGATTCTGCTGCTTGGTGCTTTAATGTGTACCGTAAGTATCCATGCAGTATCTATAGTTCGTGTGACTATAGAAAATCCATCAGTATGGGCGCAAAATAATGTTCCTGTAGTTGTGCCTGTCAGTAAATTAAGTGCGAAAAGCGGAACAAAAGTTGTATCTGCTGCAGTTGTTGTGAATAAAAAGCAAGTACCGTCTCAGTTAGATGACCTGAACCGTGATGGTTCTGCTGATGAACTGGCCTTTCTGGTCAATTTGCAACCAAAGCAAAAAATCACAGTATCGGTGAAAGTTGCCGCAGATAATTCTCTTTATAAGCAATTTCAAGAGAAAACACATGCCCAAATGTGGAGAAAAGACAAGCAGACTAAAACTATAATCCCAACTACTGAAGAATCCTCTGCAACAGGAAATCTTTATCAAAGTTTACATCACCATGGTCCTGCTTTAGAGTCGGAATATATGGCCTATAGACTATATTTTGACGAAAAACAGACTGTTGATTTGTATGGAAAGAAAAAGCATCGTCTTGAATTGATGGATACGAAATGGTATCCTACCGACAAGCA
>JAUZOL010000230.1 GCA_030706455.1 Bacteroidota bacterium
CCATCCGGCTTATCCAGAGAATAAGATCCGGCCGGGTGCATCGTAAGAATTTTGGCTTTTGGAGAATAAAGCGGAATGCTTTTTACCTGACGAATATCCACTTTTACAAAGTATTCCTTATTGAAATCTTTCTGAAGCACTTTCGTAGAAGAGAGGAACCCTCCACTGGTTAGAATTTTCTGATCTTTCAGTTCTTTCCCTGAACCAAACACATACCATCCCGTATAAATTTTTTCATCCTGGTTGGCAATTTGTTCCTGTTGCGCCTGACTTTGAGTTTTCAGATTTGCCACGTCCTGATTCAACGTTTCCACATTCTTATTCAGGTCGGCAATGGCAGCATCCTTAATCTGCAATTCGTTCGACAACGACTGAATCAGATCAATTTTCTCGTTCAGCATATTGTTCAATCGCTCGATTGTCTTCTGCATTTCACGAATTTTAATCGCGCTTTTGCCCATTTTACGGGTCAGTGCGGCGATCTGTTCTTTATTCTTCTTCAGCATATCTGTCATCAGAAGAATATCATCGTTGATTTTGCTTCTCACATCCTGATTCGTGTTCTCTGCCGACTTATTAATCTGGATGTAATTCTCCATTTGTTTCACCTTGTCGAAGTTTGCTTCAATTTCATTCATCGACGCAAGGTATTCGTTAGTCTCATTTTCCAATTGAGCTTTCACCTGCATCAACGAATCATTCTGTCTCTGCAAGGATTCAACATCGGCAGGTTGCTTGTGACAAGAAACAAGCAATAAAACGGCAAGTACAGCAAGTACATTTTTCATACGTAAATATTTTTTTCGTTTAAGATAGTATGGAGACAATTTTCAGTGCAACACATTAAATATTAAAACATTCAATATGACACAATTTAATCTTTAGCAGAATCAAGAAGTTTAACAAATGTAAGATTAGTTTTCCAATCCTCCAACAACAATTACAATTTCTCCTTTAGGTTGTTTTTCAGTAAAATAAGCAGCCAATTCGGTTACTGTTCCTCTGGCATTTTCTTCATGAAGCTTACTGATTTCGCGCGACACGCAGGCTTTCCGCTCCGGGCCAAAATATTCGGCAAACTGTTGCAGAGTTTTCACCAGACGAAAAGGCGACTCATAAAAAATCATGGTTCTCGTTTCCAGAGCCAGCTCTTTCAGCTTCGTTTGCCGACCTTTTTTTTGAGGCAAAAAACCTTCAAAGCAAAACCGGTCGTTGGGTAGACCCGAATTGACGAGAGCGGGGACAAAAGCCGTTGCACCGGGCAAACACTCCACTTCAATATCACGCGCCACACATTCACGTACCAGCATAAAGCCCGGATCGGAGATAGCCGGAGTACCGGCATCGGAAATAAGAGCTATGGTTTCGCCTTTTTCTATGCGCTCGCCAATAGCAGCCACCGTTTTATGTTCGTTGAATTTATGATGCGACATCATGCGTGTTTCTATCCCGAAATGCTTCAACAAAAAGCCTGAAGTGCGGGTATCTTCAGCCAGAATAAGATCCACTTCTTTCAAAATACGTATGCCCCTCAGGGTCATATCTTCAAGATTCCCAACCGGAGTTGGCACCAGATACAGTTTCCCCATAATTTATAAGAACTTACGATGAACCAGTTGTTTGAATTCGCCCACACAACCATCTTCTTCCTGCCAACCCAAAGTCGACAGATATGCAATAGCTTCGACTTCCGTCTTCATTGCATTGAGTAACGAAAGTGTCGTATTCATCTTTTCTCCATTGCCATTAAATAATTCGCGTTGAAAACGAAAACGTTCTGCCAGACTCAATGCCTGACGCAAATCTTCAACCTTAGCATTGGAAAGTATATTAGCAAGTGATGGCTCGGATTTTTCCACCAGTTGATCGTTCAACGAATGCCCATTTGTGTTCAGCACTTCCGCCAAAGAGTGTTTGGTTATTTCTTCTTCCGGTTTTGTTTCCACCACGGGTTCAGCTTCGGGCATCGGAGCCGGTTCCACAGGGGCAGGCTCCGGTAATTCGGGTTCAGGCACCATCGGAATCTCCGGTTCGATTACCGTTTCTATTTCCGGATCAAGCTCCAGCTCAATTGTCTTTTCCGGCTCAGGAACAACCACATGTAGAATTTCTTCTACAACAGGGCAAACAGGAGATTCCTCTTGTTTCGCTGCCACAACAGGTTGAGGAACATTTTGCATCTCTCCCAATTGAGCCAGTCCGGTCAAAATATTTTCTGCCTTCGCCTTTGCCAATCCCAGAATAGTCGCCGATACAATATCATTTTCGGCAAACCCTTTATTCAGGATGGCTAACTCCTTAATATCCTTATCTATTAACGCAAGTAAAACTTCTTTGTTCATAAGTTTTTTTACAATTTTAATGGCAAATTAAAAGGCAAATTTTACCTTTGCAAAAGCAGTGTAAAGATACAGGATAATTTTATATTTGACAATGGAAAATTGACAATTGACAATGCAAACTGGCAGAAATAAAACGCAGGTAAACAATTATAAAAGCCATAAAATGTCAGGATTCTAAAAGGAACTCGTCTTGACTTTTTTTTGGACAATGTATTTTATTCTCAATTTTTATCTTCTGACCCCTCCTAGCCTCCCCTAAATGGGGAGGAATTCGTCTTTAAAACGAGCAAATCTTGTGCATTGCACAAAAGTTACAGCCTCCCATTTGGGGGTTGGGGGTCAAAAATAAAAAGTCAAGATGGCTTCAAGGTAACAAAGTGCTATTTCCACATCTTGATATTTTCCAAGTTTTCACCTTTACAGCTACACGCATACCAATTACAATCAAATAGTTATACAACACAAATGATTTATTTCGAATCAAATTTCAATACCTCCGGCAAGAAAGGAAGCATCGAGGTAATTTGCGGTTCCATGTTCTCGGGTAAAACAGAAGAACTAATCCGAAGACTGAAGCGGGCAAAGTTTGCCAAACAACGGGTCGAAATCTTTAAACCTGCTATCGACACCCGCTATTCAGAAGTCGAAGTGGTTTCTCACGATAATAATTCTATTGTCTCTACACCGGTCGATTCGTCCGGAAACATATTGCTACTGACAGGCGATGTTGACGTAGTGGGTATTGACGAAGCCCAGTTTTTTGACGAAGGCATCGTTGAAGTTTGCAACCAGTTAGCCAACAGCGGACTTCGGGTCATCGTAGCCGGTCTTGACATGGATTTCCGCGGTGTGCCATTTGGACCGATGCCTGCTCTGATGGCTATTGCCGACGACGTGAGCAAAGAACATGCTGTATGCGTGCGCTGCGGCAATCCGGGGTATGTTTCGCATAGACTTGTTTCGGATGCTCATCAGGTTTTGCTGGGCGAAAAAAATGAGTACGAACCTATCTGCCGCCATTGCTTTGAAGCAGAGAAACAAAAGGCTGCCGCAGTTTCCAGGCAACTCAAATCTGAGACGGAATCGTAATCATTAAATTGGGAATAAGTCGTTTGAAACTTGCGTATATTTGTGAGATAATGCACTTTCATCAACCTCTATGCTTCATGGAAAAAAATCATTTTCTCTCGCTTCAAAACGGTTCGGATATTCGCGGCGTTGCCACAGAAGGTATAGACGGAGAAGCCGTAAATCTGACCACAAAAACAGTTGAAATCATCGCCCTTGCTTTTGTCGCATGGCTCTCACGGCATACAGGCAAACCGGCCAATCAACTCAGCATCGCTGTTGGCCGTGATTCTCGTATTTCAGGCGAAACGCTGACTGCAGCATTTATAGAAGGTCTGGTGGCATCGGGAGCCAAAGCCGTTAACTGCGGCCTGGCCTCAACTCCGGCGATGTACATGAGCACTATTTTCGAAGAAACGCAGTTTGACGGAGCAGCAATGCTCACCGCAAGTCATTTACCATTCAACCGAAACGGCATTAAATTCTTCACCAAAGAAGGAGGACTCGATAAGCCGGACATTACCCGCATTCTGGAAACGGCAACATTAATAACCACACCATCCGCAGATCGGGGGGAAGTCACCACATTCGATTTAATCTCAAGATATTCGAGCTTCTTAGTTGACAAAGTCAGAAAAGAGATAAATCATCCGGAACATTACGCTACCCCACTCTCTGGCTTTCGAATTGTAGTGGATGCCGGAAACGGTGCCGGCGGGTTTTATGCTGAAAAGGTTTTGCAACCACTTGGTGCCGATACTACCGGCAGCCAATTTTTGGATCCTGATGGCTTGTTTCCCAACCATATACCGAATCCTGAAGATGAAAGAGCCATGTTGTTCATTCAAAAAGCCGTTTTGAAGAATAACGCCGACCTGGGAATCATCTTCGACACCGATGTTGATCGTGCAGCCGCGGTCGACCGCAAAGGTGAAAGTATCAACCGAAATGAATTGATTGCCCTGATAGGTGCCATCGTTTTGGAAGAGCATCCCCACTCTGCCATTGTCACCGATTCCATCACTTCCGACGGTTTGGCTGAATTCATTGGCAAGCTGGGTGGAACACATCACCGCTTCAAACGAGGCTACAAAAATGTCATCAACGAAGCTATCAGGCTCAACAACAACGGCCAGGAGTGTTGGCTCGCCATAGAAACCAGCGGCCATGCGGCATTGAAGGAAAACTATTTTCTGGATGACGGCGCTTATCTGGTCACCAAACTGTTGATAAAAGCAGCCCAAATGCGAATTGCAGAAGGAAAAGATCTGAGTGAGCTAATTACCGGCTTGCGTGTTCCGGCAGAAAGCAAAGAATTTCGATTGAAGATAAATGTTGACGATTTCAAAGCTTACGGCAACACCGTGATTGAACAGTTGAAAGATTTTGTCGGATCGGTTCCGGGTTGGACAATCGTTCCCGATAATTACGAAGGCATCCGAGTTGCCTGCGATGCAAACTCTGGTAACGGATGGTTTCTGCTCCGTCTTTCACTCCACGATCCGGTAATTCCTCTCAATATAGAGTCGGATAAAACTGGAGGCATAGCAGAAATAGGCCGTAAACTAAACACGTTCTTTGCAAAATACCCGGATGAAGAACTGGACAAAACAGCGCTGACAATGTAAAAATATGCTAATGTGCTAATATGCCAATAAAATCGTA
>JAUZOL010000231.1 GCA_030706455.1 Bacteroidota bacterium
ATTAATATAACCCTGAAAATATGGCGTCAGAAAGGGCCTCAGGCTAAAGGCGCTTTTGAAAGCTACCAGTTGAGCAATATTTCTATCGACAGCTCATTTTTGGAAATGCTCGACGTATTGAACGAAAAGTTAGTTTCTGAAAAAAAAGAACCGGTAGTATTTGACCACGACTGTCGCGAAGGTATTTGCGGTATGTGTTCTCTTTACATCAATGGTCACCCACACGGACCTGATGAAGATGTAACTACTTGCCAGTTGCACATGCGTAAATTCAAAGATGGCGAAACTATCACCATCGAACCGTGGCGTTCACGTGCTTTTCCTGTAATCAAAGACCTTATGGTAGACCGTAGCGCTTACGATAAGATCATGCAGGCAGGTGGTTTTGTTTCAATCAGCACCGGTGGTGTTCCTGACGCAAATGCAATTCCTATTTCCAAAGAAAAAGCTGACGAAGCTATGGATGCTGCATCTTGCATTGGTTGCGGAGCTTGTGCTGCCGCTTGTAAAAACGGCTCAGCTATGTTGTTCGTTGCTGCTAAGGTTAGCCAGTTGGCACTGTTGCCACAGGGTAAAATTGAAGCTGCTCGTCGTGCAAAAGCAATGGTTTCTAAAATGGATGAACTTGGTTTCGGTAACTGTACCAACACAGGTGCTTGCGAAGCTGAATGTCCTAAAAATGTTTCCATTTCGCACATTGCACGTCTGAACCGTGAGTTCCTTGTTGCAAAACTGAAAGACTAATCAGATCGTTATTTTTCGATGGATTTCAAATTTGTACATAATAACATCAATGTCTTCGATCTTCAAAAGAGCCTGGCCTTTTACGATAAGGCGCTTGGTTTGAAAGAAGTTCGACGGATCAATGCTCCGGATGATAGTTTTATAATCGTATATTTGTCGGACAATCAGACAAGCCATCGATTAGAACTAACATGGTTAAGGGATCGAACCGAAACCTATGATTTGGGAGATAATGAAATACACATCGCTTTTACGACGCAGCATTATCAGGAAGCGCATCAGCTTCACCAGCAAATGGAGTGTATCTGTTTTGAGAATGAAGCAATGGGGATTTATTTCATAGAAGATCCGGATGGATATTGGGTTGAAATCCTACCCGAAAGATAACCTGTAATATATTAACTGCCTCGGATTGTAGCATTACAATTTGAGGCAGTTTTTTGTGCGTGAAACGCTCTCAAAAGGTTGAAATCCGATAAAAAATCGGTAACTTTACACGCATTTCCACGTAAGATTCATAGTATATGACTATAAAAAATAAACAAATGAAAGTTGATGTTCTGTTAGGCCTTCAGTGGGGCGACGAAGGAAAAGGAAAAGTAGTTGACGTACTCACACCAAAATACGGTGTGGTGGCTCGATTTCAGGGAGGCCCGAATGCTGGACATACCCTCGAATTCGAAGGTCAGAAATATGTATTAAGATCAATTCCTTCCGGAATTTTCCAGGGCAACAAAATCAATATTATCGGTAATGGGGTAGTGCTGGATCCGGCTCTCTTCAAAGTTGAAGTTGAAGGTCTGGAAGCTTCCGGTCACGATCTGACCAAACGTCTCCTCATTTCAAAGAAAGCTCACCTGATTTTGCCAACACACCGTCTGTTGGACGCAGCCTATGAAGCCGCTAAAGGTGATGCTAAAATTGGAACCACAGGCAAAGGCATTGGTCCGACATACACAGATAAGATTAGTCGTAATGGTGTAAGGGTAGGGGATTTGCTCCATAATTTTGATAAAAAATATGCAGCTGCCATTGCTCGTCATAAGGCTATACTGGCTCAATACAACTATCCTCTCGATCAATTGGAAGCGATTGAAAAAGAATGGTTTGCCGGAATCGAAGTGCTGAAGAAATTCAAATTCATCGATAGTGAGCATGAAGTAAACAACTATATAGCAAAAGGTAATTCAATTCTTGCAGAAGGTGCTCAGGGCACCATGCTCGATATTGATTTCGGTTCTTATCCGTTTGTTACTTCCTCAAATACAATTTGTGCCGGAGTTTGCACCGGTTTGGGCGTAGCTCCGAGAAATATCGGTGAAGTATTTGGTATCTTCAAAGCATATTGTACCCGTGTTGGTAGTGGTCCTTTCCCTACCGAATTGCACGACGAAATTGGTCAGAAGATCAGAGACTTAGGTCATGAATATGGTTCTGTAACCGGACGTCCGCGTCGTTGTGGCTGGGTCGATTTGGTTGCTTTGAAATATGCGATTATGATCAATGGTGTAACTCAATTGATTATGATGAAGAGCGACGTTTTGGATGACTTCGATGCCATTAAAGCTTGTGTGGCTTACAAAATGAATGGAGAGGAAATCGACTATTTCCCTTACGAGGCAGATGATTCGATCGAACCAATTTATGCCGAACTTCCGGGCTGGAAATGTGATATGACCAAAATGCAGCATGAAAACGAGTTTCCTGAAGAATTTAATGCTTATGTTGATTTTCTTGAAAAAGAACTCAAGACGCCAATTAAAGTCGTGTCTGTTGGACCCGATAGAAAACAAACAATTTTCAGAGGATAATATAGTTGCCTGAAAACCAATAAAAAGAGAGGAATCTTGCTTAGCAGGATTCCTCTAATTCTTTCTGGTAATGGGGGAGTGCCGCCTTCAGTTTTTTAACGGTATCCTTCATCGATTCGTAGCTCTCGCCTCCCGAAGCATTTATATGTCCGCCGCCGTTAAAAAGCGTAGATGCAACCTTGTTTACCGGGAAAGTGCCTCTTGAGCGAAGCGACAGTTTTACCATATCTTTTCCTTCTTTCACCAGCACAGAAAAGACAATCCCTTTGATACTCAACGGAATATTTACAAATCCCTCAGTATCACCTTCTTTGTAATTGAATTTATCGAGTTCTGCTTTCGTAAGCGTGATTATTGCAGTATGGTACTCGGGCAAAACTTCCATTTTCTGACCAAGTGTATAGCCCATAAGCCTCAATCTGTCAATAGAATACGTATTATAAACTTTTGAGTAGATCGCATCTTTATCTACACCTTTTTTCAGCAATTCGGAGATGATATAATAGATCTCCGGATCGTTTGAATTGAACGTAAACGCGCCGGTGTCCGTCATCATTCCGGAATACAGACATTCTGCACACGATAAAGTCATTTGTGGAAAGAATCCCATCGAATAAATCAAACGAAAGACCAGCTCCGAAGTAGATGCAATTTTAGGATACGAAATGAGCACATTGCAGAAATC
The DNA here is from genome assembly GCA_030706455.1 of Bacteroidota bacterium. GTDB lineage: Bacteria > Bacteroidota > Bacteroidia > Bacteroidales > Paludibacteraceae > Microbacter. The sequence goes on from JAUZOL010000231.1 coordinate 3,241, forward strand.
ATCCGGGTCGCGGTGATGATCAATCAGAACTTTTTTGCACGATAGATTTTTAACAATGCTATTCAAATTTCCAATTCTGGTCAATGTGTTAAAATCGAGCGCAAACAACAAATCACATTTCTTCAAGGCAATTTCAGTTTGTTCTTTCATTTCATCATACACCAATACATTTTCTGCGCCGGGCATCCAGGCAAGAAAATCAGGAAAACGATTCGGAACGATTACCGAAACATTTTTTCCGCATGTTAGTAAATGTTGATACAATCCGAGTGCCGATCCAACGGCATCACCATCCGGACTCATGTGTGTAACGATTGCAATTTGCTTTGCATTTTCGATATGTGATAAAGTTTCGTCAACTTTGTGCTTATCTATAATCTTAGTGAGCATTCTATATTTTTATTTGAGTTTATATCTGGCTTTAAATATCAGAATTTAGGCAGATATAAGTTTCCTATAATTAATATTATGTTAAGTAGAGTCTTTGTAGGTGTAAAACTACCTCATTAGCATTCCCTGAGCAATTTTATCAGCTACCTCTATCCCCTGTAGAATTTCTACCAACTGAAGACCAAATTCGATGGCAAAGGCAGGACCTTTCGCAGTAACCACATTTCCATCTTTTGCGGTTCCATTATTTGAAAGCACAGCTCCCGTTAATTCATTTTCGAATCCGGGATAACATGTTGCACTCTTTCCAGTCAATATATTAAGATGACCTAAAACTTTTGGTGCTGCACAAATTGCTGCAACCAATTTATTCTTTTCAAAATGTGACTGAAGTAATTTTCCGAGTGCTTCATGATTTTGAAGATTTTGCGCACCTGGCATTCCTCCTGGCAAAATTAGTAGCTCACTTCCGTCAAAAGCTACATCTTCAAACAAAGCATCCGCCACAATATTAATGTTGTGTGCTCCGGTAACTTTCAGATCTTTTGTGATCGAAACGATTGTCGCAGGTACGTTCCCTCTTCGGAGAACATCAATAGTAGCAACCGCTTCAATCTCTTCAAAGCCATTGGCTAAAAAGATAAATGCGCCTTCCCTATTTAACATAATATTTTCCTATTTAAGAATGAAACGATATGTAATTGTTCCTATAGCTTCATTGGAACCGGAAGAAAATTTACTTCTTCGCGCAGCTTGTAATGCAGCTTCCCGAAGTGCATCGCTGGATGTGGTTGCCGAACCGATATATGCTCTGATTACATTGCCATCTTTATCAACAGTCACATTCACAGTTACTTTTCCTTCGTCATTCGAATTGTAAGAAGGACTTGGCGTTGAAGTTATTGATCGCCCGGATACATTAGCGACCACACTTCCGGTACCTCCGACTTTACCTAACGGATTCCCTTTTGTGCCATCTCCTTTTTGTCCGTCTCCGCTACCATTACCGTGGTTTGAACCGAATACACTGCCCATTTTTCTGGCTTTATCGGTAATCGCCGCCTGTTGTGCAGCCTGAGCTTTCACTTGCTGCTGCTTCATCAGTTCCTGCTGAATTTTTTTTCTGTTATCTTCCAGCTCTTTAGCAGTCTGTTTCTTGACAGTCGTTTTCTTTTTTTCTACTGTTTGCACAGGCGATTCGTTAGCTTGGTTTGCTAAATTTTCGTCATCACTAGCCTGTTGTTTTGTGTGAGATGGAGGAGGTGGTACTGCCTGAGTAGGAGGTGCAGGATTAGTAACAGCAGCCCCTACCCCATCTTCCGCATCTCCGAGATTGATTTCTACCGGTTCAGTGTAATTGTCCTGAATAGAGACAATTCGAACCAGAAAAAATAAAAGCAATAACAGGGTTGCAAATAAAGTTGTACCTGTAAGA
>JAUZOL010000232.1 GCA_030706455.1 Bacteroidota bacterium
AACATTCCGAGTAAAATAAAAAGAGTTCTCATAATTTTCTGCGATGATGTTTTATTGCAACAATTTCAATTTCTGCATGTTGCAATATTAAAACCATTTAAATCTGTTGACCCATTTATTCTGGCGGCCAAGGATAGCAATCTCAATGACTAACAGAAAAAAAGCCAACCATGCCATCGTCGTAAACTGCTCGTCACGCGAAGAATAAATTTTGCTTTCGACAGGTGCTGTTGCCAGTTTATCAAGTGAAGATGTCAGCGCCTTTAACGCTCCGTTAGAATTATCGGCTCTTACATACATTCCTTTACCGGCAGCGGCAACTTCTTTTCCCATCTGCTCATCCAATTTTGAAATAATGACATTGCCATTGAGATCTTTCTTATAGCTCATTGTCCCTGCGGCCGGGATCGGAGAACCTTCCGGAGTTCCAATACCGACTACATTCACCATAATGCCTTTTTCCGCTGCAAGTTTAGCAGCATCAATTGCATTATCCTCATGATTTTCAACGTCTGTTATGACAATAATGGTCTTGCCTGTCTTTGAATTTGTTGATAAGCCCTGAATTCCAAGATCAATAGCCGAACCGATGGCTGTCCCCTGTCGGGAAATCATTCCCGGTTCTATTGAAGAGAGGAACATCTTTGCTGCTACATAATCCGCCGTCAGTGGAATCTGCATTTGAGCCTCTCCGGCAAACACAATAACGCCAACTTTATCGTTGCTCAATGATTCGGACAGCTTCGATAACATTTGCTTCGCCTTTTCGAGCCGGCTTGGAGATACATCTTTCGCCAACATTGAATTGGATACGTCAAGTGCAATCATCACTTCAATACCTCTTCTTTTTACCGATTCGGTACTGGCCCCGAACTGAGGACGAGCAATAGCTATGATTATAAGTGTAAGTGCTGCCAGTGTCAGGTAGAATTTAATGCGTTGCCGTGTTTGCGAAACATTGGGCATCAAATCCTTCAGCAATTCGTAATCGCCGAATTTTGCCAGTTTCCTTTTCCGAACCAGGTTGCTGTAATAAAACAACCCAAGAAACAGAGGAACCAACAGCAATAAAAAAAGATAATTTGGTTGTGCAAAATGAAACATCGTGTCTAATTTTTAATCATCTCCGGATTTTAGTTCGCTTATTACGGTATTCTGCGCAACATTGTATAACGCAGTGCGAGTTCTCCGCCCAGTAAGAGTAACGCCAACAAAGCAAATCCTGTATAAACATCACTCCGACGATTATATTCTTTTACTTCTAGCTTATGCTTTTCCAATTTATCAATATCCTGATAAATAGATTGCAGCGTATTATTGTCGGTTGCCCGGTAATATTTTCCATGTGTCATTTGAGCAATTTGGGCTAACGTACTTTCGTCAAATTCCACAGGCATGTTCTGATATTGCAATCCAAACGGAGTTTGAACCGGCATTGGTGCTACACCCCGTGTACCGACACCAATCGTATAAACTCTAATACCAAACTGCTTGGCGATTTCTGCTGCTGTCAAGGGTGCAATATCGCCGGTGTTATTCGATCCATCGGTCAAAAGAATAATAACCTTCGACTTCGCATGACTAGTGCGCAATCGGCTGACAGCACTTCCAAGACCCATCCCGATTGCCGTACCGTCATCTACCATACCAAATTGCACACTGTGCAACAAACTGATCAATGCCGCGTGATTAGTGGTCAACGGACATTGGGTAAAGCTTTCGCTGGCAAAAATCACCAAACCGATATTGTCGTTAGGACGACTGTTAATAAATTCAGTCGCTACTGCTTTTGCTGCATCAATACGGTTTGGACGAAAATCTTTAGCAAGCATTGTCCCCGATATATCTACCGCCATCATTATATCAATACCTTCAGAAGTAGAATCGGTCACTGAATCGGACGTTTGTGGACGCGCAATAACAATAATCAAAGCAATAATTGTCAGCATACGCAATGCAAACGGAACATGCCGCAGGTAAAGTCTCTTTGTCTTTTTAAAACCTGCAAAATAGCGCGTTGATGAAATTTGCAGGCTGGCATCCGACTTGCTCAATCTCATAACATATCCCGCTATCAGAGGAATAAGAATAAGAAGCAAAAACAGATATTCCGGATTTTTAAAGATCATATCCAAGATAATTTTTCAGTTCAACTTTAGTGAAGCTTCGGCACAGAAGCGTCTTCTGCAGCTTCCGCTTTGCCATCAACAACCGGCTCTTCCACAACAACGGTTTCTTCCACCTTTGTCTGGTTTACAAACAGATAACAAATATTCAGACTAAGTTCATTTTCTTCCGGCTGTGGATGCCATTTTGCAAACTTCACCAGATCACCTATTTGCAAAAGCTTTTTCAGGCTATCATATGCCGCGGGATATTCTGTTTGAATCATTCGGGCTTCATCCAGGATCTCAGCAGAGGTCATTTCCAGAGCCGATATATTGAATCGGGCTTCCATATACACCCTTATCACTTCCGTCAGGCGGGTATAATATTCTTTTTCGCGTCCATGTTGCCATAACTTTTGCGAACTGATCTGGTCTAGTTCCTGAATAGCTTTCTGATAAGGAAGCAATACATGTACCGTCTTTTCAATAAACGGTATCGGTTTTTTCAGAACATATTTCCAAATCACATATACAATTGCGGCCAAAACAATCAAAATCAAAGCAATGATGAGGATCATTCTGAAAAATGCAGCCCAATCGAACGGAGGCGCATAGACTTTCTTAATATCAAAAATAGATTGTTTGGCGGTATCTACGCTGTAAGTGATAACCTTCAACGACAAAGGATTAGTCTTGAAAGTATCTCGTCCAGAAATCAATTTATAGGACGGGATATAATAAAGCGCCGAATCGAAAGAAGTAACGGTATAGGTTTGTTTCACCTGAATGCGGTCATGCCCCAGGTCAACAGTATCCATTTTTGGTTTACCAAGAATATTCACGCCAGTCACCAGTGTATCGGCAAGCAATGGAAACCTGACAACCATATGCTTTGGCTGAGCTACTTCAAAAGATAAATGCGATTGCTTTCCTATCAAAATCAGGGTCGAATCGATAGATGCCTTTACCGAAATCTGCTGGCTATATCCACTATGAGCAAGCAACAGGGCAAAAAAGAAAAGCAATAATCTGTAAAATGTTCTCATGTTTTAAGCTTATTAAGCAGGGAATTCTCACAATATCAACTTCTCAGCTTGAAAAGCCGCATTAATGATTTCACATAATCTTCGTCGGTACTGATCGACACTGAATCGACATTACATTTGGCAAGTACCTGTTGCAAGGATATTTGGTTTTCTCCCCACCAGTTATGATATGCCATACGCAAACGGCGATCCGAAGTATCTACCCACAAACGTTCTCCCGTTTCGGCATCTTTCAGTTTTACCAAACCAATATCGGGTAATTCTGTTTCGCGCGGATCATATACCTGAAGAGCCACCACATCATGTTTGCGGTTGGCAATCATCATCGCGCGTTCAAATTCGCCGTCAATAAAGTCGGAAATGAGGAATGCCGTGCAACGACGTTTGATGGCATTTGTAAAGTATTGCAATACCTGCGACACATCTGTACGGGAACTTTCGGGTTGAAAATCGAGCAACTCCCGAATGATGTACAAAATATGTTTTTTCCCCTTTTGGGGAGGAATGAATTTTTCAATCTTGTCCGAAAAGAAAACCACCCCGATTTTATCTTTGTTCTGAATAGCCGAGAAAGCAATAGTTGCAGCAATCTCCGTCATCAGGTTGCGTTTGGTTTGGTTCACTGTACCAAAATCGCGGCTACCCGACACATCCACCAGCAACATCACGGTAAGCTCCCGCTCTTCTTCAAAGACTTTGACATAAGGATGATTGAAACGAGCCGTAACATTCCAGTCGATGCTACGAATATCGTCACCAAACTGATATTCGCGCACTTCCGAGAAGGTCATGCCTCGCCCCTTGAAGGCCGAGTGGTATTCGCCGGCAAAAATATTGCGCGACAAGCCACGGGTCTTTATTTCAATCTGCCGGACTTTTTTTAGTAATTCCGATGTTTCCATTCAATTGTTATTCCAATTTCAGGGTTCAGGTTTCAAGTTCCAAAATTCTATTGTTACCGACTTGTTCAAACCGGCACATTAGTACGTTGGTTTATTGCCTTATTGGCACATTGAAAATCAGGGAACTTCTACCGCATTCAATATTTCGCTGATAATCTCTTCCGAAGTCATATTGTTGGCTTCCGCTTCGTAGCTCAAACCGATACGGTGGCGCAATACATCGAAGCAAACTGCACGAACATCTTCCGGAATCACGTAACCACGGCGTTTGATAAAGGCATACGCTTTTGCGGCCAGCGCCAAATTGATAGAAGCACGAGGCGATCCACCAAATGAAATCATGCTGGAAAGATTTTTAAGGCCATATTCATCCGGGAAACGGGTAGCAAATACGATGTCGACAATGTAACGTTCGATTTTTTCATCAATATACACTTCACGTACCACGTTACGGGCACTTACAATATCCTCCGGTTTAAGCATCGGATTAATTGTAGGAAGCGATTCCGACATATTGAGACGGATAATTGCTTTTTCTTCCTCTTTCTTCGGGTAATTGATAATCACCTTCAGCATAAAACGGTCAACCTGAGCTTCCGGAAGAGGATAAGTACCTTCCTGTTCGATAGGGTTTTGAGTTGCCAATACGAGGAAAGGCTCTTCTAGTTTGAATGTATGATCTCCGATGGTTACCTGACGCTCCTGCATCGCTTCGAGCAAAGCACTCTGTACTTTCGCCGGAGCGCGATTAATTTCGTCGGCCAATACGAAGTGTGAAAATATCGGACCTTTTTTAATAGCAAATTCTTCTTTCTTCTGGCTGTAGATCATTGTACCGATAACGTCAGCAGGTAAGAGGTCGGGAGTAAACTGAATACGACTATAGTTGGCATCAATCAGTTGTGCCAGTGTTTTGATAGCAAGTGTTTTTGCCAAACCCGGCACACCTTCGAGCAATACGTGTCCG
>JAUZOL010000233.1 GCA_030706455.1 Bacteroidota bacterium
AACAACATAAACCTCACTATATTATGAAACTGAAATACGGAATGAATCCTTATCAGGATTATGCGGAAGTAATTGACCCGAAAGGCGCTTTGACGCTGAAAAACGGCAACCCGAGTGTAATTAACGTGCTGGATGCCCTCAACTCGTGGCAACTGGTAAAAGAGGCAAGCGCTACGCTGAACACCGAAGCTGCCACCTCGTTCAAACACGTAACGCCATCGGGTGTTGCAGTTGCCAAAGCGCTAACCGAAGCCGAAAAGCAAGCTTACCTGATTAAGAACGAACTCTCACCGCTGGCATCGGCATACGCCCGGGCACGCGGTACTGACCGTCTGGCATCATTCGGCGATTTTATTGCCCTCAGCCATCCGGTGGATAAGGCAACAGCACTGCTTATCAAGTCGGAAGTATGCGACGGTATCGTGGCTCCGGGCTACGAACCCGAAGCGTTGGAAATTCTTGCCGCCAAGAAAAAGGGAGGCTTCGTGGTATTCGAAATCGATGCCAACTACGAACCCGAAGAGGTGGAATCGCGCGAAGTGTACGGCATCACCGTAAAGCAGAAACGAAACAACCTTCACGTGTCGGACGAAATGTTCTCTAAAGTGGTTACCGCCAACAAAAACCTACCGGCTAAGATCCTAAACGATCTGAAACTGGGCTTTATCACCCTGAAATATACCATGTCGAACTCCATTTGCGTGGTCAACAACGGACATGTGATCGGTATCGGCTCCGGCCAGCAGTCGCGCATCCTCTGCTCGGGACTGGCGCTGGGCAAAGCCAATATCTGGTATCAGAAGTCGCAACTCGACTATTCATTCCTGAAAGAGCAGACCGACCTGAAACGTACCGACCTCGACCAGTTGATCGAGCAAAAACGCGAAGAGGCCTTTGGCAACCAGATTATGCTGAATCAGCTTCCAGACTCTTGTCTGCTGTCTGACGGATTTTTCCCGCAGAAAGACAACATCGAACTGGCACACAAATACGGCGTAAAATATATCGCGACGCCGATGGGTTCCATCCGCGATCAGGAAATCATCGATACCTGCGATAAGCTGGGCATTACGCTCATCAATACCGGTGTGCGGTTGTTCCACCATTAATTCTGTAAGTGCCGGGTTGTTTAGGCAAACCCGGCACCCATTTTTCATAGAAACAAAACTCATGAAACAGCTTACTGTCTATCAGATCGATTCTTTTACCAAAGAGAAATTCAAAGGAAATCCGGCAGGCGTTGTCGTGAATGCCGATGGATTGAACGAAACACAGATGCTCGCTATTGCAAGAGAACTGAATAATTCCGAAACGGCATTTCTGTTCTCTCCAGACGACAGCAGCTGCAACGGACAAATCCGCTATTTCACACCAACAAAAGAGGTTCCTACCTGTGGACATGCGACCATTGCAGCCATGTATGCCAGAGCATTGGAAGAAAATCTCGGCTCATGTGTGCTGAAATACAAAACACAAATCGGCATCCTGCCATTTGAAATAATCCGAAACAACGAAGATTATCAGGTTATTATGACGCAGGGAACTTTCGAATTGAGTCCCACATTGGATGTCGAAACAACCGAAAAGATTGTAGCCGCGTTAGGATTGACCGACGAAGATATTGATCACAGGTGTCCGGTTCAAATTGCTTCGACCGGGCATTCCAAAGTGATGATTGGTATCAAAAGCAGAGAAACCCTGAATCGCCTGACTCCCAACTTTAATGATCTGGCAGAATTGAGCAAAGTGATCAATTGCAATGGCTATTTTGTATTTACCTTTGATTCGAATAATGAGCAGATACTGACTCACGGCCGCATGTTTGCACCTGCTATCGGAATTAACGAAGACCCGGTAACAGGTAATGCAAATGGACCTTTAGGCGGTTACCTGATTGCCAACAAACTGGCCAAAACAAACAATTCTGTTTTTGAATTCAACGGAATGCAAGGGGAACAAATAGGCAGACCGGGCATCATTGCCGTAAAAGTAACTGCCACCGATGATGATCATCTTTCCATACAGATCAAAGGCGATGCAACTGTGGCTTTCAAAACGACAATCGAAATATAAATCTATTGATTGAAGCTATTTTCTTCTAAACACTGCAAAAACAACTATGCTACAAGACAAAATAATAACACAGATGCAACGCGACCGCTTTATTCAGACCGTGTGTGAATCCGGAATTGTATGGGGACTTCAAAGCGAAGAAGGATTTGCCACCACAGGATCGAATGACTACGAAGACGAAAGCGGAGAACCCTTACCTTTGATTTGTTTCTGGTCGGGGAAAGCGCTTGCCAAAGCATGTGCAAAAGAAGAATGGTCGGGGTACGAACCTGTTGAAATTCCGCTGGGAGAATTTATAGAAACATGGTGCATCGGCATGGCCAACGACAACATGATGGCTGGCCCCGATTTCGACCCGAATATGCACGGCTTTGAAATCGACCCGCTTGAGTTGATTGTAGAACTGGCAAAAGAATTGAATGTACAGGAGAAAACGCTTGTACTTCAAAATTACGCTCACCTGAACGACCTTGTGATCGAAGTCGAAAAGATTCTGAACGAATAAAAAAGAGGTATCTTTACAATTTGAAACAGTTAGGGATTTATTGATAAAGTGCATTCACTATCAAATATTTATCGCATGAAAATTCCGGCATCTCATCAAATAAAAGGCATCGATGCTTATACCATCGAACACGAACCAATCTCTTCGGCCGATTTAATGAAACGGGCAGCGGCCACTGTTGCCGCCTGGATTGCCGAACATGCACCTTTGGGCGCATCGGTAAAAGTGATGGCCGGAAGCGGAAACAATGGCGGTGATGCTTTGGTGGTGGCGCAGCGACTGATCGAAGCCGGTTTTAGCGTAGAGTGTTTTCTCTTCAACCAGACACAAAAACTATCGCCCGATTGTGCATTTTACAAAGAACAAATCGAAAGTGGTACGTCTCTCCATTTCAAAGAAGTTACCAACTCCGGATTCCTGCCTGAGATAAAAAGCAGTGATTGGGTGGTCGACGGACTCTTCGGCACCGGGCTGAACCGTCCGATGGAGGAACCCTTTGTTTCGCTGATACGACATATCAACACCTCGGATGCTACGGTCGTTTCGATCGACATACCTTCGGGCCTGTTTGGTGAGGATAACCGGCAAAATAATCCTGAGCATTGCATCCATGCAACTTATACCTTTTCGTTTCAGTTTCCGAAGCTCGCTTTTTTGTTTGCTGAAAACAGCAAAGTTGTCGGTGACTGGCAGGTATTGCCTATCGGGTTGCATCCGAAGGCAATCGAGAAGTGCCTGACAGCTTACAACTTTGCAACTTGCGAGGAGATGGCGCTACTGCTGAAACCGAAAGACAAATTTGCCCACAAAGGAATATTCGGTCATGCACTATTGGCAGGTGGCAGTAAGGGAAAAATTGGTGCCATCGTATTGGCCGCCAAGAGTTGCCTTCGAAGCGGTGTCGGTTTACTTACGGTACAGGTTCCTGCATCAGGCAACGACATTCTACAGATCAGCGTTCCGGAAGCAATGACGATACCCGATGAGGGGGAAAATACCCTCACAGCTGTGCAAATGGGTGAAAAGATCAATGCTGTGGGAATTGGTTGCGGAATGGGAACGTCGCCCGAGGCTACACAGGCTCTATACCAGCTGTTGCAGACCTGCGACAAACCGATGGTGATCGATGCCGATGCGCTCAATATTTTGGCACAACATCCGGAATGGATCAAACTGATCCCCGCGAACTCAATCCTGACACCCCACCCTGCGGAGTTCGACCGCTTGGCCGAGAAATCGGCAACGGGCTACGAGCGTTTGGAAAAAGCGCGCGATTTCGCCGCAAAAAACAAAGTGACCGTCGTTCTAAAAGGAGCCTATACCGCTGTTATAAACACAGACGGAGAAGTCAGTTTCAACAGCACTGGTAATCCTGGCATGGCAACGGCCGGCAGTGGCGACACTTTAACAGGAATTTTATTAGCTTTGCAGGCGCAAGGATACAGGGCTTTCGATGCCGCTCGTCTGGGTGTATTCCTGCATGGACTGGCAGGAGATATAGCAGCCCGAACCATTGCTTTTGAGAGCATTACGGCAAGCGACATAACGACCAGTCTCGGATTTGCATTCAACGAATTGAGAAGTAAAACATCAAACAAACATAGTTGATATGATAAAATATTATTTGTTAACTGCAGCAATGTGCGTTGCGCCCTTTCTGTTTGCTCAGACAGAAGTGGTAAGCAGTCAGGAAAGAGCCGGATTTTCCAATGGAGTTATCTACAACCTGCCCAAAACGGTTTTGGGGGTTGAAGTGGAAGCTGTAAAAACCATCAAACTGGCCGGGCCATACTACCGCTATTCGGAACGGTATCTGGGCACAAAAGATGTGATTACAGAAAACAGCACTACCTGGTCGGTAAAATCGGTTAAAATAGTGCTCAAGTCAAAACCGGATCCTAACAATAGTTTCATGGTAAAACTGGATCCTGCATCCGGTGCTTCATACATCACTCTGACCCCCAATGGCACTTTGTTTGGAGTAAATATTCCTTTCAATCAGAACAAGATGAACGCTTCTCCGGCACCACAAAATGACACTAATCCGAGCCTTAGTTTCAGCGGAGCAGTGCTGAACGAAGAAGCATTGCAAGCCAATTCGGTCGCAAAAATGGCAGAACTTTCAGCCAAACAGATCTACCGCATCCGCGACAGCCGGCTGAACCTGATTACCGGCGACAACGACAAGCTACCCGACGGAGATGCTCTGGCTCTGATGCTTTCTAATCTCGACAAATCGGAAAAAGAGCTGACTGCCCTTTTCGTTGGGAAAACAGTATCCGTATCGTCAACCATCACATTTGACGTGACACCGGAGAAACAGATGAAAAACGAAGTGCTATTCAGACTTTCAACCTTAGGAGGCGTGGTATCAAAAGATGATCTCAGCGGACAACCTTTCTACATAAACGTATTGGATATATCCGACAAGAATATTGCTG
>JAUZOL010000234.1 GCA_030706455.1 Bacteroidota bacterium
CCCCGAACCAGTAGGTATGGCTGCGTCGTTCGACGATAAGCTGTTGTACCGTATCTACAATGCTGTTTCCGATGAAGGTCGTGCCAAATATAATTTATGGTTGCAACGGGGTAATGAAAACAAGCGTTTCCTCAGCCTTTCGGTTTGGACTCCGAATGTCAACATTTTCCGTGATCCGCGCTGGGGACGCGGGCAGGAGACTTACGGTGAAGATCCATACCTCACTTCGCGAATGGGTGTGCAGGTGGTGAAGGGTTTGCAAGGGCCTGCCGATGCAAAATACCGCAAGTTGCTGGCTTGTGCCAAGCACTATGCGGTGCACTCCGGGCCGGAATGGAGCCGTCACGAACTCAATTTGAACAATGTAAATCCGCGCGAACTTTACGAAACCTACCTGCCGGCTTTCAAAGCTTTGGTGCAGGATGCCGATGTGCGTCAGGTGATGTGTGCCTACCAGCGCCTGGACGATGAACCTTGTTGTGGAAACACCCGCCTTTTGCAGCGTATCCTTCGCGATGAGTGGGGATATAAATACATGGTGGTTTCCGATTGTGGTGCCGTAACCGACTTCTTTACCAGTCACAAAGTGTCGTCGGATGCCGTTCATGCCGCATCAAAGGCCGTTTTGGCAGGAACCGACGTAGAGTGTGTCTGGGAAAACTATCCTTTCAAAGACCTTCCTGCTGCTGTTGAAAAAGGGTTGATTAAAGAAGCCGATATTAACAAAAGCCTGCTTCGTGTACTGACGGGTCGTTTCGATCTGGGCGATTTTGACGATAACTCCATTGTTCCCTGGGCTCAGATACCGGCATCGGTGCTGAACAATCAGGAACATCGCCAACTGGCGCTGGACATGGCTCGCGAAGCAATGACACTGCTTCAGAATAAAAAGAACCTGTTGCCGTTGTCGAAAACGGGAAAGCAGATTGCCGTAATCGGTCCGAACGCAAATGACAAACCGATGCTTTGGGGTAACTATAATGGAACACCAGTGCATACCATTTCTATCCTTGACGGAATCAAAACAAAGATTTCGGACAAAAAAATCGTGTATGATAAAGGCTGTGACCTTGTTGAAGATAAAGTAACGCAAAGCTATTTCGATCAGCTCTCATCCGGTAATAAAAAAGGGTTTAAGGTGACCTACTGGAACAATACCGACCGTAGCGGCGATCCTGTTACTACCGTACAAATATCCAACCCGATCAAAATGACGACTGCCGGTCAGCACGAGTTTGCGTCGGGCGTAAAACTGGAAGGATTTTCTGGTCTTTTCGAAGCTGAATTTACACCAAAAGTATCCGAAGAACTCGTGTTTAAAGGAGGCGCAACCGGTGATTATGAACTGATCGTAAATGGTCAGTCTCTTCAGAATTATAGCAACTGGCGTACATTGCCTTCCCGCATTCCTTTCAAGGTCGAAGCCGGTAAAACATACAAAATCGAAATCAGATATGCTCAGAAAAACAACTGGCAGGCAAACATTGAACTTGATTTCGGAAAGGAACTCAATGTGGATTATACCAAACTGATTGATAAGCTGAAGGGTGTTGAAACAGTGGTGTTTGTCGGTGGGTTATCCGGAAGTCTTGAAGGTGAAGAAATGCCGGTGTCGTATCCGGGTTTCAAAGGGGGCGACCGTACCAATATCGACCTTCCGGCTGTTCAGCGTAACTGTCAGAAAGCATTGAAAGAAGCCGGCAAAAAAGTGATTTTTGTCAATTGCTCGGGTTCCGCCATTGCGCTGACTCCCGAAACCGAATCGTGCGATGCGATTCTTCAGGCATGGTATCCCGGCGAATCTGGAGGTCAGGCTGTTGCCGATGTGCTTTTCGGCGATTACAATCCTTCGGGCAAGCTGCCAATCACCTTCTACAAAAGTTCCGATCAGTTGAAAGACTTTGAAGATTATTCAATGAAAGGGCGCACTTACCGCTATATGACTGATGCTCTCTTTCCTTTTGGTTACGGATTGAGCTATACCAAATTTGCTATCGGCAACGCTACTCTCGACAAAAATACGCTGAATGCGAATGAGGATGTAAAAGTGACGATCCCGGTTTCCAATACAGGCAAACGTCAGGGGACGGAAATAGTGCAGGTGTATATCCACAAGGTGAACGATGTGGACGGGCCGCTCAAAACGTTGAAAGGATTCCAGCGCATAAGTCTTAATGCCGGACAAAAAACAAACGTCACTATCGATTTGCCCGCCTCTTCCTTTGAATTCTACGACTGGAGCCAACGCAAGATGATGGTTGCTCCGGGCGAATATGAAATCTTTTATGGCAATAGTTCGGACGCTAAAGACCTGAAAAAAACTACCGTTGTTATTCGATAAATAAATTACAAATCAAAATAGCTATGTCACGTTTAACATTAATCTTAGTATCGTTGCTTCTTTGTTTCTCAGGAGCCGTTACGAGCGCACTCGCACAAGATCCTTTACAGTTGCGGTCGGGTATTGACTATCCTGCCGAAATTGAAGATCCCGAATGTTTGGGTATCAACAAAGAACCTTACCATGCAACCCTGATGCCTTATGGCAATTTGCAGGAAGCACTGGTGGCCAATCGTCTTGCTTCATCGCAATGCCGTAGTTTGAATGGGACCTGGAAATTCAACTGGGTGCCAACCCCCGACAAACGTCCGAAAGATTTTTACAAAACCGATTTTGATGTTTCGGGCTGGAAAGAGATTACCGTTCCGTCTAACTGGGAAGTGCATGGATACGGTACTCCGTTTTACCGCAACTTAGGTTATACCATCAAAAAAGATTTCCCACGTGTAATGAGCGAACCCGAAAAATGGTACACTTCCTACAAAGAACGCAACCCGGTAGGAAGCTACCGCCGCGATTTCGAAGTGCCTGCCGAATGGGATGGACGTCGCATTTTTATCACCTTCAACGGGGTGGATTGTGCCTTTTTTATCTGGGTCAACGGAGAAAGAGTGGGTTACAGCGTCAATAGCCGCAATGCAGCCGACTTCGACCTTACAAAATATGTAAAGCCCGGCAAAAATACGCTGGCCGTTGAGGTGTATCAATATAGTTCCGGTACCTGGCTCGAAGATCAGGATATGTTTCGTTTGCACGGAATTTTCCGCGATGTAACGCTTTGGAGTGCGCCACAGGTACACATCCGCGACTTCTTTGTAAAGCAAGATCTCGATAAAGATTATAAAAATGCTACTGTTGAGGTGTTGGCAAAGTTGAAGAACTACGGCGATAAAACTGGCAAACCACAGACATTTACCGCTACACTTTATGACAAGGCAGGAAACGTTATTGCTAAAGGGAATGCCGTGGGGAAAGCCCTTGCTTCAAAACAGGAAGAACAATTGACGGTGAAATTTACGGTGGACAATCCTGCAAAATGGACTGCCGAAACACCTAATCTCTACACGATGGTGCTGGGCAGTTCAGAAGGAGAAATTCTTTCGTCCAAAGTCGGGTTCCGCAAGCTCGAAATCAAAGGCCGTGTATTTACGGTGAATGGCGTACCCATCAAACTGAAAGGCGTGAACCGTCACGAACACTGGTCTGACGTGGGACACGCCGTTACCGAAGAGCAGATGATTCGTGACCTCGAAGTAATCAAACAGGGCAATTGCAATCACGTACGTACCAGCCATTATTCCGATAATCCCCGTTGGTACGAGTTGTGCGACGAGTGGGGAATCTGGTTGGTGGCCGAAGCCAATTGTGAAAGCCACGGATACGATGGCCGTTTCGATGAAGAACCGACCATGAAAGCTGCCATTATTGACCGCAATGTTGCCAATGTTGAGAACTTTAAAAATCATCCGTCGGTAATCATCTGGTCGCTCGGAAATGAATGTGGCCGGGTCGGTTCCAATTTCGTTGCAGCCTTGAATACGGTAAAAAGTCTTGATCCTTCGCGTTTTGTGCACTACGAACGTTTTGGAACAGGTAAAAATAATCCTGCCGATTTCGATGGCAGAATGTATGGTACAGCTGCCGATTATGTCGATATGGTTAAAAACTGGGGGTTAACGAAACCTTTGTATATCTGCGAATTTGTTCACGCCATGTTCAACTCAATGGGTTCTCTTGACGAATACTCCAAGGCGTTTGATGAGAATCCCGAAATTCTGGGAGGTGCCATTTGGGAGTTCCAGGATCAGGCATTGTGGAATAAGCGCGACCCCAAGCATCCGATATTAGCCTATGGCGGCGGTTTTGGTGAAGCTCCTAACGATCATTATTTCATTCACAAAGGAGTGGTGTCATTCGATCGTACTACCGAAGGGCCCAAAGTAAAACCGCATTATCCGGAAATGAAGAAAGCTTTCCAGTGGATCGATACGGAACTGAGCGATGCTGCTACGGGAGAGATTCGTATAAAAAACAAATACCAGTTTATTTCTCTGAATGGATTTGATGCAACCTGGAGCCTGACTGAAAACGGACAGGAAAATGACAACGGGCAGGTGAAAATGCGTCCTACCTGGAGCAAAGGAGTTTTTCAGGCCATGATTCCATACAAAATAGAACATCCGAAAGCCGGTGCTGAATACTTCCTCCGTATTTCGTACAAACAAAAAGAAAAAACGCTTTGGGCCGACAAAGGTTTTGAAGTAGCTTCTGCTCAGTTTAAGCTTCCGGTCAATACGCTTCCTGTAGTAGATACAAAGGCGACACAACCTGTAAAACTGGTTCAAACAAAAGATGTTGCAACTGTTTCAGGAGCCGGTTTTTCTGTCGTGTTTGATAAGAAAACGGGCTTTATGAGCCAGCTCACTAAAAATGGAACCGACCTGTTGGCTGCCGATGGTGCACCCAAACTGCACTTCTGGCGCGCAGCTCACCGTACCGATGATGACTGGGCATTCCGTCAGTGGGAGAAATTCGGAGTGAATGCGCTTCAGTACTCTCTGGTCGATTTCAAAGCGGAGGTAGTGGATAATGCTTCCGTCAAGGTAACTGCCACTGTTAAGGCAGAAGGTAAAGAGGGTTTCGGGGCTTATCATACTGCCACTTA
>JAUZOL010000235.1 GCA_030706455.1 Bacteroidota bacterium
ACTCCTGCAAAATAATTTTGCAATAGCGAAAAAAATTAAAGTCCGTTTTTTAACGGACTTTTTTTTTATCTTTACAGCCAGTAAATCTAACTATCATTCTATCTTCATTATGAGAAAAACTAATCTTTTCCTCTTGTCTTTCGTAAGCCTGGTCTTGTGTCTGTCCTCTTGTTCCGATAAAAAACACTTCAAAGTTGAAGGAAGTATCAGTGATGCTTCTGGTTCTGTTTTATACCTTGAGAAAGATGGCCTTTTGAAGACATCTGTTGTCGATTCATGTGTGTTGAAGTCCGACGGATCTTTTTCTTTTAAGGCTGGTCGTCCTGATGCTCCCGAATTTTACCGCTTGCGCATCAAAAATTCCGATATCCTTTTTGCCATTGATTCTTGTGAACATATCTCAGTAAAAGCTTCTGCGAAAACAATGGCATCGCAATATTCCATCGAGGGATCGCTTGCTTCAGCAACTATAAAAGAACTAAGATTTTCTCTGATTGCTCTTCAAAATAAAGTCACATCGCTCTTGAAACAACGCACCCCCCAGAACGAAGCTCAAATAACTGCTGAATTAGACTCTGCAATAAATCAGCATAAAAAACTTGCAAAGAAAATTGTTTTGCAAAATCCTCTTTCACCAGCTGCATATTATGCAATATTTCAACAAGTGAACGGATATAACCTTTTTACACCTTATGATAAAGAAGATCGCCGTTATTGTGCTGCTGTAGCAACTGCATTTTATACATTTCACCCCAAGGCGGAAAGAACGCTTAGTCTGTACAACTTTGTGATGCAGGCAATAGTAGCCGACCGTCAGGCACGCAATCAGCAAACGCTGAGCAAAATGATGCAATCAGCCAAAACCGACATGATTGACGTTGAAATGACGACCAATAGAGGTCAGGTTGCCAAGCTGTCTGATTTGAAAGGTAAAACAGTTATTCTGGACTTTACTATTTATCAGGTAGAACGTGGTTCGGAGTATATTTTGGCGCTGAGAGATCTCTACAACAAATATCATTCAAAGGGATTGGAAATTTATCAGATCTCTCTTGATCCGGATATTGATTTTTGGCGTCAGGCATCACAGAATTTGCCATGGATCTGTGTTCATGGCACAAACGGAACACCGGCGGCGGTGTCTACTTATAACGTAACCGACTTGCCAACCCGTTTCCTTATCAACAAAGAGGGAGCTGTTGTGAAACGTAATCCTACAGTTGCCGATATTCAAAAGGCAGTCGAATAAGCAGTGTAATGGCTAGGGGAGCAAAGCAATATGATCCTCGTGTTGCAGCTGCTCTGATTAAAGACAAAGCGCTTCAATTGGGATTCTCAGCTTGTGGTATAGCCCGGCTTCATCCTTTGCCGGAGGATTCAAAATGCCTTCAGAAGTGGTTAGCCGCGGGTCATAACGGTAAAATGGATTATCTGGCAAATCATGCCGACCTGAGGAACGATCCATCGGTATTAGTCCCGGGTGCAAAGTCTGTTGTCGTTGTTCTGCTGAATTATGCGACTTCTTTTTCTCAGCAGTCTGAAAGTCTGAAAATAGCTCGTTATGCACATGGAGATGACTATCATTTTGTTGTAAAGCAATTTTTAGGGGAACTCTTACGTTTTATAGCTGAAGAGATCGCTCCGGTGGAAGGAAGAGCTTTTTGTGATTCGGCTCCGGTGTTTGAAAGAAGATGGGCACATGAAGCCGGTCTGGGTTGGATTGGACTGAACCATTGTCTTATTCATCCCGAATTCGGTTCTTTTTGTTTTATTGGTGAACTGATTCTTGACCTTGAGCTGGAATATGACCATCCGATTGAAGGCGATTGCGGTTTTTGTGGGCGTTGTGTTACATCCTGTCCCACGCAGGCTATTCAGTCGCAAGGATTTCTTAAAGCCGAACAATGTATTTCGTACCTTACGGTAGAACTGAAAGACGAAATACCACAGCAATATCAGCAAAAACTGAGCGGATATGTTGCCGGATGCGACAGATGTCAGGAGGTTTGCCCCTGGAACCGGAAGGCATCGGCTTATACAGCTCCAATTTGGAAAGTCGATAGAAGTATGCTGCTGATGTCTGATCAGGATTGGTTATCACTAGAAAAACCCGAATTCAAAAGGAAGTTCTCCAAGAGCTCGTTAACCCGGCTGGGATATAAGAAGCTGATGAAGAATTGCCAAATTGTATTTGAAGCTGCCGGAACAGACGGGGACGCACACACATAACAGGAAACTAATTCAACGAGTATATGAATCTGTTTGGTAAAATTATTTTTAGAAAACTCAAAAGTACAGAAGTCTTTGAAAAAGAGAAAGATGAACTGCTTCGTACTTATGAGCGCTATGTTGCTATTGAAAACTCCGAATTGTTGCAGGAATATAAAACATTGCGCAAGGAGGTGAAGTCTGCAGCATTCAAAGAAAATAAGAAAGTACTGATTAACCGTAAATTCAAGGATACAGAAGAGTATCGGAATTGGCGGAAATTTCATAAATTGGAGAAAAACTGGAAACTCCATCATTACTACACAATAGCCTCTTCAAAAGAGTTGGCCGAATTTCTTGATTTTAAGGAAACTCCTCAGTATGAATTTATAGGCAATAAAATTGAACTGAAGAAATCGGAAATTCTCAGAAAGTTCCGGGCGTATGAAAAATCGAAAGATTACAAGCTTTATACCCGCTTTCATGATTCTTACGTCGTGAAGGAATATGAACGGTTGAAAGGCGTTGTTTCCAGTGAAGAGTTTATTCGTTTCAAAGAATTTTGGTCTGATCCTCACCGCTGGGAAAAAACAGAAGCGTACAAACAGGAACAAAAATTCAGACAGCTTTCACAGCATACGGATATCGTATTTTATCAGAAAACAGATACTGCATCATTCGCGTTTCATTATAACTGGAAGATGGTTTTTAATGACGAATTTAATGGCGTGGCTCTTGATCGTAAAATATGGGATTATGGTTATTATTTCAGCGATCCTGCCCTCATTCAGGATTATTCTCTGACACAGCATAAACAAGCGAACAATGGCGGTAAAAATGTGAGCGTTGCCAACGGATGCATGGTTATCGAAACCTTGAAGGAAAAAACAAGAGCAAGGGCGTGGGATGATCAGTTGGGCTTTATTTTTCACGATTTTGAGTACACTTCGGATGTGATCAATGCCGGTGAATCGTTTCAGTTCACGGAAGGGATTGTAGAAGTGAAATTGAGAATCCGGGATGGCGACATAACTCATGTGTTTAGCCTTGTCAGTGAAAATAAGTTGCCTCAAATTAATATTTTCCATTTTGACTGCAAACATATTTCGGTAGGAAACGCCTGGAAAGATGGAATTCAGACAGAAATCATTAAGGGTATCTCTCCTTCGGATTTTTATATTTACAGACTGGAGTGGACTTCTGAAGAGCTGATTTGGAGCGTGAACAATATTGAAGTTTTCCGTACACGCAAAGGAGTTCCCTATATGCCTCTTTTCCCTCTTTTCGCATCAGTGGTTGATAAATACCAGGATGGTACCGGAACGCTGGATGTGGATTGGGTAAGAATATATCAAAAGAATAAAACTAAATAATGATTTGGAGGGTGGCGATTTTACGATCAATACCAAAAAATTACACACGCACACAACAATGTATCTTGAAGAAATGAAGCAAGTGCTCCGTCAGGAAGCGGATGCAGTTTTGAATATACCTGTAGGAGAAAGTTATAACGATGCGATCAATCTTATTTGCAAACACGTTCATGAACATAAGGGTAAACTGGTAACAAGCGGGATGGGAAAGGCAGGTCAAATTGCCTTGAATATCGCTACGACATTTAGTTCAACGGGAACTCCGTCCGTTTTTCTGCATCCGAGCGAAGCTCAGCATGGAGATTTGGGCGTTTTGCAGACAAATGACGTGATGTTACTGATTTCCAATTCAGGTAAAACCCGGGAAATTCTGGAACTGGTGACTCTTGCCAGAAACTTGTATTCCCAAATTCCTTTTATTATCATCACAAGTAATCCGGAATCTCCGCTTGCCGAAATTGCGGATGCTCTTCTTTTGACGGGTAATCCTGAAGAGGTTTGTGCTTTAGGACTTTCTCCCACAACGTCGACTACAGTGATGACTGTAATTGGAGATGTGCTGGTGGTGGGTACGATGCGAAAAATAGGCTTTACGCGTGCCGACTATAACAAGCGTCACCATGGAGGCTATTTAGGGCAGAAATCGAAGGAATAGCCCCAATACGCTCGTTCTAATTACCGACACTCTTTTTAGAAAGACTATTCGTAAAAATAATAAAGGCTTTCCAGTTTGAAACAGTTCAATTGGAAAGCCTTTGTCATTGGCAAATATTGGAAATTATTTTTCGCTGAAAAAGAATTTATAGAGTAATCCGGCTGCAGCAGCGCCTGCTATCGGAGCTACGATAAATAGCCATAATTGACCGATTGCCCAATCGCCGACAAAAAGAGCCTGGCTAATGCTTCTGGCCGGGTTCACAGATGTATTTGTGACAGGGATGCTGATAAGATGGATGAGCGTAAGAGCCAAACCAATTGCAATGCCGGCAAATCCTTTTGGAGCCCTGTGGTCTGTAGCTCCCAGAATGACAATAAGGAACATAAATGTCATTACAAACTCACAAACAAGAGCCGCTATCATGCTGTACCCTCCCGGTGAGTGTTCTCCGTAACCGTTGGCTGCAAAATTGCCAATTTCGCTACCGTTACCTGTGGCAATCACAAAAAGAACTGTAGCAGCAAGGATGGCACCTGTTATTTGAGCTGCAATATAAGGTATCAACTCTTTGCCGCTAAAACGACCTCCAATCCATAATCCAAAAGATACTGCAGGATTAAGATGAGCTCCGGAGATGTGCCCCAAAGAATAGGCAATAGTCAGAACGGTTAACCCGAACGCCAAGGCTACTCCCAAAAGGCCAATACCAACGTTTGGAAATGCGGCGGCCAGAACAGCGCTACCACAGCCACCCAAAACTAACCAA
>JAUZOL010000236.1 GCA_030706455.1 Bacteroidota bacterium
ATTGAGTACACGAAACGGTTGGATGAGCCCAGAGAAGAAATTCTGGCAATGGCCATCGTTGAGTTAAGGACAAAGCTAAAGAGTAAGACAAAACAATTGCTCGTACCATTTCTTCCCGATCTGGAATTAGCTAACGTAACGTTTTCAATTCCTTCGCGTGGAGATAAAAAGAAGTTGCTCGATCTTTCCATGCAAAATGTAAGGGAGTATAAACTTGAAAAATTGAAGCAGGCAGAAAAGCTCAATCCGGACCACCGAATGATGCGAATTCTGAATACTTTGCAAAAAGATCTTAAAATGAGCAATTTACCGATGCACATCGAATGCTTCGATAATTCAA
The DNA here is from genome assembly GCA_030706455.1 of Bacteroidota bacterium. Taxonomy (GTDB): domain Bacteria; phylum Bacteroidota; class Bacteroidia; order Bacteroidales; family Paludibacteraceae; genus Microbacter. The sequence continues at coordinate 341 of JAUZOL010000236.1, forward strand.
ACATTCAGGGAACAAATCCGGTAGCTGCCTGTGTCGTTTTCAAAAAAGCCAAGCCTGCCAAAAAAGACTATCGCCATTTCAATATCAAAACGGTTGAAGGCCCTAACGATTTTGCGTCGATGGAAGAGGTAGTATACCGCCGCTATCGCAGGATGCTTGATGAAGGCACTCCCCTACCCCAACTGGTGGTGATCGATGGAGGCAAAGGTCAGCTTGGAATGGCGATGAGCGCTCTTCGTCAATTAGACATCTCGGCACGGATTACCGTAATCGGCATTGCAAAACGTTTGGAAGAAATCTATTTCCCTGAAGATCCTATTCCGCTTTACCTGGACAAAAATTCAGAAAGCCTGAAATTAATTCAGCAACTTCGAGATGAAGCTCACCGATTCGGAATCACTCATCACCGAAACAGGAGAAGCAAAGCTCAGGTGAGCTCGGAACTGGATTCGATAGCCGGAATTGGAGAAAAAAGCAAAAAAGAGTTGCTGACTCATTTTAAAAGCGTAAAACGACTTAGATTGGCATCAAATGATGAAATAGCCGAAATTGTAGGAAGCAAAAGAGCTTCAATTATTTATAAGCATTTTCATCCTGATTTGAGCCTCTGAGAATTGAATATTTAATTTGCGACGGGTATTTGCCAGGCAAATATTCAATTCTGACACTGTTGAAGCACCATTTATAATTCAGCTTCGGATAATCGAATCGAAAATTCAAATCAATAAAAGATAATGAACGCCATTTGTTATTGCACTTCCATTTCGTAACTTTGCGCCGTTTATCAAACCAAACTTTACTACGTGCAAATAATAACTAACATACAAAATGCTCCGGAAGAACAACTGGCCATCACGGTTGGTTTTTTTGATGGTGTTCACCGCGGTCACCGGTTCTTAATTGAAAACCTGAAAAAGGTAGCGTCCGAAAAAGGACTCAAAACTGCAGTACTGACTTTTCGCGAACATCCCCGAAAAGCGCTGCACAGCGATTTCGTTCCGGAACTTCTGACTACTTGTGAAGAAAAAATGGCTCTGCTGGCTCAAACCGGTCTTGACTATTGCATTCTTCTCGATTTTACTCCCGACATTCAGAATTTAACGGCTGAAGAGTTCATCAAAAATCTTTTGCATGATACCTTGCATGTAAAAGTGCTTCTGACAGGTTACGATAACAGAATCGGTAAAGGCCGTGTCGATGGATTTGAACAGTATGTGATTTACGGTCACGAAGTCGGGTTGCTTGTTCAAAAAGCCGAAGAGTTTTCTTATAAAGGAAAACAAATAAGTTCTTCCGAAATAAGACGGCTGATTGATGAAGGCGATATTGCAATTGCCAATCAATTAATGGGTTCCACATACAAGATTGATGGTAAAGTAGTTGCAGGTCAACAGATTGGGAGAACCATCGGTTTTCCGACTGCCAATATACACGTATCAAATACAGAAAAAAAGATACCCCAACTGGGTGTTTATGCCTGCTGGGTACAAATTGATGATGACCACTACAAAGGTATGCTAAACATTGGGCTTCGTCCTACATTAATCCCTGAAAATCAGAGAGCTACTATTGAAGTAAATATTATAGATTTCGATCAGGATATTTATGGAGAACATATTACTCTTGAGATAATCAAAAAAGTGAGAGACGAAAAAAGATTTCCGGATCTTGAAACATTAAGAAAACAGATAGAAGAAGATAAACTGCAAATAATCAATATTTTAGATAAATTTATTCCTTATCAATAAATCCAATTTACTGATTTTCAGATATAAACAAAGCAACCGATGAAAAAATTATTTCTAACATTAATTTCTCTTATTATGCTTACATCCAGCGTATTAAAAGGAGAAACCAATCCTTTCTTCACCCCTTACAAAACAGCATTCGGCGTTCCGCCGTTCGATAAAATTAAAACAGAACATTATCTTCCTGCCTTCATAGAAGGTATTAAACAGCATCAAAAAGAAATAGATGTCATTGCCAACAATCCTGCACCGGCAACCTTTGCCAACACAATGGCCGCAATGGAATATTCCGGCAAACTCCTGACAAAAGTTTCCATGGTATTTTTCAACCTTGAAGAATCGATGCACAATGCTGAAATGCAGGCAATTGCTGAAAAAGTAACCCCCATGCTTACAGAGCATTCGGACAATATTCTGTTGAATGAAAAACTATTCAAACGCGTTGAAACTTTATACAAAAATCGTTCGCAAATTCGCCTGACAGCCGAACAACGACGTGTTATTGAAGAGCAATACAAAAAATTCATTCACAACGGGGCTGCACTGAATGACCAACAAAAGAAAGAGCTAAGGGAAATAAACAAAAACCTGGCTATGTTGCAATTAAAGTTCGGAAATAATCTTCTGGCTGAAACAAACAGTTTTAAAATGGTTCTTGATAAAGAAGAAGATCTTGCCGGCTTGCCTGAAAGCGTGAAAGCGGCTGCCGCAGAAGATGCCAAAGCAGCCAACATGCCCGGAAAATGGATTTTCACTGCTCAAAAAACAAGCTGGATTCCATTTCTAACATACAGCACCCGTCGCGATCTTCGCGAAAAATTGTACAAAGGCTATTGGATGAGAGGTGATTACGGAAATGCAACAGATAACAAGCAGGTTATTCTGGACATTATGAAAAACCGCATCGCTCTGGCTAATTTGCTTGGATTCAAAACTTCGGCCGATTACATATTGGACAATACAATGGCTAAAACTCCTGCAAGAGTTGATGCGCTTCTGCAGTCCATATGGACTCCGGCTGTTGCCAAAGCAAAAGACGAAGTGAAAGAGATGCAGTCAATTATCGATAGTGAAAACGGAGGTTTCAAACTGGCAATGTGGGATTGGTGGTATTATGCAGAAAAAGTACGCAAAGCTAAATATGACCTGAACGAAGATGAACTGAAACCGTATTTCAAACTTGAGAACGTTCGTAAAGGCGTGTTTGAGGTTGCCCACCGTTTATATGGCATCAATTTCGAAAAACTCAAAAACGTTCCTGTTTATCATCCTGATGTTGAAGCTTTTAAAGTTTCAGATGCAGATGGAAAACTTATCGGCATTCTTTACACCGATTACTTCCCCCGCGCAAGTAAAACTGTAGGTGCCTGGATGAACAATATCCGCGATCAATACATTGAAAAAGGGATCATGGTACGCCCTGTAATTGTAAATGTTGGTAACCTTGCCAAACCTACAGCAACTTCACCATCGCTCTTAAGCATGGATGATGTAGGAACTCTCTTCCACGAATTCGGACATGCTTTACACGGTCTTTTATCTCAATGTACATATCCCAGTGTCAGCGGAACCAGTGTGCCCCGCGATTTTGTAGAATGTCCTTCTCAATTCATGGAAAACTTTGCTTTCCAGCCGGAAGTGATGAAAATGTATGCATTTCATTATAAAACAGGCGAATTGATGCCTGAATCTTTAATGAAAAAGATACAGAATTCTACCTATTTCAATCAGGGTTTTGAAATGACAGAACTGGTTGCAGCCTCTATTCTCGATATGAAATGGCACGAACTTACCAGCGTAGATGGCATTGACGTTGACAAGTTTGAAAAAGAACAAATGGACAAAATCGGATTAATTCCGGAAATTTTGCCCCGCTACCGTTCAACATACTTCAAACATATCTTTAATGACGGATATTCAGCCGGTTACTACAGCTATCAATGGGCATCGGTATTCGAAAAAGATGCATTCGAGTTATTCAAGGAAAAAGGTATTTTTGATCCTGCCACCGCTACATCGTTCCGCAAAAACATACTGGAACGCGGTAACAGCGATGATCCAATGAAATTCTACGTAAAATTCCGTGGCCATGAGCCGACTTCCGATGCACTTTTGAAAAGCAAAGGATTAAAATAAGAAACAGTTTAGGGCAAAGTTACGGCTTTGCCCTACATTTTAACTACCTGACTATGAGCGTTCGTTTTAAAGAATTGATTCACCCGAACATTGTAAATTTTACACTTTCCTTTGTAGTTGCCGGATTGCTATGGATTAAAGAATTTATTCTACCTGCCGAGAGCACTCCCCTACTCCATCTTTTCAATATTTCGCTGTTGCCTCAATATTCTGTCTGGATTGGACTTCTATTGAGTCTGGGTGTAGCATATCTTTTATTCCGTCTGTTGGAAACATATACTTTCTTACAGCAGCGCACGTTTCTTCCATTTTTATTTTTCATCTTATTATCAGGGTCTTATCCTCCTTTTCATTATCTCACAAATGCCCTCATTGCTGCATTCTTGCTGCTAATGTGTTTATGGCAGATATTCTCCGCCTTTCATAAAAATATTCCAATCAGGGAAGCTTTTAATGCCGGTATGTTCCTTTCATTAGGATACTTCTATTGTTTCGATTTTATATTCCTTATACCTATCATATTCATCACATTACACATTGTAAATAACATGAATATCCGGGTATTTCTTTCCACAATGCTCGGATTACTGGCACCTGCAGCATTGGTTTTCGGAATCAGTTTCTTCATTGGAAAATTGAATAGTCAGACAGACTATTTCATGAGCAATATTATCTTCCATTTTGAATACTGGACCTCAAATATCGCACTGATCGTACTTTTGGGAATATTCACTATCATATCGTGGATTGCCATTGCCGGATGTTTACAAAACCG
>JAUZOL010000237.1 GCA_030706455.1 Bacteroidota bacterium
AAATCATCTGCCAATGGCAACAGGTTTACCAAAACCGATTCACCTGCCGATTTTATCAGTTCAGATTTTTCGCGCAAAGTCCGCTTTCTGTAATTATCAAACTCTGCCATCAGTCGCAAATGAGAATCATTCAACTGATTATATTTCGATTCCCATTCATTAACCTCATTTTTCACCGTGGTTTCGTCGGAAACTTCACTTTCCTGAGTCGCGTTTTCCTGATTCTGAACTTCTTTTTCTACAATTTCCTCTGATTTCTTCTCCTGAGTCATAGTTCCTATATTGTATTTATTTATTCGTTTTTAAACAGACGTATCCATCATTCTCTACAACAAAAAGTCTACCAAAAACATTTAAGGCTCCATTTTGTCAGCCTGCACCCCCCAAAAATGCAGTTTTGTCAGGCAAATTACTCGTGATGGTATGGCTCCCCTTTTATAATGGTCATTGCCCGGTATACCTGCTCGACAAACAAAAGCCGGATCATCTGGTGCGAAAAAGTCATTCGCGAAAGCGACAGTTTCCCGTTTGCGCGCGCATACACATCGCCGGAGAAGCCATAAGGGCCACCCACAACAAAAACCAGACGCTTAACAGAAGCAAGTCCTTTCTTCTCCAACAGCGAAGCAAATTCCACCGAACTGTATTGAGAACCTTTTTCATCCAGCAAAATAACTTCATCCGAGCTATCCAATGCATTCAAGATTGCCACTCCTTCCTTTTCCTTTTGCTGGTCGAAAGACAGATTTTTAGCATTTTTCAGTTCAGGTATAACCGACACCTCAAACGAAATGTAGCGCTTAAGGCGTTTAAGATATTCTTCAACTGCCTGATTCAAGTAGCTTTCCGTGGTTTTCCCCACCAGTAAGAGTGTAATTTTCACTTAAATAGCATCAATTATAATTAGGCGCACAAAGGTACAAACTATATCTTCAACCAACAACCCGCAGACTTCTCCACTTGCAATCCTACCATAAAGATTCCGTGCGCTAATTTTTTATCAGAAACTTTAATAATCATTCACTCATACCACATTCAACCTTCCCGTGAATCAAATTCCAGTATATCAACACGATGCAGAGAAACTGCATTATTCACCACAAACGACAAACATTTTGAATAGTTGGTCAATTCCAATTTCCGCCTATCTTTGCAGCAAAGGTTATCAAACAAAACAGAGAATGAGCTGACAAAGGAATTATCCAAAAAATTATCGAAATTATTTTTTCGTTATTTACCGTAATTTCACTACCTTTGCAGGTCATTTTAGGATTGTGCTGTATTCGTTTTTACATTGAACACACCGAAACAAATCGGCAATTGAAACGAGCTATGAATAACGTTTTCTACAACAGGGAATTAACATTATAGCAAGTTTCATGTGACCTTAAAAAAACAAAGTTCCAAACACATGAAATGAGCTATTCGCCCTTTAAATGAAACAACATCAATCAATGAAAAAACTATCGCTTTTACTACTGATCACTGTCTCATTTTTAACTTCTTGCAGTCAATTTCAGAAATTACTAAAAAGCAACGACAACGAGTTAAAGTACAATGAAGCAAAAGCTTTCTACGACAAAAAGGATTACAATCACGCAGCACAATTATTCGAAGACATTTCGACCTATTACAAAGGGACAGACCGCTCGGAAGATGTGATGTATTATCTGGCTAAGTCGTACGCAGGACAAAAAGATTTTTATAGCGCCGGAGAGAACTTCAAAGGTTATATAAAAAGCTTTCCAAGAGGCAAATACGCAGAAGAAAGCTATTTCATGATTGGATATTCATCCTATCTGGATTCACCGGATGCCCGTCTCGACCAGTCAAGCACAAACGACGCCATTATTGCTTTTTCAAACTTTGTAGAAAGCTATCCGCAAAGCGAACGAGCAAAACAGGCATACGAATACCTGACAGAATTAAAAGACAAACTGGCGTACAAAGCATTTTTGAATGCAAAAACATATTATAATCTGGGCAATTATCTGGGAAGAAACTGTTACGCATCTGCTGTCATCACAGCAAACAACGCTTTGAAAACATACACCGAGACTAAATATCGCGATGATCTCACAGCCCTTGTAATGAAATCAAAACATGCACAGGCTGTTGAAAGTTTTGAAGAAAAGAAAGCCGACCGTTATCGTGATGTAATTGATGAATGCTACAGCTACATCAACGAATTTCCGAACGGCAAATATATCAAGGAAGCTCAATCCTTCCTCAAAGAAGCAAAGAATTACGTAAAAGAAAAATAACTATGGACTTTAGAAAAACAAAAGCGCCTCTTTCAACCATTACCCGTGACATGAACAGCATGTGTGAGCCAACAGGTAATGTGTACGAGACTGTCAATGTTATTGGCAAAAGAGCAAACCAAATCAGCTTATTGATTCGTGACGAACTGGATCAAAAACTGAAAGAATTCACCTCCGTAGCAGACAGCCTGGAAGAAGTATTCGAAAACCGCGAACAAATCGAATTGTCGCGTTTCTACGAAAGACTGCCTAAACCTACTTTAATTGCAGCACAGGAATACGTAGACAACAAACTGTTCCACCGCAAAGCTATTAAGTAAGTTTTTCTGAAACGATAAACTATAATTTTGCCGGTTCGTCACAAACGGATCGGCAAAAAGTGTCTTTAAACGGCACTTAAACACCCATCCTTTACTCAATTTAATTCCGGCATCATGCTTCGAGGGAAAAATATTATACTTGGGATTACCGGCAGCATTGCCGCATACAAGTCGGCTATGTTGACCCGTCTTCTGGTAAAAGAAGGTGCAAACGTCAAAATTGTGATGACACCTTTGGCAAAAGAGTTCATTACTCCCCTGACATTAGCAACTCTGGCAAAGAATCCGATTCTTGTCGATTTTTTTGACCCGACAAACGGCAACTGGAACAGCCATGTCAACTTAGGATTATGGGCCGACGCATACGTCATTGCACCGGCAACGGCGAACACGCTGGGCAAGATGGCCAACGGGATTGCGGATAACTTATTGATGACCACTTATTTTTCGGCCAAATGCCCGGTATTTGTTGCTCCGGCAATGGATCTCGACATGTTTCAGCATCCGGCCACGCAGAAAAATATCGGCACCCTGCTAAGCTATGGCAACCATATTATTGACGCCGGCACCGGAGAACTGGCAAGTGGACTGGAAGGCAAAGGAAGGATGGCCGAACCGGAAGATATCGTACGTTATCTGAACAGCTATTTTGCAGAGACAGCATCTCTTTCCGGAAAGAAGGTAATGATCACCGCCGGGCCTACATATGAAAAGATAGATCCTGTACGTTTCATAGGCAACTACTCTTCCGGAAAAATGGGATTTGCCCTGGCACAAACATGCGCCGAAAGAGGAGCAAAAGTAACTCTTATCGCCGGACCGGTGAGTCTCACGATCGATCATCCGAATATAGAACGCATCGACGTCGAAAGCGCAGAAGAGATGTATCAGGCTGCGTCAAGTCATTTCGCTGACACCGACATAGCCATTCTCTGTGCAGCAGTGGCCGACTTTACACCGGAGGCCAAAGCTGATCAAAAGCTCAAAAGAGGCAAGGACGATTTAGTTCTCAACCTCAAACCCACACGCGACATAGCCGCATCACTGGGAACGGTAAAACGAGATAACCAGTTATTGGTCGGATTCGCACTGGAGACAAACAACGAAGAAGAAAACGCCTTATCGAAACTTAAAAGAAAGAATTTTGACATGATTGTATTGAATTCGTTGCGCACTCCGCAAGCAGGATTTCAGTACAACACCAATCAAATTACGATCATCGATAAAAACGGCGATAAGACAGAATATCCTCTTAAAGACAAAAAAGAGGTTGCGAATGACATTGTAAACGTAATTGAACAAAAATTATAATAGCTCCAATGGAAAAACAAACCATCGTTACTCAGGTTCAACTCTATCAGTTTGACGAACTGGCACCCGATTATCAGAAAATAGTAACCCTGGCCAAAGAGCAAACCGGGAAGTCATACTCTCCCTACTCTCATTTTGCGGTAGGTGCGGCTGTATTAATGGAGAACGGTGAGATATTTGCAGGCAGCAATCAGGAAAATGCAGCTTATCCGTCGGGATTATGCGCTGAAAGAACCACGATGTTTTATGCCAATGCACAGCGCCCTGATGTTCCTATCAAAGCCATTGCCATAGCTGCATATACAAACGATGATTATTTGGAAGATCCGGTAGCTCCCTGTGGGGCATGTCGTCAGGCTTTGCTCGAAAATGAAAGCCGTTTCGGACAACCATTACAGGTTTTACTCTACGGAAAGAAAGGAATTTATTTTGTAGAAAGCATCAAAGACCTTCTGCCGCTTTGCTTTACAAAAGAAAGCATGCAATAAACAGCAGAAAGCCTTTGGAAAGTTTTATTTTTCTTTGAGAAAGTCAAGACGGGCAGGACTGAATCCGTCAATCAGAATGCCTTCTTCAAGGCACACAACACCGTGGACAACATTTGGTTCCACATAAAAGCCATCGCCTGCCACCAGAATTTTTGATTCTCCGCCTACCGTCACTTCAAAGCGGCCACTCACAACCATACTACTTTGAGAATGGAAATGTTGGTGTGAATAACCAATGGCTCCTGTTTTAAAAGCCACTTTTACCTGCATCAACTGGCCATCATAGCCTAATATTTGACGTACCACGCCTTCGCCGGCTGGCTCCCATGCAAGCTCTTGTTCTATTATAAATTTTGAACTCTTCATTATAGTCGGTTTCTATTATCGTTTTTATTACTTTTTCAATGACGAAGCAAATACCATCACATTATTAAGGTGAAGCCTCATAGTGGCCTCTGCAGCTTCCGAATCCTTAGCCCTTATATATTCCAATAATTTAAGGTGTTCATTAGACGCAACCGTTTCTACCGCCTGACATACCTTATATTCATTAAAGCTTTTCAGAATATCCGGCGTAATAATCATCATCAACGATTTA
>JAUZOL010000238.1 GCA_030706455.1 Bacteroidota bacterium
AGCAAAAGGGTTTTTCCGTTGCTGTTGCGAATAAAATGTTTCATATGCAACAGGTGCGAACTGTAGGTAGAAAGGTCGTCCTCAATTGACTGCTCATCGCCGATATCGATAAAAAGCTTGTCAAAAATACCAAAACGGCTGGCATCACTTACCGGCACCGGAAGGCCGCACTGCACCATGTATTGCAGCAACCCCACCGTCTTCAGGCAGACCGATTTACCTCCGGCATTCGGTCCCGAAATCAGCAGGATGCGTTGTTTTTCGTTCAACGTAATATCGAGCGGGACGATGGATTTCCCCACCTTCTTGAGAGTACGTTGCAACAGAGGATGAACGGCACGCTCCCACTCCACTCGACAATCGTTGTCGATGCGGGGAACAATGGCTCCGTTATCGAGTGCGAAAAGCGCTTTGGCACGGATGAAATCGAAAATGCCCAACACGCGGTAAGCGGCTTTCAACTCTTCAAGATCGGGACGGATGTAATTGGCAAACTCGGTGAGGATGCGAATCTTCTCGCGCCGCTCGTCCGACTGCAATTCACGCACCCGGTTATTGGCCTCCACCACCTCGGCAGGTTCGATGTAGACCGTCTTCCCGGTGGCCGATTCGTCGTGCACGATACCCCGTAATTTCCGTTTGAACGAAGGAGAAACGGGAATCACCAAACGACCGTCACGCACCGAAGGAGCTGCATCTTTTTCAACAAAACCTTCGGACTGCGCCTTTCTGAGAATAGAATGCAAGGTACGGGAAATGCTGCCCTGTACCTGAAACAGATCACGACGGATCTGCGCCAATGCAGGCGAAGCATTGTCTTTCAACAATCCGTGGGGATTGAGTAAGGCATCGAGCCGCTTGAGCACTTCGGGAAAGAGCGCGGTACCTTCGGCACAAGCGCGCAACGCCACGTAACGGGTCTCGTCGCGACGGGCAAAAAACTGCACCAGATCGCGAATGGTACTCAGCGAGCGTTGCAGGTCGAACAGTTCCGACTCCTGCGGAAAAGTTCCCTCCACCCGCAAACGCGATAGCATTTCGCGCAAATCGAAATAGTAGCTCACCGGCCAGGCATCAGACTCCTCCATCATGATATCCATCATTTCGCGCGTCTCAGCGAGGCGACGCACCACCTCATTGTAGATCGGAGAAAAGACGGTCAGTTCCACCTCTTCGCGCCCGATGGCGCTTAGGCAGCGTTCCTGCAACAGGTTACGAACGGTATCGAACCCCACTTTATGCTCAAAATTGGAAGGATATATCATCTAATGCGGCAATATGCTAATTTGAAAATGTGTCAATTGAATCGGAATCGGGGCACACGGATTACACGGATGCCTTCGGCAACACGGATCAGATTCATAATAAAATCGGTGTAATCCGTGTGCTCAGATTTTCGAACTACAAAAATACGCAAACAATTTGATACGGGCATATTTTGAAAGCGACAGGCACTTCAGAACATTGCCAGCTGACACTTTACTATTATCGAAAACATTTAACTTAAATCGTTGTAATTTAGAAATAAATTATTGATCTTTGGGAGATAAAAAATAAGATGAGAAAGATTCTATACATATCAATATTTTTGACAGCAGTATGTCCAATTGTTTTCAGCGGTCAAGTGAATAAAACGCCCCAACAATTGATCGACATTACCATATTCAATACTCAGGAAAAGAAAAATTGGATTTTCCCGAAGGACTATCAGCTCTTCCAACTCAACCAATCTGAAATCTCAGAATGTGAGCGTATTTTGAAAATATTCATTAATCAATACAATATCAAAGGAAAGGCCAAACTGGACAGTCTAAAAAAGCGCTACAACACACCAAAGTATCAGCATATTCAATTTTTTAAAAATCAATTTTATATCGATCTAAAAAAATACGGCAGACAGTATATTGCAGTTAAGGATAAACACAGCCATACAATTGTATATATTAATTGCTTTTGCAACCCATCTGAGTTTTCCTATAGAAAACAAGAGTGGGTTCAGGTTGAAGACGGAGGAAATTGTTTCTTCCAAATTAAAATCGATCTGAACGATAAAAAGGTCATCGATTTCAAAGAAAATGGTGTAGCATAAACACGCCGTACCTAAGGCACTCCGATTTCTGAATAACTTCTTTTTCTATAAACCCGTCGTGCCTATCGGCACTAAACCTGCAACATCCGATAAAGGGAGAATCCCGTCAGGGATGACAGGTTTATAGAAACAACCAGGAACAAAACAAACAGAGTCCCGTAGGGACGACACATAGCATTCATACCATGCCCAATACTTATACACAACTTTACATCCACATCATTTACGCCGTCAAATGCCGTGATCGCGTTATTAACAAGTCATGGAAAGAAAGCCTGAATCAATATACGACAGGCATTATCCAGAAGAACGGACATAAGCTATTAGCCATCAACGGAACCTCCGATCATTTGCATGTCTTTATCGGATTAAAACCTCATCAGGCAATATCCGATCTGATTCAGAATGTAAAAGCGAGTTCTTCAAAATGGATTAATGACAACAAATTAGTGTTGGGTCATTTTTCATGGCAAGCAGGTTATGCCGCCTTTTCCTATTCTCATTCTCAAATCGATCAAGTGATAAAATATATCAATAATCAGGAACAGCATCATGCTCAGCGGACATTTAGAGACGAGTATCTGGAGTTATTGAGTAAATTTGACGTAGAATATAACGATGCATATCTGTTCGATTTTTTCGAATAAATGTGTCGTACCTAAAGGCACTCCGGTTTCTGACGAAGCATTTCGTTCTATAAACCTTACGTGCCTAACGGCACTGAAAGGCAACATCCTAAAAGGAAAAAATCCCGTTAGGGATGGCAGGTTTATAGAAACGACTGACAAACCAAACAGAGTCCCGTAGGGACGACACAAACAATACCAATAAATTAACCCTAAAAAACATTGACCAATGAAAACCATGCGCCTCATTCTGATTACAACGATAGCAGTTGCACTGACTGCCTGCCACAGAGAAGACGGAGAAAAAAGCGTTCCCGAAATAACGGCAGAAATAACCAAAACAAAGGATGCTCCGCCACCACCGCCGCCACCGGCTGAGAATATCAACGGCCAAGCAACAAACGAAAATAAAACCACACCCAATACAAACCGAAAACTGATTAAAAAAGGCGATCTGGGGCTTTCGTGCGAAAATTTGGAAGCTACCAAAAAGATTTTGTATGGCTTTCTGACAAGATGCAAAGGCTACGTTGCCAGTGAACGGCTGGAAAAGGATGATCCTTCCACACCGGCTTATTATCATCTGGAATTTAATATCGAAGCCGGCTATTTCGAGAAGTTTCTGCAACTGATCGATTCTTCGGGTCTCAAGGTGGTTTCGCGCAATATTAGTATGCAGGATGTAACTCGCCAATATGTCGATCAAACGGTAAGGCTGAATGGCAAAAAACGGCTAGCCGAACGTTATGCACAACTGCTCAGCAAGGCAAATGCGGTGAAAGACATGATAGAGATTCAGGAGAAACTGGAAGAGGTACAATCGGAAATCGAATCACAGGAGTGGGACCTCAAGACAATGGAACGTCAGGTTGCCTATTCCGAGATCTACATAAAACTTGAGAACCCCTCGAAAGCGACTGCCATTAACAGCAACAGTTTCTGGCATAAAATCGGTCAGAGTCTGGGAGACGGATGGGATGCTGTGGTCAATTTTGTTCTCTTCCTGATCGCCATCTGGCCCTATTACATTGTTATTGCACTTTTATGGTATTTTGGACGGAAGGGCATTAAGAAGTGGAAAGCCAGAAAGCAACCAAAAGAAGTGAATTGAGAAAGTCGGTTTGATTACCAATCAATACGTTACCGCGGCATTGAACTGAAATTCCTTTTGGGACGAAAGGCGTGTAGTGGCAACCAACCCCTAAAACACAATTATGTCTATTCCAACCAGCAGAACCAAAGAACAGGCCACGGTACTAATCGACGAAAGTCTTTGCACCGGTTGCGGCCTGTGCGTCAGTGTGTGTAAAGATTTCAGTCTGGAAATCGTCGACAAGAAAGTCCGTTTGTCCGACACAGCCGTGTTCGGATGCATCGCCTGCGGGCATTGCATGATGGTGTGTCCACAGGAAGCCATCACCATCGAAGGGCGTTGCATGAGTAAAGAAGATCTTTTCGATCTTCCCGCCAAAGAGACGGTCTGCGATTTTGCTTCTTTCCAAAGCCTGTTAACCCGAAGACGCAGCATGCGCGAGTTCAAAGATATTCCGGTCGACAAAGCATTGGTTGAGCAGGTGATCGAAGCTGCACAAACGGCTCCCATGGGATTGCCTCCCTCCGACGTGCATGTACTGGTATTTGACACCAAAGAGAAAGTTCATGCTTTTGCCGCCGATTTCGCTGTCTATCTCGAACGACTGAAATGGCTCACTTCGGGCTGGTTTCTGGCTCTGATGCGCCCGTTCTGGGGCAAAGCCAATGACGAACTGTTTCGCGGATTTGTCAAACCTTGTCTGAAAGTATACACAGAACGGATGCAAAAAGGCGAAAACGTGATCAATTACGATGCGCCCGTTGCGCTCTACTTTTACGGATCTCCTTATAGTGATCCGGCCGATCCATTGGTAGCGGCCACCTATGCCATGCTCGCTGCCGAAAGCCTCGGTCTGGGCACTTGCATGTTGGGAGCCGTGCATCCGCTCATTCAGAATGGGAAAGCGGCCCAACGTTTTCGGGAGCAACACGGTATCCGCTACGCGAGCCGCGAAGGTGTTTTTGTCATTATGGGACATCCCGCCATCCATTACAAAAAAGGAGTGAAGCGCACATTCGCATCGGTCGATTGGAGATAAATTGGTAATAGTGTCGTGCCTAACGGC
>JAUZOL010000239.1 GCA_030706455.1 Bacteroidota bacterium
ACCGGACGAGAGCTCCACACCATCAAGTCTGAAACCTAATGAAAACGGTTATGAATGGACGACGTTGTATAAAGACATGAAAGCTGACTATCAGTTTTCAAAAGAATATCAATTGGATAAAACAACACTTGAACAAACCTCATCTGATGCTAAATTCAATTGCAGCTACTCTGATTTTGGCACGTTTGACACAGTTGTTTTTCCGGCGCTCTGTTCCATTGATGCATCTCACAACCAAAAACAAGCCGGATTCACCATTTCATACAGCAAGCTTTCATTTAACACTCCGTTAAATATCAACGCAATTAATTTATCAGACTACAATCGTGTAGGGCTCGATCAAATTCTTCCATTCTAAAATCGGACAGATGTACGCAAAAAGGAATTTTGTCATTTTTCTATTGCTCGCAATAATTTTATTTCCTGCCTTTTCTCAATCGATCAAGGATTTGCAGGCTCAAAAAGCAAAATTGCAGGAAGAGCTGAAAATGACCAATAAATTACTTATTGACACTAAAAAATCAGCAGCTTCATCAGAAACAAAACTCGCCATCATACGTCAGACTATTGCATCGCGAAAAGTGTTGATTGAGAATCTCAGCCTCCAGATTAATGCCTTAGACAGGCACATGGACACTTTGCAATCCGAAAAAACGCGGCTTTCACAACGACTTTCACGATTAAGAGCGGACTACGCCCGACTTCTTCAGGAAGCACAAATCCGCAAAAGCTCCTACTCACAATTACTTTTCTTATTCTCGTCCGAGTCCATTGGACAGGCATACCGTCGTTTGCGCTATCTTCAGGAGAGTAGCGATTACAGAAAAAAACAGGCCTATGAAATTTTAGGAGTCCAGGAAACAATCACTCACAAACAAAACGAAATCGTTCAGGCCAAGCAATCGAAAGTTGTAACACTAAGCCAGAAAGAACAGGAAAGCAAGCAATTGCAAAGCGAACAATCGAAAGAAAACCAATCGCTCAGCGAATTAAAAAAGAAAAACAAAGAATTACAGGCCCAACTTACCAAGCAACAACGGCAGGCAAATGCCCTGAATGCGCGAATTGAGAGAGCTATTCTGGAGGAAATGCGCCGTGAAGAAGCCCGCAGGGAGGCTGCTCGTCGCAAAGAGCAACAGGCAAGAGAAGCGGCAGCAGCCAAGAAGGCGGCAGCGGATAGAGCCGCAGCTGAACGTGCTGCGAAAAAACAAGGCAAAAAAACAAAACAGTCTGTTGATACAGAAGAAAAAGTACAGACTCCGGTAGAAACCGCAAAACCAGTGCCGGCAGCACTTCCGGCAACATCTGCCTACGTGGACATGATGACAAAAGAGGAAGCGCTTGTTTCCGGAAATTTTGCAGCAAACAGAGGCCGCTTGCCCTGGCCGGTAGAAAAAGGCTACATCCGCGGTCATTTCGGCATTCAGCCCCACCCGGTTCTCAAACATGTAACTACCAACAACAAAGGAATATACATTCAGGCTCCGCGTAACTCCGATGCACGAGCCGTATTTGACGGGGTTGTTACTCAGCGATTTGCCATTCCGGGCAACAACAATGCCATCATCATCCGTCATGGAAATTATCGTACGGTCTATGCCAACTTAACCTCAATTTATGTGAATGTAGGCGACCATGTTTCTCCTCGTCAACGAATAGGAAAGATCTTTGTCGACGATGAAAACGGCGGTAAAACAGAGCTTTACATGATGCTGTGGCAAGACAAAACTTTGTTGAACCCCGAATCGTGGCTTGCCCGATAGCACATAATACCCGACAGAACTCTATAAAATGTTAAGAGGTCGTCTCTTTCGGTTGGTCATTCCGAAATCCATCGTATATTTGACCATCAACTAATGCTGTCTAAATCTATGTTATCCGCTTCCCAGATAAAATTCATTCGTTCGCTTGCCCAAAAAAAGGAGCGGGATGCTTCCGGTCTTTTCGTGGCGGAAGGTTCTAAAAGCGTACGTGAGTTGCTACAATATTTCGACTGTCAACTGCTTATCCTTCCAAAAGAAGACACTGAAAAATACGATGGACGTATTGACGAAACCGTTTATGCGTCACCCAAAGAAATTGAAAGGGCATCGTCTCAAAAAACGCCGCAGGGTGTAATTGCTGTTTTGAAAAAACCGCAAAACAACAAGCTACCAGACTTCTCGGAAAACAATCTTTATCTGGCATTAGACGGCATTCAAAATCCGGGAAACCTCGGAACTATTATCCGGCTGGCCGACTGGTTCGGAATACGGCATATTTTCTGTTCAGCCGACACTGCCGATGCGTTTGGCCCGAAGACCGTTCAGGCCACAATGGGAGCGTTAGGACGTGTAATGATTCATGTTGTCGATTTACCCGAGTTTCTCCGTGACATTCAACCAAAAATTCCCGTTTACGGAGCTTTCCTTGGAGGTGATTCGATATACAGTGCCAGTTTGCCCGACAATGCCATAATTGTCATGGGCAACGAAGGCAATGGCATTTCCGATAAAGTTGCAGACCACATCGACAACCGGCTGGAAATACCCTCTTTTGCCAATGGCGGAGAGACATCCGAGTCGTTGAATGTTGCTGTGGCAACCGCGATCGTCTGCTCCGAATTCAGGCGCAGAACACTCCCCTCAAATAGATGAAAAAACATTGCAATTTAACGTTATGACTAAAGACAAGATTCTGTGGACTGACGATGAGATTGACCTGCTACGGGGCTACGTCCTTTTTCTCGAAGAAAAGGGTTACGAAGTTTCGACTGCCACCAATGGCCCCGATGCAGTGGAAATGTGCCGACAACAACGTTTTGACATCATCTTTCTCGATGAAAACATGCCTGGCCAAAGCGGGCTTGAAACCCTTGGCTTTATCAAAGAGATAGATCCGTCTGTACCCGTGGTGATGATCACGAAAAGCGAAGAGGAAAATATCATGGACATGGCTATCGGAAACAAAATTGCCGATTACCTTACCAAACCGGTAAATCCCAGCCAGATACTGCTAACTCTCAAAAAAAATCTTCACAAGAGGGAAATTATTTCCGAGCAAACCACTTCGGCTTATCGCTCCGACTTCAACAATCTAGGTATGCAAATAAATGACTCCTTCTCTCATTCCGACTGGGCAGAAGTCTACCGCCGCCTCGTTTATTGGGAACTGGAACTGAGCGAGGCTGAAAACAACATGGACGAGCTGCTGCTAATGCAAAAAAACGAAGCGAACGCAGCTTTTGCCAAATTCATTAAGCGCAACTACGCCAAATGGTTCGAAGACCCGGACAACAGGCCGCTCATCAGTCCCGATCTTTTCAAAAAACGCATTTTCCCGCTGCTCGATCAGGGCGAGAAGGTATTTGTTATTCTGATTGATAATTTCCGTTTTGATCAGTGGCGCCTTATCAAAGAGATTTTGAGTGAGTTTTTCGTCTTTGACAAGGAAGAACTTTATTACAGCATACTCCCGACAGCAACACAATATGCCCGTAATGCCATTTTTTCAGGCTTGATGCCGTTACAAATTGTGCAGATGTTTCCCGAACTTTGGGTAAGCGAAGAAGACGAGGAACACAAGAATATTCACGAAGAAGAGTTGCTGAAGAGCCAGATTGAACGTTTTCGAAAGAAATACAGCTTTTCGTTCCACAAAATATTTGACACTGCCGCCGGAGAAAAATTGGTGGAGAAAATACCTCAGCTTTCGAACAATCAGTTGAATGTTTGCGTATTGAACTTCGTCGATATGCTTTCGCATGCGCGTACGGAATCGAAGATGATACGAGAACTGGCTCATAGCGAGGAAGCCTACCGTTCACTCACTTTATCATGGTTTCGCCATTCGTCTACCTATGACTTATTCAAATCGCTGGCCGAAAGCAACTACAAAGTGGTAGTCACCACCGACCACGGCACCATCAAAGTTACCAATCCGGTAAAAATTGTAGGAGACAAAAACACAAGCACCAACCTCCGGTACAAAGCTGGCAAAAACCTGAATTACAACCCGAAAGAAGTGTTTGAAATGTCACAGCCCTCCAAATACGGATTACCTTCACCGAACGTCAGTACGTCGTATGTCTATTGTATGCAGGACGATTTTTTTGCGTATCCGAACAACTACAATCATTACGTCAGCTACTACAAAAACACGTTCCAGCATGGAGGCATTTCTCTGGAGGAAATGCTCATTCCATTCGTAACGATGAGTTCTAAAAAGTAATCAAAAATTATCGTCCCTCCGAATTACCTTTTTTAAGTGATTTTGAGCTATATTGACGCATATTGAGATAGAAAACTCACATTGCCTCAACGAAAACAATTCGTATATTTGCAGGCAATATTTTAACAGCAACCGAAACTCAGGATTAAAAGAACCATTTGGTTGCACTCCTAATTTCAGGAAGGCATTTTACAAGCCCTATCAGACATGAAACAACTATTGTTGATTACATTTTTTGCAATGGCAGGCTGCCTGGTTGCACAAAACGGAGATGACCCTGTTTTGATGACCATTAAAGGCAACCCTATCCACAAGTCTGAATTTGAATATCTTTACAACAAGAACAATACTCAAAATACACTCGATAAAAAGTCACTAGCCGAATACCTGGTCTTATTCGAGAATTTCAAAATGAAAGTTCTTGAAGCGGAGGCGCTCGGCATGGATACTACTAAAGCTTTTCTTGAAGAATTGTCAGGATACCGCCGTCAGCTCAACTCCGTTTACCTTACCGATACTGCCACACAGAATCGTCTGGTTAAAGAAGCTTACGACAGGCTAAAGGAAGACGTAGATGTAAGTCACATATTGATCCGGTTAGCACCAAATGCGACACCGGATGACACACTTACGGCCTACAACAAAATAG
>JAUZOL010000024.1 GCA_030706455.1 Bacteroidota bacterium
CAGCGGCCCTACCGACCAGGTTTCGTCGTACGTCAGTGCCGATAAATAACCTCTGGAAATACTGGTTTTCTACTGGTAGCGGGATGCTCCCGGGAATATGATTGAAAATAGAAGCACTTTACTTTTGTGTGGTTTAATGCCATAGCCACAGAGAAGTAAAGTGCTTTTTTATTGGTCAGCTATTAAAGTTATCGTATCTTTGAAACCTCCTTACAGTTATAACTTTAACCTTTTACTCATGAAAAATAACGGTCTTCCTATCGTGTTCTTTATTTTTCTTGCTCTGCTTTCATTTCAACGTGCCGAAAGTCAGACGCAGGAAGCAAATAGAATAACGGGTAATTGCACGATTCCCGATTGTCCCGATTGGGCTAAAAATGCCGTGTTTTACCAAATTTATCCTCAAACATTCTACGATTCCGATGGCGATGGCATAGGCGATCTAAAGGGAATTACCCAAAAGCTGGATTATATCAAAAGTCTTGGCGTGGATGCTATCTGGCTCAATCCTTTTTTTGAATCTCCGTTTTGTGATGCCGGATACGATATTTCCGACTACTATAAGGTAGCACCCCGTTATGGAACTAACAACGATGCCAAAACTCTGTTTGCAGAAGCTCATAAAAGAGGACTCCATGTCTTGTTCGATTTCGTGGCAAGTTATACGTCGATGGAGCATCCGTGGTTTAAGGCCTCTGCTCAACAGCAGAAAAACCGCTATTCCAACTGGTATATCTGGACGGATAATATCTGGACGAATCCTCCGCGCAGGTATCTCGATTCGTTTGTAAAGGGATACGGTACCCGAAACGGCCAGTATATGCGCAATTTCTACTATTGCGAACCGGCTCTCAATTATGGTTTTGCATTGCCCGATACCGCTTGCAAATGGCAGTTGCCGACCGATCATCCCGACGTGATGTCGATGCGTGAAGAAATGAAAAATGTAGTGCGTTTCTGGATGTCTCTTGGGGCCGATGGCTTTCGTGCCGACATGGCGGGTGCGCTGGCAAAAACTGCCAATATTCAGGGCAATCAGCAGTTTTTCAATACGCATGAAGATGCCACTAAAAAGTTCTGGAAAGAGGTGCGTGCTATGCTGAAAAATGAGTATCCGAATGCTTTTACGGTATCCGAATGGTCCTATCCGCTCGATGCGCTCGATGGTTGTTTCAATGCTGACTTTTTCCATTGGTTTGATGGCTACAACGACCTTTTTCAAAAAGAGGACTGGCGTATTTTGAATGGCGTTTCCGAAGGTCACAGCTATTTTGATCTGGAAGGGAAGGGCGATATCAAACATTTTCTCGACAATTTTATGGTTCAGTATAATCCGACCAAGGGTAAAGGATATATCAGCCTGCCGCTCGGTAATCACGATAATGCGCGTCTTGGAAACAAGCGCAGCGATGATGATCTGGAGATTATTTATGCATTCGGATTGACCATGCCGGGCGTTCCGTTTATCTATTATGGCAACGAAATAGGGATGAAGCAAATGCCTTCCGATTGGCCGCAGGTGGAAGGTGCCTACCGTCCCCGAAACGGAGCCCGCACGCCGATGCAATGGACATCGGGCAAAAATCTTGGCTTTTCGACGGCGGCTTCCGAAAAGCTTTATTTGCCTGTGGATTCGGCAAAAAATGCGCCCAATGTTGCGGACGAAGAGAAGAACCCGAATTCGTTGTTGAACAAAACCCGCAAACTGATTGCCCTGAAGCATACAGAACCGGCACTTGCCAATTATGCCGAATTTATCCCCTTGTTCGCACAGTCGAAAACCTACCCGTTTGTGTATGCCCGTGCCAACAACAAAGATGTCGTGCTTGTTATTCTGAATCCGTCGGGTAAAGAAGCCACCGCTCGTTTCGACCTCCCGCTGAAATATGCGAAAACATCGGTATTGGCAGGAAAAACGTTGAAGTTGCAGAAAAAGGACAACACGGTAACCGTTACTGTTCCGGGACAGACCTATTCCATTATCAAATTGTTGTGAATTTGATTTGCTGATCCTTATTCTGTTTTGAGAGTAAGGTAGGTATATAAAAAGACAAAGCCTTAATGCTGCGTTCCACCTTCAACCGAAGGCCCCGGCTTATGCATTAAGGCTTTGTTGTTTAAACTATCAAGGACGTTGAAATGTCCAGATTTAATTTGATTACGAATTGTATTTCGCCTATACAGACTGACTTTTAGATTGCTTCCAATGCGATAAGGTTGATGGTTGCGGTTTTATCCAGCAAAAGAAACGGTATGTTGATCAGATCAATGGAGTAAAAGGTACAACTATTATCTGGTTGTGATGAAGAAGTTGAATTTGTTGAGCTGAAAGGTCGTGTCACTGTGGCTAACTCCTTGTGGTTGGCATCAATGAAGATCATCTTGATTTTCTTCTCATTGTCTCTTCCTGCCCTCTTTTTGAAATTCTCAACAATCAGCGCTTTGTTGGTGGCAAATTCCAGATGATACGACTCGTATCCATAGCCATATCCAGCTTGATCAGCAAAATCAATATAAGATTTTTTTTCGGCCTGTTTAATAAGTATCTGATCCGTTACTTCAAGACTCGTAGTGTCGGAATAAATCTGAAAATGCGTTTTTATTCCTCCCATTCCGGCGTATAACTGTTGCGCATGAAGGCTGCTGATAGAAATTATCCCTGCAACAAAAAGGAAAAATAGTGTTCGTTTCATATTTAATTGATTATAAGATTATGTGTAGTGTGACCGGGTTTGATAAATGAGCTTTTATTTCCATTCGTTTCTCCATTTTTCAGAGATTTTCTCCTCGCCTTCAAAATAGTTCAGCGTTGCATCCTTGGCGAATATTTCGAATGAAGGAGCAATCAACAGTTTGTTAGAATCTGGATATTCGCATACATCAAAGCCGATATAAGTTCTTATGTCAAGGAATGTGCACGGAGCATCCGTGTGGTTGTAAAGCTGATGAGCACCTGATTCTCCCATTTCAAAAAACAGAATGTCACCAACGCTAACAGTGTCAAAACCATTAGGAGTTCTCAGCGTACACGAGCCTGAAAGTATTACAAACAGCTCTTCCGAAAAACGATGAAAATGATAAGGAGCAGAGCATTGTTGGGGTTGTAGTAAGCGGATGTCAAAATTGAGATTTTTAGGATTGACCCCCTTCATAACTCTCGATTGTTCCGTAAAGATTTTGAATCCGTCTATTTTGTTGGGACTCTCGCTAAAGTTTCGCTCTTCGCTTTTAATAATGGTTGCCATAGTCAAAAGTATTGAGTTCGCAGACGAACGATGATGTGGATGATGCACGACGGCAAATGTACATTTATTTTGCCAACAAAAAGCAGCTAAGAACCAGAAATAGCCCGATTTGATCTAATTTGTAACTTGCTTGTTTGTAAAGGTAAATCAAAAGGCTGCCTCATGCAAAACGATGAAGCAGCCTTTGTAGTGAAACGATGGATGTAATCTTACTTGTCAATACGGAACCAGTCCACATCAGTATATCCCGAGTCGTTGATGGCTTTCGGGCGAATGCAGTATAGTCCTACTTTTGCTCCTATCCACAGTCCTTCACGCGCTTTGAACGATTCTCCGAAGGGCAGGAACTTCTTTCCATCCAGACTATAGCTGAACGAGCAGGTGCCTGTCGGTTGCAGAATGCCCTCTTTGTTTTTATTTCGACTCTGTTTGATATCAACCTTCAGGTAAACCGTCGATTGTTTCAAATCAATTGAGGCATGGTTGGTTTCTGCTGCTCCTTTGTCGGCCTTTAGGCAAGAGTTTTGGGTCAAAATCAGCCCGTTCTCTCCGTTTTCGATGCCAATGGTGGCGTAGTCCATTCCCATTACCACCAGTCCGGTTTTCTCCCCTTTGTAAATCGGGTTAAATGTCTGCTTGGTCGTGGCGCTGAAGTCGGGTGCCGGAAATTTTTGCAATAAGAGGTTAGGTGCATCCCAGAGGTTTTTGGCTTCGCCCAACAACTGCCATGAAAAGAGACGCATGTAACCTTTATTGCCGGCGTAGAAAGCCCACAGCGGATTCGGGTTGGCTTGCCATTGCCACTGTTTGCCAAGCGTTAGTCCGTCAAATTCATCGCTTTCAACAGGATTCACAATCGGATATGTTTTGCCTACATCCGGTTTTTTGTAGGTGGACACCGGAGTGCCGCAGCCTTTCCCTTCTTTATCAACGCCGATAACCGGCCAGTCGTTCACCCATTTCATTGGCTCCAGCAATACTACGCGACCGTAGGCATAGAGATCCTGAAAATGGATAAACCAATCCTGTTTGCCGTCGGGAGTATCTACCCAACCACCCTGATGAGGACCGTTGATTTCCGATTTTCCCTGCGCCATTACGATGCGTTCTTCATAGGGCCCGTAAACGTTTTTCGAACGCATGGCCAGTTGCCAGCCCGGTTTCACGCCACCGGCAGGACACATGATGTAGTAGTAACCGTTGCGTTTGTAAAACTTAGCCCCTTCGGTAGTAGAATGATTGGGGTGTCCGTCGAATACCAGCCGGTCTTCTGAAATGGCTTTGGTACCTTCGGCGTTCATTTCGAAAACAGCCAGTACGCTTTTCATGCCGGCACGGCTTCCGGCAAAGGCATGCACCATATAGGCACGTCCGTCTTCGTCCCACAGCGGGCAACAATCGATCAGTCCTTTGCCTTCTTTTACCATGGTGAGCGGTTCCCACGGACCTGCTGGATTTTTAGCTTTGGTCATATACAATCCGGCATCGGGATCGCCTACGTAGATATAAAATTCGTTGTTGTGATACCGGATGCTGGGAGCCCAGATGCCGTTGCCATGCTGCATTTGGTCGAATCGCTCTGTTGGGGGAACCTTATCGAGTGCATAGCCCAGAATTTTCCAGTTGACCAGATCTTTCGAGTGAAGAATGGGCAGGGCAGGGGTATTGGCGAACGAAGAGGCTACCAGATAATAGTCATCTCCGACACGGCAGACATCAGGATCAGAATAGTCGGCATAGATAACAGGATTTTTGTACATTCCGTTTCCCAGATCGGGTTGCCATACTTTTGAAGTGTAGTTTTGGCTGCTCACTGCGAGAGAGATAGAACAAATCCCCGCAAGAAAAAATGATTTTATCATAATACTGTTTTGTGTTCAATGTGTATAATTACACAATTGCAGATGGAATTTCCGTTATCGTAATTCGTTAAAAGGTTGGGTAAAGGTCACTTTTACCTCTTTTTCGGGACGAAGATTGTCGGTAAGCGATTTAAGACCCAGCGTTTTGAATCCTTCCACAGCCATTTTAGCTACCTCCATGGCGCCGTCTACTGACATGTGAGTGTCGTCTTCTCTGCCATTGGGAGCCAGTTTATACACGCCCGGAGCAATATGCAGAAAGAGTTTCTTCGACTCTTCAGGGCCTTTCCTTTCGATGAGTGCCCGTGTGGTAAGCTGCAACTCAATAAAGGCGACATTCTCTTCTTTAGCAAGTTTGCGAATTTGCTCGGGATATTGTCCGTGTTGATCGACAAATTTACCGTTTGCATCAAACTTGCGACGTTCTATCGGGGTACAGATAATTGGAGTTGCCCCTTTTGCCCGTACATCGGCAATAAACTTTTTGAAGTTGGCCTTGAAGTCGTAGAGTGTAGTGCCGCGATCGGTATCTACCTTTTCATCATTGTGTCCGAACTCAATGATGACGTAATCGCCGCTACTGACACGACTCATCAGTGTATCCCAGCGTCCTTCCTTGATGAATGAACGGGTGCTGCGTCCGTTGCGGGCATGGTTTTCAACGATTACATTTTCGTTGAAGTAGGAGGGAAGTGCCATTCCCCATCCACGTTCGGGATTTCCTTCAATGGGTTTGTCGGCCATGGTAGAATCGCCGGCCATAAATATTTTGATAGGCTTTGGTTTCGCCGCAATCAGCAAGGTCAGCACCGCGACGATAGAAAGCAATATTGAGAGTTTCTTCATAATGAGTGATTGGAAAATTGTGCTCGTTTCCAACGACTACACAATTTATCAGTTATACAGATAGATTTATTTACCAACCCCGCACTTCAACAGAATCTTTTGATGCGTGGTCGCTCCAGTTAATGTTTTTGTAAGTGATTCCGGCCGAACGTTGTATGGAGATATACTGACTGTTCATTCCACTGACATTGATAATGGGTTTGTTAGCGTCAGGAAACATGATGTTGACCAGTGTGATGTATTGAGAGTTGTTGATAATCAGATTGGGTGTCGACGGAGTTTTAAGCACAACGTTAGTCAGCGTTACATTGGTCGATTCACTGATTTTTCCTCCTTCGTTGGCAACAAACATTCCGTTTTCGAGCGAAATATTTTCGAGGTTCATCTCCGGCAACCCGTTAAAGAAAAGCGCTCTTTTGGCTCCATTGCAGTTGATGTTTTTCATGGTAATATTCTTGAAAATAGGTGTTGTTTCGTCTGCTTTTACCTTTTCGTCCTTGTTTTTGCTGCCTCCGTAAAACAGGTCGAATAATACGGCATCGCCCACAATGTCGTTCATGTTGATATTTTCGATGGTAATGTTCTCGACAACGCCACCACGTCCGCGGGTACTTTTGAAGCGCAAACCAGCATCGGTGCCCTTGAAGTTACAGTTGGTAACCTTTACGTTTTTTACGCCGCCCGACATTTCACTGCCAACTACAAAACCACCGTGTGCATGATAAACTGTGCATCCGTCGACGATGAGGTTTTCGGTCGGAATACCACGCTTGCGGCCTGATTCGTTTTTGCCTGATTTGACACAAATGCCGTCGTCGCCTACGCTGAATGTGCTTTTGAAGAGAACTACGTTTTTGCATGATTCAATATCTATGCCGTCGGTGTTTTGTCCCCATTCAGGATTTTGTATGTTGACGTTGGAAACAATTACATTCTGACACATCAGTGGGTGAACAGTCCACGAAGGTGAATTCTGGATGGTAACTCCTTCGATCAGTACATTCTTGCAATTCACCAGATCTACCATGATGGGACGCAGATAATCCTTGATTGCTTGCCAACCGGCTTCGTCTTTTACATTCGGAACATTTTGGTCGGTAGCCAGCTGACTGCCTTTGTAAGCTCCTTCGGAAGGCCACCATGTAGCTTTATTTTCGCTAAGTACCCCACCCGAAGCAACCAGCGCGTTCCATTGAGCTTCACTCACTTTTGATTTCTTTACCGGACGCCAGGCCTGTCCCGAGCCGTCGAATGTACCTTCACCTGTGATGGCAATGTTTTGGGCACCATCTGCCGAGATGGGTTGCTGGCAACGGTAGGTCTCCAGTCCTTCAAAGTTGGCTTTGATGACAGGGTAAAGGCTTTTGTCGGTCGAAAAGAGAACAGTGACATCTTTCGCAGTATTGATGCGCACGTTGCTTTTCAACACAATAGGACCGGTAACCCATGTTCCGGCAGGAACTTCTACAGTGCCGCCCCCTTTGGCTACAATAGCATCGATGGCTTTTGCAAAAGCCAGAGTATTGTCGGTTTTTCCGTCGCTTTTTGCTCCGAAATCAATAATGGATACAGTATTTGCAGGAAAAACCGGGGCTTTCACCTGTTCCATCTGAAAAGGAAGATTGGCATAAAGATAACCGGGGATATTGGTTGTATTTTGTGCATTGGCGGAGAGGAATATTCCTGCACAAAGAGCTAAAAGTGTGTGTTTAAACATAACTAAGATGATTTACGATTAAGAACTCCAAAATTAGTCAATTTTTAGAGCTTGTGGGCTTGGTTTACCGCAAAACTCATTGGACAAAACTTAGGTACTTTGTCCAATGAGCCAGTCCGTCAATGGAAGTTCCACGGTTTATTTTTTCAACGGAGAAAAAATGGTAGAAGTTTTTTCCGAAGAAATAATGGTATTATTGATGCGAACGTTTTCAAAATTGACGTTTACCGCGCCTTTAATATCGTTCGAGTTGTATTTTACACCACGGAAGTCGCAATTCTTCAGATTGATGTTGTTTACGCAGTTGGCATCTTCCAGGCCGTCAATGCTTACTCCGTAGTTGCTTTGCTGGCAGGTGACGTTTTCAAGGTTGATATTGCGAACGACTGGCACATAACCGCGTTTGCACGGTTCGTTAGGTTCGTATTGCAGGTCGATTTTCAGCACTGCTTCTTTGCACTGGCCTACTTTGACGTTGCGTACAAATACGTTTTCGACAATACCGCCGCGGCATGTGTTCGATTTGATACGGATGATGCGATCGAGTTCGGGACTATCCATTTCGCAATTTTCTACGTAGAGATTTTTGTAGCCACCCGAAATTTCACTACCAACAACCACGCCACCGTGTCCGGCTTTCATTTTACAGTTGCGCACGATAATGTTTTCGCTTGGAATGTTCCAGCGGCGACCATCGTTGTTGCGGCCCGATTTGATAGCTATGCAGTCGTCACCGTCATCGAAAGTACAACCTTCGATTAATACGTTCTTGCATGACTCTGGGTCGCAACCGTCACTGTTGGGCCCGAGGCTCTCGATAGTAACGTTGCGAACGGTCAGATCGTTGGTCAAAAGCGGATGGATTACCCAGAAAGGAGAATTCTGTAATGTTACGCCTTCGATTTTTGCTGTATTGCATTGCACAAAATTGATAAGTTGCGCGCGGAGATAGTTTCCTTCACCCATCTGGCGCTTTTCAACCGGGACATTCTCTTCGCTCATTTTCATCAGAGCCGCACGACCGGTTGTTTTTTGCGAAGGTTCGCCATCTTTGTATCCAAACAGTTTGTTGCCATTCCAGTTCCACCATGCTGTGTTTGAACCCTGACCATTAATGATTCCCTTGCCGGTAATAGCAATATTGGTTGCTTTGAAAGCATAAATCAACGGGTGATAATTGTAGCAATCGAGACCTTCCCAACGGGTGAGCACGGTAGGAAGATATTCAGCATAATTAGTCGTGAAACGTAATTCGGCACCTTCTTCGATACAGAGATTGACATTGCTTAAAAGAGTTATCGGGCCGGTAACGTACACGCCTTTGGGAACGATCACTTTACCACCGCCCTTTTTGTTACAGGCCACGATGGCGGCATTGATAGCTTTCGTGTTCTTAATGCTTGGATTTTTTTCTGATGCTCCGTATTTTACGACGTTGAAACTTTTGTCGGGGAATGAGGTCTGCTTGATGCTTTGGGCTAGCTGTGCCATATCCTCCCATGGACCTGCATAAACGCTACAAAACGATGCGAGAAAAATTACCGCAAATAATGAAAGAAGTTTCTTTTGCATAATTAATAGATTGGTTATTGATGTGGTTAGTGTTTAGAATTCAGTGATGAAAGGTTTGCCATCCATCCAGGCAATCATGTTCAATACCAGTAGATTCCAGTTCTGAAAGCCGGTATTAAGCACAGGTTCTCCGTTTTCGGGCAAATAATATTCGTGTAAAGCTCCGAAGCGTTCATAATCGCGACCAAGTAACAGAATTGTCTTTTGAGCCAGTTCGCGGGCTTCATCAGTATAGTTGTAGTTAACCAGTCCGCGGAATGTGAGATAATTGGCAATAATCCAGACCGGACCTTGCCATGACGAGGGATTACCACTGGCACGGACGTTGTACATTTTTTCAAGCTTCGATAGCGAACGAATGCCGGCAGGAGCATTGAAAGTCGCCGTGTCGCGATAATGAACTACCATCCGTTTTGCCTGTTCCGGTGTTGCAATACCAGCCCACATAGGCAGAAAGCTGCTCCATACATCGAAACGTTGCAAGAGGCAATCGTAGTTCCTGGGTTGCCCCACGTGCAGGATTAGCATGTTCGGTTGAAGCGATTTGATGTCAGGCTTCTCAACTGGTCGAAGATTGAGATCTACGCTATAGAAAGTACCATCACGCGGATCCCAGCAATTATTTTGTATGGCGTTGTAGAGATTCTTTTCCTCTTTTTCGTATTGACGGGCGATCTCGTCAAGGTGGAGGCAGGAAGCCAGATAAGCCATGGCTTTCACTTCCTTGTACATCATTACGTTGAGGAAGATAGAAGCCGAACTTTCATCGGGACGGAAGAAAGTGGAAGGATCGTTGTCTACACCAATGGCTTCATCGGTCTCCCAGTACATTAGTCCGGTGGCTTTGTGCCTGTGAAAGTTGAGATATTTGTCTACAAAGGCTTGCAGCTGATAGAAATTTTCGCGCAGCCACTCAGCGTTGTTATTGTTGTATTTAGTAATGAAAGCCGCATGTTGAGCCAGCTGAGGTTTGTGCATGTTGCT
This sequence comes from Bacteroidota bacterium, assembly GCA_030706455.1. Classification (GTDB taxonomy): domain Bacteria; phylum Bacteroidota; class Bacteroidia; order Bacteroidales; family Paludibacteraceae; genus Microbacter. The sequence continues at coordinate 10,227 of JAUZOL010000024.1, forward strand.
TTTCCATGGATTGCGCTTTGCTAGCATTTCAGCCCGTGAAGGAGCGTTGCGTTCAATCCAGATGGGAATCCATCCATCCATGCCGCCATAGCTCAAGAAGTTGAGTACGCAGCCCTCTTCGTATTGAAGAGCCTGTTGTTTGTCTTTTTCGGTTCCGTTTTCGAGTAGAATTTGTTTCAGGGCAACATTACTTAACCACGAGTCCCAGTCCCACAGCATATCGAGATATTGGGAACTGCCGGGGGCAAGAAACGGATATTTTAGCGCGCCGCCGGGTTCGCGATACATTCCTTTCATCTCTTTGTAAATATGACTTTTGCACACCTCTTTGTACTTCTGAATATTAGAAGGCGTGTTCTCTGGTAATTGTGCTAAAAGAACAAGCGAAAAAGTCAAGAGAGGGAGGAAAATAAATCGTTTCATGCCTTAAATTTAGGGTTTTACAGAAATGTACACGGTATTGTCTTATTCATTCTTGAAGGACTAACTCGAAACAAGCATTCAGTTTTATAGTTACCTGATTCAGAAAGTAACTGAATAAATCGTGTGCGAACACGATTTGCAAATATATTGTATTTTTTTTAGATGAAGAGAATATATTGCAGAAAAAATCACTTGCCTTGCTTTAGCTGATAGTAACAACAAAAGCAAAAGCAAGTGATTATAGAAAGATTTTTAGAAACAATTATTAATAGCCCGGATTTTGGGTGATAGTTACACCGTTAAGGGCAATTGCACTTTGAGGAATAGGGCGTAAAATTCTGTACTGTCCATCGTTGCCGGTCATATTTGCAACAGAGGCAATGTCAGGATTGTAGGTCGGAGCCAAAGAGGTTAGAGTTCCTGTGCGTTTCAGGTCATACCAACGGTGATATTCGCCAACCAGTTCGCGGGCACGTTCGTCCAAAATGTACGCAATAGTAGCGTTGGTAACTGTGATAGGAGTAGCGTTGGCACGGGCACGAACCACGTTGATGTCGTTCATGGCACGGGTAGAAACACCTTCTCCATCGGCTTTGATTTCAGCTTCAGCACGAATCAGATAGGTTTCTGCCAGTCGGGCTAAGAAAATGTCACGAGTACTCGTCCCTTGTCCGAATGTAGAACTTGGATCAGAGAATTTCATAATGTTCGGAAATCCGTAGTCAAGTACACTTGGCCATGCAGTTGCGTTTGTTCCTGAATAGTGTACAATTGCGTTTGTTCGGTTGGTAGGATCAGCAGCAACCCATGCTGCAACATCAGCAGGAGTGGATCCGGGTCTGGGGTAGTAGTGTGTTACATTCTTTGTCTGTGGTGTTGCCTTGAAATAAGAATAGTATGAACACTGAGTAGCTGTTTTTCCATAAACCGTTTGCATGAAGGTGCTTGAGAAACGGGTGTCTGTAGGATCGGATGCTAAGAGCATGTAAAGGTGTGCTGTCGGTTGTAAAACCGTATTGATTGAAGGACATCCGTCAAGTACTGATGCGTCAGCTCCTCCCAGATAAGCTCCGAAATAAGAACCCTGAGCGCTACCACTGGTTGTGCTGGCCAATGATGCTGCACTGTATTGTACTGCAAAAATGATTTCGGCATTCTTTTCATTACCTGGCCAGAAAACTCCCTGACTGCTTGGTGTGCCCTGGAAAGGAAGTGTCAGTGCCTGATTGTTGATGGCTGCCGTAGCATAGGTTATAGCCTGTGTAAAGTCAGCGGAAGTGCCTCCGGCCGCGCTGTCATATCCTCGTGTAAGATAGACAAGAGCAAGATAGTGGTTGGCTACTCTTTTGTTTACACGTCCGTCAGGAGTTGATCCGGCAGCTGCAAGGTTTGGCAGAGCAGCTTCCATTTCAGAGATGATGAACGAATAAACTTCTTTTGATGTATTACGAGGGTAGTCACTAATCGGTTTGTCCAGAAAATCAGTAACCAAAGCCACGCCACCGAATTGCTGAACAAGCTGGAAATAGTAGAACGCTCTCAGAAATCGAACTTCTGCTAAGCGGGCAGGGCTGTGTCCTGTACTGTAGTGAATGGCGTCGTTACAACGTTTAATGGCTGAAAATGCGTTAGTGTAAAACGATTGAACCACGCCATCGGCGGTTGACAGATTTTTATAGTTTGCCAGCCCGTTGTTAGTGGACGAAAGGTTACTCTTGCCAATCTGAAACAGGTCGGTACCTGCTTCAAATATTTCGCAGTTGCCTCCGAAAACTGTACGGAGGGTTGCATAACATGAATTGACTAACGATTCGTAGCCGGCATCTGATGCATAATAGGTATCGGCAGGTGCATTTGATTTGTTGTTTTCGTCCAGAAAATCAGCACAACTGACCAGTGATAAGGAAAGTATTCCTGCAATTGCTATAATAAATTTTTTCATGATCGTAATAGTTGTCTGTTAAAGATTAGAATTTAAGATTTACGCCAAACTGGCAGGTGATGGTGCTGGGACCGTTGTCTTTGCCCATAGAAGCACTGGCCCATTCAGGATCAAAGCCTTTGTAGTCAGTAAATACAAACGGATTCAGAACGTTGCAATATACTCTTAGTTGGTTGATGCCTAAAAGTGTATTGATTTTCTTAGGCAATGTATATCCCAGAGAAATATTGCGAACTTTTACATACGAAGCGCCAACCCATGCACCAGGCATATCTCTTGCGCCTTCCGCAGAAGTATGCCAATAAGTTCCCTGACTGTATGGAGTGGGATAGCTTTGGCTGTTATGTGAAGTTGTAAGCTTTGTAAATAAACCGTCACTACCTAAAACCGACATGCCTGCAGGTATGTAGTAGTCAACGTTTAGCTTTTCTGTACCGCGGTCATTGAAATTGGTGAATGCTTCCATAAACGGAGAGAACTGAGTCATGCCCTGAGCTGTATAAAGATTGATGTTGAAATCAAAGCCTTTATATGTTACAGTTGTTCCAAACCCTCCCGTCCATGTAGGATCGGTATGTCCTTGTACACGACGGTCGTTGACATCAATACCGTTGCCATCAAAATCTTTAACTTTAGCCTGGCCTTCTCCGGCAATAACTCTTCCTGTAGAGGTTACAGCTCGGGGATCTTTTGCTGCGATAGCGGCCTTTAGGTCATCGGCAGTCCACACTCCATCATAAACATAACCATAGATTGAATTGATGTTTTGTCCTACGATCCATTTTTGTGTGCTGCTATTGATGTAGGTGTAGCCTTTTGTTTCGTTTCCAAACAGATTTACAATCTTGTTTTTGTTGGTTGCAAAAGAAGCGTTGGCAGACCATGAAAAGTCTTTCCCTTGCAGAATTACTGCATTTAATGATGCTTCGAATCCACGGTTGCTTACTTTGCCAAGGTTTTTAGCCATAGTTCCGGCACCCGATTCCAGCGGCAGAGTGATGGTTTGCAAAAGACCCGAAGATAAACGGTCGTAGATGTCTACTGAGCCGTTGATGCGATTGTTGATGATGCCGAAATCAACACCGAAGTCCAATTCGCGTGTTTTTTCCCATGTCAGTTCCGTACTTGCAGGTGCTCCGATAGCCATGCCGTTTGCAATGGTCGATCCAAAATTGTAATACGTTTTTGAGCTTGCCAGTGTTTGAGTCTGGAAAGGATTAATGTTACAGTTGGCTGTGTAGCCTGTACTTGCACGTAATTTAAGGTTAGAAAGCCATTTGCGGCTGCTATCCATGAATTTTTCTTCACTGATTCTCCATGCAAGAGCTAAAGCAGGAACAGTTACCCATTTGTGACCATCAGCGAATTTTGAATTGCCATCGTAACGGATAGAAGCAGTTGCCATATATTTGCCTTTGTAGGAGTAGTTTGCACGAAGTGCATATGACATAAGCTTGCTTTCTGTATATGAGCTGGTCAATTGAGATTTGCCTGCCGAAGTACTGGTTGCAGCACCAAGGTTGTACCAATCGAAATCATAGCTGTAACCCAAAGTGCTTGCATAGTAGTTTTCGGTATTGTCGCTCGAAATACTGTAGAGTCCCATCAAATCGAAGCTGTGATCATCTTTTAGTTTGAATTTGTAGTTGATCTGGTTATCCCATGTATAGGAGAAATAAGTATTGTTAGTAGCATTGGCTGTGGGATCTTTTCCGATATTGTCCTGTGCAAGGTCACTCATGTATAGTCCGTTTCTGTATGTAGTGAGATTCGGTGAGAATGTACTTTTTAATTGCAGATTTTTAATCGGTGCAAATTGTAAGTAGGCACTTCCCATTACAACAAACTGTCTTGTCTGATTGTTTGTGTTGATGATGTCAATCAGTGGGTTAACGGTTGATGTAGGACCACTTTGACCAATAGAATTGGCATAAATATAGTTGCCGGAAGCATCTTTTACGCTTTCTGTTGTTTTACCCGGATACAATACCATATTGCCAATAATCGTATTCAAAGCAGGATCGAGATTTGTTGCATATGGTGAGAGAATCGGACTCATAGCAAAAGCATTGTTTACAGCCTTGTTACTACCATATTGCTGATTGGAGTAAGCCATGTTGACATTAATGCCGGTCGACCATTTGTTGTTCAGATTTGCATTCAGGCTACCTTTGAGGTTATAACGGCTATAATCGGTGTTGACGAAAATGTCTTGCTCGTTCTGATAACCCATGCCGATTACATAATTTATATCTTTCGAGCTTCCTGAAATTCCGATATAATGGTTTTGTTGATGTCCTGTTCTTGTAACCAGATCAGCCCAATCTGTACTCTGGTTGTTAAGGTAACGGTTTAGCAAGAATTGACTTCCGCTGAAAGTGCCGTTTGCATAGAGAGGTTGTCCTGCCGCATTGAGAGTGTTGTTTCCACACCATACGGTTTTCAGGTTGGTTGAGTTAATTGTCAAATCACCGGTGGTAGTGCTTGGGGTAGCAGTTTGATAACACATGGTGCGATATTGCATCCATTGTTGAGAATTCATAAAGTCCGGCATTCGAGCTTTCACTGTAGTGCCGTAGTAACCGTCATACGAAATTTCTGTTCTTGAATTCTGAGCGTTTTGCGAACCTTTTGTCTGGATAATTACCACACCGTTCGCACCTCTTGATCCATAAATAGCACTGGAAGAAGCATCTTTCAAAATATCGACTTTTTCAATATCCTGAGGATTCAGAAAATCAATAGAAGAGGTAACCACACCATCTACAACATAAAGGGGACTTACATTTCCGGAAATTGAATTTTGTCCGCGAACGATGATGTTGAAGCCCGAACCGGCGCGTGAGGAATTTTGTTGTATCTGAACGCCAGGTACAGCTCCCTGCAAGGTGCTTAATACTGAGGTTCTTCCTGATTCGGTAATTTTGCTGGAGTTAACACTGGCAATGGCTCCTGTAAGGTCGCTTTTCTTTACACTGCCATAACCGATTGCCACTACCTCATTCAGAGAAATGGAGCTCTCTTTTAATGTAATGGTCATTGGTTTCCCGGAGATAGGGACTTCAAGGCTTTCCATCCCAATGTAGGAGACAACTAAAGTCTTTGCAGAAGCCGGTATGGATAAGTTGAACTTTCCGTCTACATCCGTAATGGTTCCGGTACTGCTGCCTTTAATGACAACGCTGGCTCCAATAACGGCATCTCCTTTCCCGTCTTTCACGGTTCCGCTAACTGACTTGGTTTGTCCCCAGGCCGAAACAGCCATTATGGACATGACCATAATACACAGATAGTGTGTAAGTTTTCTTTTCTTTTTTGTTTGCATGGTTGTTTAAATTTAAGAAATTGAGGTTATTATAGGCAAATAACTTTCTGCTCAGGCATGAGCATTATGCTGCTCATTTCGTGTTTTGGTATTCCCGTGCACGCACACGTTATATCGTGTGCGTGCACGAAGACGCAAATGTAAGGATTTTTTTTAATTCAACTATAATAGTGTTGATATTTTATTGTATATAAGGTTAATTATATACAATGGTGGAGGTTGCGCTTTATTTCGCAATCATTGCCAGTTGGCAGCACCAAAGAATGAAAGGTCCGATTACTTTCGGGTCATTATCACGTTGGGGTTCGTGAATATAGTAATCATATGTTCCGCTACGGTAGGGCGTTCCTCCAAGTCCTGCTACAGCACAGGCTTTGGTTATGTTGTAGGAACCGTCAGCATCGATGCGGGTGGCATTTTTTATGAAGAGATTAAATGTCTTTTTTGAAACGGTAAAGTAGCTTGGTTCTATATATCCTTTATTTGCTCCTTTGGTAATTGCATACATGAACATGGCGGTAGCCGAACTTTCCAGGTAATTGCCTTCAGCCCCTGGTTTGTCGGTTACCTGATACCAAAGTCCGGTAGTTTTGTCCTGATACTTTAACAGGCTTTTTGTCAGGTTGCTGAATATGCGTTTGATAGCTGGGCGTTGCGGGTGGTTTAACGGCAGGTAGTCGAGCACGTCTACAATGGCCATCATATACCATCCAATGCTGCGACTCCAGAAATTAGGTGAACAGCCTGTTGTTTTGTCTGCCCATTCCTGAGTTTTGCTTTCGTCCCATGCGTGGTAGTAAAGTCCTGTTTTGGGATCGTATGTATGTTTCGCAATTAAAAGAATCTGTTTTGCTACGTCATCAAATGTTTCTTTTTCATTGAAACGTTTCGCGTATTCAGCAAGAAAAGGCGATGCCATGTAGATGCCATCCAGCCACATTTGATTGGGATATACGGCTTTATGCCAGAATCCGCCTTCGCTTGTGCGGGGGTGGGTCTTGAGCTGTGCACGGAACGCCTCGATGGCTTTGTAGTATTTTAGTTTTAGCGTTTTATCGTAGAGCGTGAAGATGAATTTAGCTCCGTTGATACGATCCAGACTGTTTTCGGAAGCTTTGTAGGTAAGAACATTGCCGTCATTGTCAACCATGTAGTCTCCGAATTTCAGTACATAGTCGTAGTATGTTTTGTCTTTTGTAAGGGCATTTAATTTCAATAAAGCAGAGCACATCAATCCCTGACAATAATCCCATTTTGGAGTTTTATTGAAGTCAATCATCCAACCTTCCGGATTACGTTTCATATCTGATTTTGCTACGTTTGCTGCCCAGTTGAGATACATGGCGCGTGTTTGCGAAAAAACAGAAAAAGTGAGAAGAAAGGACAGGGTAATCAAAAAGATTCGTTTCATGGTTTTGTTGTGTGAATGATGTGTATGGAACAATAGTAATTTACTGCAAATTTATAAAAATAGATAAAGAATTATCCCACATTCTACATTTTAAGTGGCATTTAACATAATCAATGAAAAAGACAGATGCTCTATGCCTGATTGAAGATAGTCAGATATGTGTTCTAATTGCTTGTTTGTTACGCATGTTTGTTAGACTCATAAGACGTTCTTAAAGAAACTTTGCAAATGTCGGTGAACATTTTTGTTGTAGAATGATACCAGACTTGGGCACTGTTTACGGTGTTTTACAGTTGGGTGGCAGGCAAGAATCTGATGTTGCAGAAAATAATACTCCTGCCTGATAAGTAAATCAGGCAGGAGTATCTGTGTGTTTATTTATCGGAGATGGATGTTATGGGTTGGCCAATGCATCCATTCGGCATTTGTATGTGGAGCAGTGCGGCAACTGTGGCCGAAATGTCAGTCATGTGTGTAGTCTGAGTGGTAAAGCCATGTTGTATTTTCCAGCCCATAAATATAAGAGGTATGTGTGTGTCGTATGGGTTCCAGACGCTGTGTGTTGTTCCCGTTTTTGAATAGTAGGGCAACCATCCGGGTTTGGTGATCATTACTACCGAACCACTGCGTTGCTGGTTGTAACCGTTTATCATCATTTTTTTTATAGTTGCAGGAATGGAGGTCGTGGAGATTTTGTCCTGATCGGCGGCATACTGAATGCCTTCCTGTTGTTGCAGGAAATTGACAGTGGCGGTTTTTATTTTGTCGAAATCGAGACCGAGGCTGTCAATGCGGGCTTTGTTGAAATATACCTGAAAATTATCAACGGCAGTAACCAGTTGGCCGTCACCGAATTTTTGTTTTAGCATGTCGCCGATAGCGGAATCAAATCCTTTAGAAAGCAATCCTGTTGGCATTTTGTTGGATTCCAGAAATCCTTCTGCGTTTGCAGCACCATGGTCGGCGGTGAGAAAAACAAGATAGTTGCCTTTGCCGATTTTTTGATCAAGATAAGAGAAGAAAGTAGCAAGGTCGCGGTCGAGGCGGAGATAAACATCTTCAATTTCGATGGCATTTGGACCTACCAGGTGGCCGCAATAGTCTGTTGACGCACAATTGATGGTCAGAAAGTCGCAGCTCTTTTCCTGCCCCAGTTTATACCCATCAACGGCAGCACGTGCAAACTGAAGCGTGAGCGTGTTGCCGAAAGGCATCTGGCGTAATGTTCCGTGATCGAGTTCGTAGGCTTTTTTTGCATCATAAGGAAAGACCGGTTTTGATGCTCCTTTCAGAATGCCTTCCCATGCAACGTCGTCAGCGGTACTTTCGGCGTATTCGTTGATGGGTAGAAGGGGGTTCCATCCGTTAGCCAGCAATTTTTCAATGGGCTTTGATGCGTTGAAAGTATTAACCCAAGCTGGTAATTCCTTCATATAGTAGGTGCTTGTGATAAAACGTCCGGTAGCGTCGTCCATCCAGAAAGCTCCGGTGGGATTATGCCCTGCCGGAATGATAGATGCCCGGTCTTTAAGAGAAACACCAACCACTTTCGATTGAAAATTGGTAGCCATGCGCAACTCGTCTGTGATGGTGGTGGCTAATAGTTTGCGGGGAGACATTTTGCCGGCCTTACTATCGGAACCGACACTATTTTCTGTTGGATCGTCTGTGCAATAGACAGATTTTCCTGTTTTGCTGTCAATCCAGTCATTGCCTGCTATGCCATGAATGGAGGGTACAGAGCCGGTAAAAATAGTCGTGTGTCCAATTGCGGTGACCGACGGAATATAGTTGATCATAGTGTTTTGGCAGGCAAAACCTTCGTTTAACAAGCGTTTAAAGCCGCCATTTTCGTATTTGTTGTAAAACCGGTAGAGATAATCCCATCGCATTTGATCCACAACAATACCCACAACAAGTTTCGGGCGTTCTAACTGAGCAGATGTGCTTGTCCCTTTCTGAGCAAACAACACAGCGCAGGTAATCATCAACATCACAGGGAGCGTGAGGCATTTTTTTATCATAACATTGCTTTTTAATGTGTGAAATAAATAAACCCCCGGCGCTATGTCTTTGCTGTATCAGACATCAGTGCAAGGGAGTATTTAAGGTAAGATATGTCTTTTATAAAACGGGTGCTAAGGTAGTGGAAAATCAAATGACGATCAAGTTTTAATTCTTGCTTTTTTTGTTCTTCATCAAATCTTCACGAAACTGTGTGTTTGAATTTGCATTAAAAATTAATGATTCTAATAGTTCTGTTAGTGTGTGATATTGGTTGTGTGCAACTGAAAATATTTGTAATTTATTTTGTTTTGTATTTGTATATTCCTGTAAAATAATGATATGAATGTGTATTAGTGATATTTAACTATAATAATTAGCATTTTGGTTTGGTTGTAATTAATTTTGCACAACCAAAATGAATGTATTTATGTCAGAATTTCTCAGGCTCGACAACCAGTTGTGTTTTCCTTTGTATGTGTTGTCGCGACAAATAACCGGCTTTTACAGACCGTTGCTCGAAAAACTTGGACTTACCTATCCTCAATATTTGGTTATGATGGTGTTGTGGGAGCGGGAAATGGTTACCGTAAAGCAACTGGGACAATTGCTTTGGCTCGACAGTGGAACGCTTACCCCTTTGTTGAAGCGGATGGAGGCTAACGGGCTCATTACCCGTAAACGCTCTGTTGATGACGAACGCTCTGTTGATATTTCACTGACAGAGAACGGTCGTAAGTTAGAGGAGAAGGCGGAAAAAATACCGGCACATATAAAGTGTCACATTAAAATGAGTGATTACGAGATAGTAACCCTTAGAGAGTATTTGAAGAAAATTTTATCGGCAACGACCGACAATGAATAGATAACAGAAAAAATATTTACTAAACTTTAAACAAGAAACAAATTATGGCAACAGTAACATTACAAGGCAATTTGAAAATAAATGTAGGTGGTGAACTTCCTGCAGTTGGTAGCGTAGCTCCTGATTTTACATTGGTAAAAGGAGATCTTTCTGAAGTTTCATTGAAAGATTTTGCGGGTAAAAAAGTATTGCTGAATATCTTTCCAAGCATCGACACCGGTGTTTGTGCAGCTTCTGTTCGTCAGTTTAATAAAGATGCTGCCAGCCTCGAAAATACAGTGGTACTGGGTGTTTCTGTGGATTTGCCTTTTGCCGCAGGTCGTTTTTGTGCTGCCGAAGGTATCGAAAATGTGGTTACAGTATCTGCGTTCCGTAATCCTGAATTTGCAGCCAATTATGGCGTATTGATGGTTGACGGTCCTTTGAAAGGACTGCTGGCTCGTTCAGTTGTGGTGTTGGGAGCCGATGGTAAAGTGGCTTACACCGAACTGGTGCCTGAAGTAACACAGGAACCGAATTACACTGCAGCTTTGGCAGCGTTGAAATAAGCGTATTTAAATAGGGTTGTGGATAAAGGTCTTTGGTATTTCCAAAGACCTTTTTTTGTGGGGTAGTGCGGCAAACTTTCATCTGGAGGCGATATTGTGAATCGTTTTCTGCAGAAAATGCTAAATAAATTGTAAGTTTGTGAGTTGATTGGATTATGAATAATTCGCGAAAAATATGTCAGATATCATTAAACGGCCGTTAAACTTTAATAGTATAGTGTGCGGATGTCTCGGACTGTTTTTGTTTGTGTCATGCAGTACGTCGAAACATATTGAAAAGCAACAAAATAAAGCAGTGTATGAGGCATTAGGCTTGTATAGGGACAGAAGCGATAATACAGCCCTGTACAAAGCAGCAGCTTTCTGGTTGCATGTCCCGCATGTAGATGGCGGTATGTCGCATAGCGGGGTGGATTGCTCGTTTCTGGTGTATACTATTTATAAAACCGTTTATGGTAAAACTATCGAACGCAATTCGTTAGCAATGCTCCGTAAAAATTGCGAGAGAATTAGTCGTGATAAACTGAAAGAAGGCGATCTCGCATTTTTTAATACAAGTGGTAAGTCAACTGCATATGTTAACCATGTGGGAATTTATCTGAAGGATCATAAGTTCTTGCATACATCCACGTCTAAAGGTGTTGTCGTAAGTGATCTGGACGAAGATTATTACCGGAGAACATGGGTGTGTGGTGGTCGTGTAAGATGAATAAGTGTCTGCTCTTCTGTATTTCATTGTTATGGATTTGAGCAATGTATGTCATTGCAAAACCTGGTTGAGATTTTATGGAAAACAACGTATCTTTAAAGGGAAGTAATTAAGATAATTTTGAAGCAAGAATTAATGAAACCTTAAACATTCTCACCATGAAAAAGAACATGATTGAATCATTACAATATCTTTCTATTCCAATAGTCATCCTGACCATCATTGCCCTGATATTCTGTAAGCAATTTGAACGAATTAAATACTTTGAAATTGTTAGGATTTGTCTGATTGTGCTTTTGCTTGGCAGCTTGGTGATAAATTTAAGCGGCTTCTTTAAACGAAAATAGCAGAATCAGTCTAAAAAGGAGGGTAGCATTCCAAAATAACGAAAGGAGCAGGTTACGCTCCTTTCTGTAGTTGGTCATGATGACCCAACTACCATTTTTCTCTTTAGATATTTGGGATAATTTTGGCTTTTTGAAAAACCATGAAAACACTTCAAGCTTGACTATGGTTAAGATGAGAAAAACAAAGCTTCTAAAGATAACTCCAAAAGCAACGGTTTATCCTTGCATAGATGTTTTTAACTCTGTGAAAGTACGCATTTAACATTTGAATAAGATAGTGGTTTGTTATGTTTAAATATCTTTGTGTTAGTGCTTTAGAAATGTGTGTTTGTTCGGGATGAAATAAAGGACATCTTTTTTGTGCGTTTTAGAGAAAATAGTAAGAAAACGTGATATGTTAAACCAAAAAATGCACGATTGCGTAAGATGAATTTGTAGTTTTACTGCATTTATTTCTACGTTTGAATTATGTTTTCGTTCAACCTTTAAAGATAATATCATATACAGATGAAAAAATTATTAGTTTGTACAGCCGTTTTGCTGTTGTGTAGCATTGCTTTTTTACAAGCGAGTCAGAAAATCACAAAAGAAGTGCTGGGAGAACATAATGGTAATGAAGTATGCCTTTATACCCTCGTAAATAAAGCCGGGAATGTGTTGAAACTGACCAATTATGGCGCACGTATTGTCAGAATTGAAGTACCTGATAAAAATGGAAATAAAGATAATGTTACTACCGGATCGGAAAAGCTGGAATCGCTTTTGAGAGGCGATGCGTTTGGCGGAGCCAGTATCGGCCGCTTTGCCAACCGGATTTCCAATGCGAAATTTACGCTAGATGGTGTTGAATACAAGTTGACGCCTAACAACAGTCCGAATACGCTACATGGCGGCCGTAACGGATGGTTTTGCAAAGAGTGGAACTCTGAAGTTGTGATAGGAAGCAAGCAACCGTCTGTACGTTTCTCTTATGTTAGTCCTGATATGGAAGAGGGATTTCCGGGAACAGTCAACATTTCGGTTACTTACACATGGACAGATAAAAACGAGATTATTATTGATTATGCAGCGTCTACGGACAAAAAAACGGTAATCAATGTGACCAATCATGCTTATTTCAATCTTCACGGAGTAGGGAAAGGCTATATTTTCGACCATATCCTTACAATGAATGCATCCAAATATACTCCGTCGACTCCGGCCCGAATACCTACCGGTGAAATTCGTCCGGTGAAAGATACCCCGTTCGATTTTACCACCCCTCATACTATCGGATATAAAATCGGAGAAACATTTAATAATGGTGTCTTTCAGGGATACGATGATAACTACGTACTTGATGGTAAAGGAAAAGTTTGTGCAACGGTGTATGATCCACAAAGCGGCCGTGTGATGGAAGTCATTACTGATCAGCCGGGTTTGCAATTCTATTCGGGTATGGGTGGAATGCAATGGAAAAAAGCAATTGACAACGGAGAAAAACCAACCAGTACCCGTTCGGCTTTTGCTCTAGAAACGCAACATTTTCCTGATAGTCCAAATCAGCCGGGTTTCCCGACAACTGTGCTTAATCCCGGAGAAAAATTTAAATCAAAAACGATTTACCGTTTTTCGGTGAAATAAAAGGGCGGCATAGGTAGATAACCGTCGTCATTCTGATAGAAAAGGAGCCAATCGTTTTATTTATGGGGGCTTTTGTGCACAGAATGGGCAATGTATATAGAATGGATCTGAAGAGATAATAGTTTCAATAATTTAATGGATTAACAACAAATTGTTTACAAATGAAGACAAGACTTATTCTTAGTGTTTTAATTTTGATGTTTGCCCGAAGTGCGTTTGGGCAGCGTAATGATTATTCTGGTGATCAGCAGAACAATGAAGTGCGAATTAATTTTCTGATGGCTATTGCGGGCATGCCGGAGATCAATTACGAACGTTACGTGAGTGATAATATGGGAGTTGGTATGGCAATGGCCTTCTCGATTGTAAAGGTCGATGATATGGCGGATCGTTTCATGGCATTACCATATTGTCGTATCTATTTTGGTGAGACAAAAAGAGCAGCAGGCTTCTTCATCGAGGGCAATATGGCAGTCGTCAATCAAAAGGAAAACACAATTCTAGACTATTATAACGGGAATAACTGGAGTTATTCGAACATTACCAATACGTCTACCAGTTTTGGTTTCGGGGCTGCGGTAGGCTTCAAGCTGCTTACACGGGGAGGTGTTTCCGGCGAGCTGTATCTTGGAGCCGGACGTTTGTTTGGTGATCCGATCACTGCGGCCTATCCACGCTGCGGTATTTGTATCGGGAAAAGATTTTAAGAGACATCTGGCGAAATGTGGTCTTGATAATAATAAGCTAAAAATAGCAATAAGTATTTGTGGAATTAAATATATTTATTGATATTTGTAGTGATATTGTTTTATCAATATATTTTTCTGTAAATAATGTTATTGATAAAAACAATTCGGTATATTTCTCAATTTAACAAGATGTATGTAATATGAAGAAAATTGCAATTTTTCTCTTAGCAGGAATAATTGGTAGTTCTTTAGAGATCTGCCAGGCTCAAAAGCAAGTAACACAGACACAATCACAAGTGTCAACGTCCTCTGTAACTCAGGGCAAGATACTGAAACGAAAGGTGGCAATTGCCCGTTTTTCAAATGAGAGTAAATACGCTAAAGGGCTTTTTTATGATAAAGCCAATGATCCTCTAGAAAAACAAGCTATTGATATTCTTTCCTCCAAATTGGCTAATTCAGGTAAGTTTATTCTTATTGAGCGTTCCGATATTACAAAAATTATTGGAGAATCAACCAATATTACGGACAGTATGAAAACTCAATTAGGTGCTGATTATCTAATTATAGGTTCTATTACTGAATATGGACGAAAGAATGTGGGTCACGACGGAGTTTTCTCAGCTTCGAAATCACAAATAGTTCAGGCAGGCGTGAATATTCGTTTGGTGGATGTGGCTACCGGACTGATTCTCTATTCTGAAGAAGCTCATGGAGAAGCAGAAACCAAAACCAAAACTACCATGGGTATTGGAAGTAAAGCAGATTACGATTCGGCATTGGATGATCAGGCTATTTCTGCAGCTATCTCCAAATTGGTTGAAAATATAATTAATAACTGTATGGATCGTCCCTGGAAGGGATATTTCCTCTCCAAAGATGCCGAAAGTATTATTATTTCAGGAGGAAAAAGCCAGGGAATTCAGAAGGGAGACTTTTTTATTGTAAAACAAAAAGGAAAAAAAGTGAAGAATCCACAGACCGGAGTGGTGATTGAGATCCCGGGTAAAACAGTAGGCAAGATCAGAGTCACAGAAACTGGAGGCGATACTCCCATGACCGAGTATTCTTTTGTGGAATTTGTGGAGGGAAATATTGATGGAGCACAAATATCGAATTATTACATAGAGGAGGATAAAAAATGAAAACACAGATCCGATCTTTAGTTTTGCCTGTATTACTGGTATTTCTTTTAGCCGCTTGTAAAGTCGGGATGTATAGCGAATCAAAAGGAAAAGCTCAGGAAGCATATATTCAGATTATTCAATCCCAGACTCAATATCCGGATGGTGTAGTGGTCACCGTTGACGAACAGCCTTCTTTTGTTGCGAAGGTGACAAAGGAGAAAAAAATGAATGTGAGAGGAAACCTTTATACTATACCAACAGGCCGTCACCATGTTAGAATTGTTGCCAATGGACAGTTAGTTTTTGATAAAGAAATATTTACATCTTCCCAGGAAGTAAAACAAATACAAATACCATGAAGAAAATAGCAATTTTAAGCTTAATGTTAATTGCACTTGCATCTTGTACTACAACCGTTCCATCTCTCTACACCTGGAATAATTATTCAGAGGCGACTTATAATTACATCAAGAGTCGTTCTGATGCAGATAAGGTTGCTCTGATGAAAACGTACGATGTGATGATTAAAAAACAAGCAGGACTTCGTAAATGTGTACCTCCTGGAGTCTATGCTGACTACGGCTTCCTTTTGATTCAAGCCGGAGAAACTGATAAAGGACGAGACATGCTGAATAAGGAGATAGAGTTATATCCTGAATCGAAAACATTAATTGCTCACCTTTTAAATTCGACTGCGAAATGAAAATATTGAAAATTATAAGCTGTATTGTAGTATTGGTGGCAGTGTTGAGCGCTTGTTCATCGACTCAGAAAATTTCCCGTAAGGCAGCATATCCTGAAATGTATGCAAAGCCGATGACAACGCTTCTGATTATGCCTCCGATTAACAAAACAAATAAGGTAGAGGCAAAAGAATTTTTCTTTACAACACTAAGTCAACCTCTTTGTGAAAGAGGCTATTATGTAATTCCACCTTATGTGTCAATGGAAGTCTTTAAGAATGAGAGTGCCTATGATGCCGATCTGATTATTGATCGTCCGCTTGATAAATTTGCGTCATATTTTGGTGCAGATATGGCCTTGTTTACTATTATTCATAAATGGGAGAAAATGGCTCTTGGAGGCTCTGTCAGGGTAGAGGTTGAATATATCGTTAAGTCAACTCAAACCAATGCTGTTGTCTATTCTCGTAGGGGAGATATAACCCTGGACACTTCTGTCAGTAGTGGAGCCGGTGGTTTGTTTGGCGCTTTGGCTGATTTGGCAGCAACTGCTATTACCACGGCAACTACTCCTCATGTGAAAGCTGCCCGTGCTTGCAATACCTTCTCATTGTCTGATTTTCCATCGGGTAAATATAACTCCTCATTTATGACAGATTCTGTTTCTGCGGCAGGGTTAAAAATATTCAGATCGACGGTGCGTGTTAATCAGGTGAAATAATACGTGAAGATGTTATTAATTTGAAGAGGCTGTCTCATTTTGTTGAGACAGCCTCTTTTTGCTTGACATACAATCTGTAAACCTAAAATTTCAGATGCAAGGTGATAGTGTTTGATACCAGACCGGTGGTTTGTTTGTAATGACCATAGCGAAGTTCAATCGACTTGAAGAATCCCCCTTCCAATGGCATCCAGCGTATTCCAACACCGTAGAAGTTGGCAGAAAAGGCCGAATAGCTATAGTTGGAAGTGTAATATTCGTCCGATGTCTGATGCTGTGCAAAAGGTTCAAAGTATTTTGAAGCCGTCTGAGTGTAATATCTGTAAAACGGAGATACAGAGAAAAACGGCGATAGTTTGATGGGTGTTTCTATGTAAGCTGTATGCGCCTTGATTCCCCAATTGTCGGTATAAAATCGATAGTAGGTCCTGAAAATGAAATTATCTCCCAGAAAATAATTGAACCTCACTGCCAAAGGTAGTTTCAGACGCTGGCTAGGGAGCTTCTCAATTTTACTACTGTCGGCATTGGCAAAGAAAACTCTGTGAAAAGGTAGACCCAGATAACCAAACTGTCCTGTAAAATCGGCAAGGAACGCAACCTGCATGCGCGGATTGATGATCTGATTGTAAGAAAAAGCCGTCGTCAATGTCGTTCTGGGTTTTGTTGCATAATTTTCTCTGTAGCTTGATGCCGCAGATGTTACAACGTTCTTGTTAGTGCTTGTGGTCACTCCGCTTGCCGACGATACTGCGCTGGTTCGTGTCCCGGTAAATGACATAACATCGTCTTCATAACTGCTGTTTTTCTGAGGAGATACCAGGATTGAAGCATTTTTTGCCATTGTCTCTCCGTTGATCATCGTTACACGGTCAAGCGAAGCGCTCATTTTCATGCCAAATTCTCCGTTGCTGGAGTTAGCTTTCGTAAATCCGGAGTTCAGCGTGAGCGATTTGTAATTGAATTCACCCGAATATTGCGCTCCAAGCGTATATTCAGTCTTAAGTTTTACATTTTGAAGCGACCATTCCAGCGAGGGATAAATTCGGTCTCCTGCCGTTCGGGAAGCTCCCGTTTTGGATACCCAAGCTGCCGAAGCTGCCGTGTGGTGTGCATATCCGAAGCCGGCGGTAAGTGAGTGAATATAATTCGGATTGGTATATCCTACGAATTTGAGGTCGATGGCCGAGGAAATTTCTTTGACCTGTTCGTCACCTC
This sequence comes from Bacteroidota bacterium, assembly GCA_030706455.1. Taxonomy (GTDB): domain Bacteria; phylum Bacteroidota; class Bacteroidia; order Bacteroidales; family Paludibacteraceae; genus Microbacter. Next base: position 27,862 of record JAUZOL010000024.1, read on the forward strand.
TTCCCCCAAGCGTGGTGGAGTGATCTCCGGTTTGAGAATAGTAACCTGTAACCAGATTAACTTCGTCCAGTTTCAAACTTTTTGTTGTATAAGTTGCTGTGTCTTTTTTGAAATACTGCGCAAACGCACTATATACAATACAGAACAAGAATACTATGATGAATAAGTATTTTTTCATTGCTAGTTGTTCATTATCAATTATTAATTGCTTAGTTGCAGCCGCATCCGCCACCCGATTTTCCGGAATTAGCTCCGGCCGCTCCTTCTTTGATTACCTGAAAGTTAAGTTCTTCCTTCTCTACTTTTCGGTTGCTCAGAATCATCTCCGAGTCGTTTAGTCTCGACTTCTGGTACTCTTTTACCGAAACACAGGAGCTTAGAGATAGCACTAACAGTGCAAAAAGTATAATTGTTTTTGAATGCTTCATTTTGATTGATATGTTGTTAAGTGTTACATAATCAGATTGATATTTTTTGATGTGTAGAGTTTGTCATCGTCGGTAATGATGATGGCTTCGATGTTTTTGATTTGATTAATCATGTGAAGCCCGGCTTTGACTCCCATAATTGTTACAGGGGTAGCCATGGCATCGGCAATTTCTGCGTTTGACGAGATGATAGTTACACTTTTGATGCCGTTAATTGGCAAGCCTGTTTTTGGGTCGATGGTGTGAGAATAGCGTTTCCCGTCAATAAGTACAAATTTTTCATAGTTGCCCGAAGTTGCCACTGCCATATCGGTGATGTTCATGTACGAAAAGATCTCCTGGGCAAGGTTCGGATTGGCAATGCCGATAGTCCAGGGCATGCCGTCCGGCTGGTATCCCCAGGCGGTGAGGTCGCCCGAAGCATTTACCACACCACTTTCTACTCCCTGACGTTTCATAAGGTTTTTTGCCATTTCGGCAGCATAACCCTTCCCAATACCACCAAATCCGATACGCATTCCTTTCTCTTTCAGAAATACCGTTGAGTTGGTCGTGTCTATCTCTATATTTTTATAATTGATTAGGCGGACACTTTTTTTTGCAGTCTTTTTATCCGGAAGCGAGGTCATGTGCGTATCGAAGTTCCAGAGGCTTTTATCTACCGAACCGTAAGTTATGTCAAAAGCACCTTGTGTTACCTCCGATATTCGTTTCGACCGCTCGATTAGTTGTATTATTTCCTGACTAACCACAACAGGGCGGATACCGGCAAACCCATTGATTTTGTTGGTCTCGCTTTCGTCGTTAAAGGTGGTGAGCAGAGCTTCGATGCGCTTGATCTCTTTTACTCCGGCATCGATACGTTGCCTCGCCCAATAAGCATCCGCAGCTACCACCGATATTTCGAAGTGGTTGCCCATTAGTTTCATGCCGCGTTTGTGTACAATTTTCCTGGCCATAGAGATATAGCATTAGCAACTCACCGCATTTTCGGTGTTTTGATGCCTTAGTGTTTATAGAGATTTTATTTCAGCAATGAAGTTTTCCACACTTCCCGTATAAAGCCCGTTCCATTGTTTGAGAACTTTGCCGTTTGAATCTAACAGGACGGTGAAAGGGAAGTGACCTTCTTTGTTGTATTGGTCGGCCAAAGCATTGTTTTGCTTTTCGATGTCTTTGCTGAG
>JAUZOL010000240.1 GCA_030706455.1 Bacteroidota bacterium
TGAGGGCATCCAGCACGTTAATTACACTCGGGTTGCCGTTTTTCAGCGTCAAAGCGCCTTTCGGGTCAATTACTTCCGCATAATCCTGATAAGGATTCATTCCGTATTTCAGTTTCATAATATAGTGAGGTTTATGTTGTTGCTATTTTTTTTACCATTAAGAAATTGAGGCGATTAAGTATTTTCTTCCTGTTTCTTAATTTCTTAATGGTTGAAATAAATTGTTGTATTAAAATATTAGCAATTAAGAAGCGTAGTCTCTATTTCTTGGCTGTATTAATCGATGGGATCCTGTTTTCAGGTATTCCACCTCCTGTTGGTTTTGTTCCAACCGTTTGGCATTGATAGAGTAGCCTTGCACCAGATACTCTTTCAGTCGTTGGGTAGCCCATTGGCGGAATTGTGTGCCCCGTTTCGAATTAACTCTATATCTAACCGAAATAATCATGTCGAGATTGAAATGGTCAACCGTTCGAATCACACTTCTTTCACCTTCCAAACGAACTATCCGGAATTTCCGGATAGTTGAATCCTTTTTTAATTCGTCTGTCTTATAAATGTTTTGAATATGTTCATTAATAGTCCGGACATCTTTATCAAACAGATCTGCCATCTGCTTTTGTGTCAGCCATACCGTATCATCATCAAACTTTACGTTGATGCTGATAGTGCTATTGCTTTCCTGGTAAATTTCAATCTTGTTTTCCATGCCAAGAACATTTATTTGGTTGTTGAAGACATTACAAATCTTCTTCGGTCAGCACTTTTATTCCGTTTTCAAGTAGCAGCTTCGCTGTGATGCCATTGCCGGGGACGACTGATCCCGAAAAAGTTCCATCGTACACCTGGCCGCATCCGCAGGAGGGACTCCGTTGCTTGAGAATTACAGTGTCGACGCCATACAGCTGTGCAATTTCCAACACCTGACGCGCTCCCGCTTCAAAATTTTTGGTTACATCTTCTCCATCGGAGGTAACCGCGCGGCCGTTTTTGAGCTCTACCGCCGGACGAGGAGTGGACAAGCCGCCCATTTGTTCGGGGCAGACTGGAATCAATACCTCTTCTTCTGCCAGACGCAACACTTTTTCATAGGGAACGCTCTCGCCGTTATATCGGCAGGCAAGTCCCAACAGGCAGGCGCTACAAAGTTTTATTCGGTTGTGATTGTCCTTTTGTATGTCGCTATATTTACAGTTGTTTTTGAAGCACATCCAAATGTCTTCAGCTTTTGCAAACAATAGCATTTCAATAGTTGCTATGTCAGTATGATTATGATCTGCAACTGATTTTAGATCGGATAAGTAGCGATCATAAAATTTCGAATCGTCCGGTTTTTCCCAATTACCCGATATATCTGCGATTTTTTTATTCCCTTCTTGTACCTTTTTATTTCTACTGTTTAGGATGGGGAATAAGTGCTTATCTTCGACTTCGAACATCTCCTGTAAACAATTCAAACTGAGTGAGACTCTCGCATCGAAAATAGCATATTGCTGAGGGGCCTGTATTACCAGCGCTTTTGACCAAGAAGCGACTCCTTTTTTGCCAAGACTAATCAGACATTTTGGAGTCAGTGTCATATAGTAATTTATTGTGCCATCTGAAATTCTTTTGATTCCACCCCAGACAGAGATATAGGCCTTAATAATACTTTTGCGTTTATCACTATCGCTCTCGCTTTGCCATTTTTCATGCAATTTATTTTTCAACTCCACGGTTTTGTCAAAGCAAGTTTTACCTTTAAGAGTTATTCCGAAATTGGCCTGAAAATAATCCTCTTGAATCTTCCATCGATACCAATTTCTATTGTCCAAATGTTTGGAACAGTAACAATTTAAGGCGTCAGTTAAGTTCATGGCGATTAGTTTGATGTGAATGTTTTATAGTGCTTTTTCTTGGCCTTGTAATATTGAAACAAAAAGATAGTTTTCTACAAATTCACCCCGCACTTTTTCAAAAGATAGATCATGCCAAAATAGAACAATACCATCACCAGGGTGGAAAGCGTGAGCGACAGGTAAAAGTTCATTCCCTTGCGCAACAGTACTGGAAATAGAATAAAAAAACTAAGCGAAGGGATCACCAACCAGAAGATGCCTGACGAAAGGTCGGCAATTTTATGTGCATCCTTGGTGTCGATATACATCCACACGAAAGCCATCAACGAGAGGAGCGGGATGGAAGCAAAGATGCTGCCCACCAGCGAACTGCGTTTCGATATTTCGGAGATGGCCACAATCAGGATGGCCGAAATCAATACCTTGATGATGTAATATGCCATGTTTTTTCTTCTGATTATTCTATTTATGGCTACGGTTATTTACCTGATAAACCTAATCTTTGTGTGCTTTGCGCATTCTCAGCGTTCTTTGCGGTTAATCTCAGATTTTTAACCGCAAAGAGAGCCAAGTTCTTGCAAAGACCGCTGAGGAAAATGGATATAGTGGATGTATTTATTTCGACTAATATCAAATAATCATTTCTATTTCAACTCTTTTTCCAAAAACAGTCCGGTATACGATTTTTCGCACAGTACCAGTTTTTCGGGTGTTCCCTCGAAGACGATTTCACCACCGCCGGCACCGCTTTCGGGCCCAAGGTCGATAATGTGGTCGGCGCATTTAATCACCTCCATGTTGTGTTCGATGATGATGACCGTGTGTCCGCGGTCGATCAGGGCGTCGAAGGCCTTCATCAGCGTCTTGATGTCGTGGAAGTGCAACCCGGTGGTCGGCTCGTCGAATACGAAGAGCATGGGCGATGTCTTCTCTTCAGAGAGGAACGAGGCCAGTTTCACGCGCTGGCTCTCACCGCCCGATAGGGTACTTGATGCCTGTCCCAGTTTGATATAGCCAAGCCCCACGTCTTGCAAAGGTTTTAGTCGTTTTACAATTTTCTTTTCGGTGAGACCTTTGCCTGCGGAGAAGAACTCGATGGACTGGTCGACGGTCATCTCCAGCACGTCGAAGATACTGGCCCCGTTGTACATCACCTCCAGCACATCCGATTTGAACCGTTTGCCGTGGCAATGTTCGCACTCGAGCGTGATATCGGCCATAAACTGCATCTCTACCGTGATGGTCCCTTCGCCCTGGCACTCTTCGCAGCGTCCGCCCTCCACGTTGAACGAGAAATGCGATGCGGAAAAGCCCATCTGCTTGGATAGTTGTTGCTCTGCAAAGAGGCGCCGGATCTCGTCGTAGGCTTTCATGTAGGTCACGGGGTTGGAGCGTGACGACTTGCCGATCGGGTTCTGATCTACAAACTCGATGTCGGTGGCTAAGTGCATACTGCCGTCGAGTTGGCCATACACGCCCACATGTTCGGCCACGCCACCGTAATGTTTTTTCAGGGCAGGGTAGAGAATGTCGCGTACCAGTGACGACTTACCGCTACCGCTCACGCCGGTAACCACCGTCATTGCGTTGAGCGGGAAGCGTACCGAAATATTCTTCAGGTTGTTTTCATTGGCTCCCTTTACCTCGATGTAGTTGTTCCACTTGCGGCGTTTGGCCGGTACCGGAATCTTCTCCGTTCCGGCAAGGTAATTGAGTGTATGCGATTGTTTTGTTTTGGCAATGGTCTCCTGCGATACAGGCAGGGGCGACGTCAGTACTACTTCTCCGCCCAATCGTCCTGCATCCGGACCGATGTCGATAATGTAGTCGGCAGCACGGATAATATCTTCGTCGTGCTCCACCACCACAACGGTGTTGCCCAGATCGCGCAACTGTTTCAGTACCTTCACCAGCAGGGCCGTGTCGCGCGAGTGTAGCCCGATGCTCGGTTCGTCGAGGATATAGAGTGAGCCTACGAGGCTGCTCCCCAGTGAAGTGGCTAAGTTGATGCGCTGGCTTTCACCGCCCGACAGCGTGTTGGAGAGCCGGTTCAGGGTGAGGTAACTAAGGCCGACATCTAGCAGGAACTGTATGCGGTTGTTGATCTCGATAAGCAGTCGTTTGGTGATCTGCATTTCTTGTTCGTTCAGCTCCAGCGTGTCGAAAAACTGCTTGAGTTCCGACATGGGGAGTTCAACCAATTCCGAAATGGATTTGCCTCCGATTTTTACCCATTGAGCCTCTTTTTTCAGGCGGGTGCCGTGGCATTCGGGACAAATGGTTTTGCCTCTGTAACGGGCCAGCATTACCCGGTATTGTATTTTGTACTGATTGGTTTCCAGAAAGCGAAAGAAAGCGTCGATTCCTTCAAAATACTTACACCCTTCCCAAAGCATCTTTTTCTCCTCTTTGGTCAGGTCGATGTAGGGGTGGTGGATCGGGAAACCTGCTTTGCGGGCTCCGGCTACCACTTGTTTCTTCCATTCGCCCATTACCTCGCCACGCCAGCAAAGCACAGCATCTTCGTAGACCGAGAGTTGTTTGTTCGGAATCACCAGGTTTTCGTCGATTCCGATCACCTTGCCGAATCCTTCGCAACGGGGACAGGCACCTACAGGACTGTTGAAACTGAACAACTGTTCCGATGGTTCTTCAAACGTGATGCCATCGGCTTCGAACGATTTTGAGAAGAGTTGCTGATGGGTTTCCTCTTCGCTTTGTACCTCAAGGACGCAACTGTTTTTTCCTTCAAAGAAGGCCGTTTCAACGGAGTCCGCGAGTCGGCTGAGGGTCTCTTTGTCGGTTTGTGCAGCAAGGCGGTCGACCACCACAAAAATCCCGGCTTTCGTTTTCAAAGCTCCGTTTTTTACGGCATCGGCAATACGCATAAATTCTTCACCGACTTTCAAACGGTTGAAACCTTCCTTTTGTAGAATTTCCGCGTGTTTTTCTACAGTTCTGCCTTCGGGAACAATAAAGGGCACCATGACAATTACCGGAGTTCCTTCCGGTAA
>JAUZOL010000241.1 GCA_030706455.1 Bacteroidota bacterium
AAAATTTCAGGATGTTCTTCGATATATTTTTTGACGGTGATATAACCATTCATGTAAATATCCTTGTACCGTCCGTAACTGAAAGAGCTGATTTTTTTGCTATGCGGAATATTTATCAAAAAGTCGCACATATCAGCGCCCTGTTTTGAATTATGAGCAAGAACCACTTTCACCGTTTTGTTTAACACACTAATGGGACCGGTAAGCTTCATCCCATGGTCATATGTGTCAACATTTATACCAATCACCACATCACAAAGCGGGCGAATGGGTTGCGTAGGAATGTTATTTAACGCCCCTCCGTCAACATAGCTGACAGAATCAATCATAACTGCATCGAACACACCCGGAATAGAAGCCGATGCCACCACATACTCACTCAACCGTTTACCGTGGCCGAAATAGGCTGCCTGACCATTGTTAAGGTCTGTGGCACAACAGAAAAATCGTTTGGGGAGACTATCGAAATCATCGCTCGGAATATATTTTTTCAACACCGATCGCAAGGCATTGTGAGTAGACAAGCCGGTAGCATCACTGTGTGGCAATACTTTAATAAGCTTGCTCTTTTTGTACATTTTTTCATTCTGCGTCATAACCAGAATCTGTTGGGGCGAGTATCCAGCCGCATAAAAAGAGCCCACAACAGCTCCCATACTGGTTCCGGAAACAAACTGAGGGTGAAATCCTGCTTCCTCGAGCGCCTGCAATGCCCCGATATGAGCAAAACCAAGCGCACCACCACCACTGAGCGTTACTCCAAGACGCAATTGTTGTGCAAACGAAGCAACAACAAAGCTTGACAATAAAATAAAAAGATAAAATTTCTTCATCTTCAGACGTTTAATTTGTGATATACATGACAAAATAACGTGAATTTCGTGGTTTTTAGGGTCGGTTCAAATAGCTGAGCACATATCTCAACTCACCGTAAGATAAAGCCCCCTGAAGCGCTTCAAAAGCCGGTGTGAGTCCCGCGGTATCTGCCGACCTGAAGTAATCGAGCGCTTTCTGAAGTTTATCATCCGGCAACAGTACCGAAATATCGATCTTTTCTTCCTTCACAAAGCGTGCCAAATGACCTTCGATGGTGGTACGTGTCAACCCTCGCTCCCTGGCAATCGCCTCCGCGTTTAATCCGTTAGTAAATAAGCTATAAGTTACATCGAAGGTGCTGATTTTTGTATCCAGCTCTTTCTCTTCGGATCCCACCGCAATAGCAAGCCCTTTTTCCTGCATGTATTCGGTAATAATCTCAATCAGTTCATCGCCATAGTCCCGGATACGCTTTGCACCAAGTCCTTTGATCGACTTAAGCAGCTTTTTATTTGTCGGAAGTTTGGTTATCAACTCATCCAATGATTTCTGTCGCAATACATCATAAGGTTGCACGTTGTGTTCGTCAGCAGTAGCATTACGCCAGGCACGCAATTTCAGCAACAGATCGGGATGAGCCGAAGATTTCAATGAAGCCGGTTTATACCTTTCGGTTTCAGGTTTATCGCCTTTCAGTATCGCTTTGGCTCTTGCCGACAGATATTCGCTCAGACGAAATCCATCCGCACAACTCCTCAATGCCAGTTTTTTGCCAACAATTTGTTCTTTCAGCTTATCCAATACATCTGAAATGCTCTTGCGAATCGCTTTATTGTCCGTCTCAAACTCCAACGCATCCACGTCAGCCATGCACCGCTCGATTTTTTCACCAAAAAAGGAAGTTGCTTTCCTGATTCGCTCCTGCAACAGGGCATTATTTTCCACATCACCGTTCTGAGCAATTAGGTCGTTGATCTGAGAATGAAATTTGATTCCTATCTCAACAACATCCTGATTTATAAACTCTTTTACATCACGAACAGACTTGTGTATATTCCCGCTCACTACCTGTTCGTTCTCCCGCAAACGGTATATAAGGTTGATAATCTCTTTTTGCAAAGGTGTGAAGTCGAACAGGTCGATCAACAACTCCTGCATGTAATATTGCTGCGCCGTCCGCAATGATTCCTGCGACGGAGCGTTCTCTTTTTGCTGACGGGTAAACTGTTCGATTTCCGAATTGCTTACCAAACTATTCTGGTGCACCGGCGTGCTGAGCACCAATCCATCCAGCGAGCGACAACGACTCAGGGCAACATATACCTGTCCGTGAGCAAACGCAGCCCGTGCATCGATCACTACTTTATCAAAGGTCAAGCCCTGACTTTTATGAATGGTAATGGCCCATGCCAGCTTGAGCGGGTATTGTTCAAAAGTGCCAATCACAGTTTCAACGATCTCCTGCGTGGTATCGTCGATGGTGTACTGCATGTTATTCCACTCCATCGGGTGCACCGCAATAATACGTTCTTCACCCTCGCTCTGCACATAAATCGTTTCGTCGTCAATGGAGGTTATCACTCCGATTTTCCCATTGAAATATGCTTTCTCCGGTGACGAGTCGTTTTTGAGGAACATTACACGGGCTCCAGGCTTCAGTTCCAGCTCAAAATCCGTAGGATACGAACTTTCGGGAAAGTCGCCGGTGACCTTTGCCTTGAAGAACCAGGAGGCATTTTTCAGCTCTTTCAGGCGTTGATCGTTGATGCGTTGTGCCTGATGGTTATGTGTGGTCAGCATTATATAGTCGTCGGCCTGAAAGCCCGGAATCGTACGCTGACGCAATAAATCTATCACTTCGGGCGACAGGTGATTATCGCGTACAGCATTGAGCAATCCTATAAACTTTGCCTCACTTTGCCGGTAGATATGTTGCAGTTCTACAGTTACAAACCGAGTCTTTCCTAAAGCCCTGCTTCCGTAAAAAAAATTGGTATCGTAGTAGCGTTTCAGCACTTCCGAATCGGCATCGGTCACCACGGGAGGCAACTGCTGGAGATCGCCTATCATTAACAACTGAACACCGCCGAAAGGCTTGTTCCGGTTTTTATAGCGGCGCAACACTTCGTCGATGGCATCGAGAATGTCGGCCCGCACCATACTGATCTCGTCAATCACCAACAAGTCGAGACTCCGTAAAATATCTATTTTGATACGTGAAAAACGGTATTGACGATCATTTTCGTTCTCTACCCTCGCCTCTTTCGGAATAAACGGCGTAAAAGGCAACGAGAAAAAGGAGTGGATGGTAACACCTTCTGCATTGATGGCGGCGACGCCCGTTGGGGCAACCACAATCATTCGTTTGGGCGAAATCTCCCGCAAACGCTTCAAAAAAGTGGTTTTGCCCGTTCCTGCCTTACCGGTCAGAAACAGGTGTTGATCAGTGCATTGAATGTACTGCAATGCCAAATCGGCCTGTTCATTGTTTTGAAACGTAGTCAAATTTTTTGTAGTTCTAATTCCCTTTGAAATGTTACAACCGCAGCTGTCTTTATTCTTTGCTCTTTGCTCCTTGTTCTACATTCAGCACTTTATTCTTGGGTACTGTTGCAACAAATTCTTTGAGATAGAAAGGCTCAAAATAAGCCACATCCATAAATTCTCCGGCAGCAAAAGCTTTTTCGGCCAATGGAATCATATTGGCAGCCTTGGGTTGTATATCGTCAATAAATTCGGCATTAGAATGCGTAATACTACTACGGCATTTATCGGCTCCGTTTCCAAAGAAGAACACTTTATGATCGGCTAAAATATCGAGATAGGAGTTTTCATCCACAATGTCGGCTGCAATTTCGCGGAACAGCTTGAGATCTTTATCGTAAAAGGCCGAGAAAACCTCCATGCGACGGGCATCTATCATCGGACATAAAAGCGTATTTTCTTCCACTTGTTTTTCGACTGCAACAGTAGAAGCAAGCAACTGAAGCGTATTAACTGCAATGAGAGGCACGTTCCAGCCATAGCAAAGCCCTTTGGCTGTAGAAACACCAATACGCAGGCCAGTGTACGAACCTGGGCCGCAACTCACGGCAACTGCATCTGGACGAGCCTTGGTTTCCTGAAATATTTCCTGCACAAAAACGCCGAGTAATGAGGCATGCGACGGGCCGGTAAGAGAAATTCGTTCCGAAACAACCTTACCGTTCTCCGATAAAACCACGGAACAAACGGTGGTGGATGTTTCAATATGAAGTATTGATGGCATAATTAAGTATTTAGATACAAAAGCGCCATAATACTACAGCGCTAATTTGTGGCACAAAAGTACGATTTTTAACTCAAAAAAGCGTACATTTGCGCTCTAATTTTAGAATCAACATTATGCTCCAATCCATGACCGGATATGGCAAAGCCACCGGTACCTACAACGACAAACAAATCAGAATCGAAATTAAATCTCTGAATAGTAAACAAATGGATATTTCGACACGGATGCCCGGGCAATACCGTGAAAAAGACCTCGATTTACGTCGTATGGTGACACAACAGCTCGAACGGGGCAAAGTCGACCTGAGCATTAATGTTTCCTCGACCAACGTGGTTGCTTCTACCCAAATTAACGGAGCTATTCTGAAAGATTATTACAACCAGATAAAACAGCTTTCCGACTCGGAAAATATTCCTTTGCCTGCCGACTGGTTTTCCACACTGCTTCGTTTACCCGAAGTTCTGAAAAACGAAGATCAACAACTCGAGGAGAACGAATGGTTGGAAGTCGCAAAAATTACGCAGGAAGCGATCGACCAACTGGTGAAATTCCGTGTTCAGGAAGGAGATTCACTTGCAAAGGTGTTCACCACAAAAGTGGATAATATTGAGAGATTGCTTAGTACTGTCGGCCAATATGAAGCCGAACGAATAGAACGTGTTAAAACTCGTCTGCGCGATGGCCTGCAAAACGTGAGCGAAAACTACAATGCCGACCGTTTTGAACAGGAACTGATTTTCTATAT
>JAUZOL010000242.1 GCA_030706455.1 Bacteroidota bacterium
CATCATCTTGGCAATCATACAGCGCATTTTTTCACCTCCGGAAAGTACCGATGCTTTCTTCAAGGTCTCTTCGCCCGAGAACAACATTTTGCCCAGATAACCTTTCAGATAAACTTCGTGCGTATCGTTCGAATATCCGGCGAGCCAATCCATCAGGTTAAGGTCGGTATTGAAGAACTCTGTATTATCCATCGGCAGGTAAGCCGGTGTGATGGTCACACCCCAGTTGAAGTGCCCCTTATCGGCTTTCATATTTCCGTCCAAAATTTCAAACAAGGCTGTCATGGCACGCGGGTCACGCGAAATGAATGCCACCTTATCGTTCTTCTCGATCATGAAATTCACGTCATTGAACAACACATCGCCTTCAACGGCTTTAGAAAGGCCCGACACTTCGAGAATCACGTTTCCGGGTTCGCGTTCAGGAGTAAAGATAATACCCGGGTAACGGCGCGAAGAAGGTTTGATCTCCTCCACGTTGATTTTCTCCAGCATCTTCTTACGACTGGTAGCCTGTTTTGACTTAGAGGCGTTAGCGCTAAAACGCGCAATAAACTCGAGCAACTCGGCCCGTTTTTCTTCCGCTTTTTTGTTCTGCTGCGCCTGCTGACGCGAAGCCAACTGGCTCGATTCGTACCAGAAGCTATAGTTACCGGTGTAGATTTCTATTTTTCCGAAGTCGATATCGACAACGTGTGTACAAACAGCATCGAGGAAGTGACGGTCGTGCGACACAACCAACACAGTATTGTTGTAATTGGCTAAATAGTCTTCGAGCCACATCACCGTGTCGAGGTCAAGGTCGTTGGTAGGCTCATCGAGCAGCAGGTTATCAGGATTTCCGAACAAAGCGCGGGCAAGCAATACACGCACTTTTTGTTTACCGCTCAGGTCACCCATCTTCATACCGTGAAACTCTTCCTTAATACCCAAACCGCTTAAGAGAGAGGCAGCATCGCTCTCGGCATTCCAGCCTTCGAGTTCGGCAAATTTCTCTTCAAGTTCCGAAGCGCGAATACCATCGGCATCCGAGAAATCGGCTTTGGCATACAACGCATCTTTCTCGGTCATAATAGCATACAAGGTGCTGTGACCCTGAATAACGGTATCGAGAGTAGTCAAATCGTCGAACTCGTGGTGATCCTGTTTCAACACAGAGAGGCGTTCGCCCGGCTGCATCATGATGTTACCTTTGGTAGCCTGCAAGTCACCGCTGATAGCACGTAAAAATGTGGATTTACCGGCACCGTTTGCACCGATAATACCGTAGCAATTGCCTGCAGAGAATTTCAGGTTCACATCCTGAAACAAGACCCGCTTGCCGAATTGCACGGCGAGATTGGAAACTGTAATCATTAATTCAATTTGAAAATGTGCCAATTTGAAAATGTGCCAAAGAGAGAACAGCACACAACAAACAGCTTATACTTATTAGCAATATTTCTGAAGTCAATTTGGAGATCAGATAATTTGGAAATTTGTGGATGTGAAAATTTGAGGATTACATAACAACGAAAGTTCTAACTGTTACATTGATCGTTTCTTCTCTCAAACCCATTCATTTTCAAATCTTCAAATTTTCAAATCTTCAAATTGTTTTATTGTTTTGGCCTGCGTTTCTTAGGTTTGCCATATTTGATTCGCATCAATTCGGAGTGACGCACCTTCTGATTTACCTTTTTATTTTTATCGATCTTTTCGTGAAAAGCTCCCCCACCCTGCGAAGGTTTGGTTATCTTCAACCGGATATTCTTAGTTATCTTCTTTTCCAGTTCGTCGGGAGTCAGCACATCCGACAGCTCAAGTTCTTCCGGCAACTCATGCATCGGAATCTGATACTGCATCAACTCTTCCACAGCCAACTGTCGTTCCTCTTCGGCAGGTGACACCAGCGAAACAGCAGTTCCCTCCTTGTCTGCACGTCCCGTACGACCAATACGGTGAATATACAATTCCGGTTCGTCGGGCATGTCGAAGTTAATCACGTGCGACACATCGGCGATATCGAGGCCGCGGGCAATCAAATCGGTTGCGATCAGCACCCGGTACGACCCCTCCTGAAAACGCCTTACCGTTTCAAAACGGTTATTCTGGGCTTTATTAGAGTGAATTACGCCGATTTCGTCGTCGAATACCTCGGAAATACGCTCGTAGATATTGTCCGCCAGTTTTTTGGTCAGGGCAAATACCAAAACGCGTTTGTACTGTTTGCTATGCGAAAGCATAAGCTTCAGCATATTGATTTTCGAATTGAAATTAGGCAGCTGATAAGCACTTTGCGTAATCTGATCGAGTGGCGTTCCCATCGGTGCTGCTTCTATACGTTCGGGCGTGTCAAAAAAGTCGTACATCAATGTTTCCACCTCTTCTGTCAGGGTAGCAGAGAAGAGCAGATTCTGGCGTTTCGTTGGCAACAGGTCGAAAATACGAACCAACTGAGGCCTGAAACCAAGATCCATAATTTCGTCCACCTCATCAATCACCAAACGCTTCACCGACTTCAGGCGGATTACCCCGTTCAGTGTCAGATCGAGCAAGCGACCCGGTGTTGCCACCAGCAAATCGACACCGTCTTTCACCAGCAATACCTGTTTCGACATATTTACACCACCATACACTCCGGCAATACGAATATTCATGTAGGCCGCCAGTTTCTTGGCTTCTTCCACCACTTGCAGCACCAGCTCACGGGTAGGAACAAGGATCAAAATCTGAGGGTGTTTCTCTTTTGTGAACTTCCATTGACGCAAACAGGGAAGCAAAAACGCGACGGTTTTTCCCGTTCCGGTTTGGGCAATACCCACAACATCACGTCCCGACATTGCCACCGGAAAAGCTTTTTCCTGAATAGTTGTGGGATGAACGTAACCAGAATCATCAAGCGCGTTGAGCAATGGTGTATTGAGATTCAATTCTTTAAATGTAGTCATGGGCTATTGTCAATTGGGGTGCAAAGGTAGTGATTTTTGCCCATATTTCAGGTATGAATTTACAGCAAATGCCTGAATAGCTTTTTGATTTACGGATAAATTCCGCTTTTCAAGGTCTATTCAGGCATCCAATACTATAAAACCGAGTAGGTCTACTACTCCTATTCTTCAAGAGGGTGTTTCAAAAGTCAATTCTGATATAATTGAACCTACAAATTGAGAGTTACTCCGTTCTCCTCGCCCCTAAATCCCCTAAAGGGGACTTTGAAAAGTGGTATTTCAGTGCTTATTAGTGCTTCCTAACATCCCCTTTAGGGGCTTGGTAATTCGTTTTTACAATTTGTTACTTTTCCAATGATCTATCCCTCTTTTGAGACACCCTCCCGGATCATTTACGCTTTATGCCCAATGCAAACCAGGCCTGTTTACTTTGTTTGCACATGCACCTCAATCATCACAGGAAAATGATCGGACGGACATCGGGCCTTAAGCAATTGTTTGTTCTCATCTCCGGACGATCCACCCAATTCTGGCAAATCCACACGATAGGTATCGGTCAAAATGCCATATTTCAAAACCGAAAACCGATTTGTAAGAAAAATATGATCGATGCGTCCCTTTACTACACCATTGATATCAAATTCGTTGAAAGTACCCGGCTGATCGTATACCAACGCCGCTTTATCATAAGAATCCTGTAATACACCTGATTTATTCAGTAATCTGTAAGAAGGAGAAAACTGGTCGACATTGAAATCTCCGCTTAAAATAACCGACATATTGTGCGGCATAGACTGAATTTTCTTCAAAATTAGCTTCGCACTTTCGGCCCGTGCCACCACTCCTATGTGATCCATGTGTAAATTGAAATAGACAAACGTAAAGCCGGTACTTATTACCTTGAATTTTCCCCAAGTGCAAATGCGAATACAGGCCGCATCCCAACCCAGATTCGGACGAGACTGGTCTTCGGATAGCCAAAAATCACCGTGATCCAACAATTGAAACTTATCCGTGCGATAAAAGATAGCCGAATGTTCTCCTTTTTGCTTCCCGTCATCGCGCCCCACACCAATATACTCGTATTTGGGCAACATTCGCTTCAAATCCTGTAACTGTCCAAAGAATCCTTCCTGCGTTCCGAAAATATCGAACCCATGAAACTGCACAAGCCTGGCAATATAAGGAGCCCGCTGCCCCCATCCATTTCCATTTACAGAATCTTCGTGATTGGCTTGCCTTAAATTATAGGTTGCCAACGTAAAATCCGTAAACGATGCTGCCTCAACCGTTGCGGTAAAACCCAAAGCAAGCAACACCAAATAAAATAATCTTTTCATTGTAAATTAATATTATTCGATTCAAATATAAAATAACATTGCTACTCAAACAATCCTGCAGGAAACCTTTTCTGATTATCAGCCTCTATCCTGAAAGACAAGTTCAGAATTTATTTTCCAATTAGGAATTTGCAAGGCAATACAAAGTTACGCTTTTTGGCACACAATGTATTTATGCCGGTTGCCTGCCATATATTCAAAAGCCACAGCATTTCTCAATGCCATGGCTTTTCTTAATCACAAGTAAAACTAAAATCCTATTATCTAATGCATGAATCTTAATATTTAACTACAAGCTCAAACCATCTATAAAATCGACACAAATGAATCGTCCAAACTAAATTAACATATTGATCCAATTGTATATATTCAAATTTGATCGATTATTTACCGCTACGACTTTGCTCTTCGCTTGATGCCGTAGAACGGTTGGCACGGGTCTTGAAAGAATCTTTCCCGAA
>JAUZOL010000243.1 GCA_030706455.1 Bacteroidota bacterium
CTTCCGTAATTTTCACCATTCCTTCAATACCGTTGCTACAATTGGCTCCAATGATATGAGCACCGGCCTCTTTCAGGGCTTCAACCATTTCTGTCGGCGAAACACCCATCATCGTACGGTATTCTTCGGTAACGGTTTTATCGAATGTCATGGTACAAATCACTTCGCAGGGAGTATTTTCACGGGCTGCTTTTACGGCAATCGTGGCCTCGTCAATCGCAGTCATCGTTTCAATAACGATAGCATCTGCTCCACCTTCATACAACGCTATCGACTGCTCTTTGAAGGCTTCGTATAATTCTTCTTCGGTTACATCGCCCATCATCAGCATCTTTCCTGTTGGACCAACGGAACCCAGCACATATTTGTCCGCGCCCGCCGCTTTGCGTGAAATTTCGGCAGCCTTACGGTTGATTTCCGTCACATGATCTTCCAAACCGTAATTTTGCAGTTTGAAACGATTACCCCCGAAGCTGTTAGTTTCTATCATATCAGCACCTGCAGCAATATAGCTCGCGGCAATATCCAGTACGTCGTTCGGACGATCAATATTCCATTGTTCGGGACATTCGCCCGGTTTCAGACCTTTTGCCTGCAAAAAAGTACCCCAGGCGCCGTCTGAAATCAGCGTTCTGCCTTCTGCCACAAGTTGAGATATAGATTTCTTCATGATTGATACTGTCGTTTTTAAAGCGTGTGCAAAAATACGATATTTACTTCACAGATAAGCATCAATTTTCGTTCCTGATTTTTTTCGCAAATCAAATACATATATTACGTTAATATTCTATGCGTTGTTTTGTTGTTTTAAATAAATATCATCATCTTTGAAAAAAAACTTAGTGCTAACTATCAATAATCTAACACAATCATGAATACATTTTACAAGTTTCTTTTTCTATGTGGTTTCTTTGGTTTCGTTCATCCTAATACATTAACAGCTCAAATCAAAGATATTAATATTATCTACAAATACAGCACAATCGACAAGAACTTTATTTTTTCATATGAAAAACAAATACCCGGCACTTACATGATTTACGTCAAATTCAATCAACTGGAAAATGCTTTCGACCCTCACTTTAGCGATGCTATTGATAGTAATATCGGCACTTTGTTTACACTGAAACCAATTGACAGCAATCATCCTATTCGTTTCTCCTACCAATTTTCTTACATAATGGGAACGACCTTCAGCAAAGCCGATAGCATGTTCATATATACGTTGCCTTTCAAACAGGGTCGTGAAGTAAAACCTAATGAGATGTCGTACCTATGGAAACAATATATGAATAAAGTACCCCCGAAGAACTGGAAATCATTTATGTTTTTATCTAACAAAGCGGATACTGTTTGTGCTGCTCGTAAAGGTATTGTAATCAAGGTAGATGTTGGTAAGGATCCAGATTCTCTTATAACCCAATACCATAGCAATGCCAATACCATTTTAGTACAACACGCAGACGGAACGCTGGCTGACTATACCGGCTTTGCTAAAAACGGCAACTTTGTAAAGGAAGGAGATACTGTATATCCACAAACCCCACTTGGAATATTGGGCTATTATGATGCGCAAAAAAATTATCAACTCCGCTTTTCTGTCTTTCATTTATCCGGAGAAAGACCTCAATTCAAAGAAAACAGAACGTTACAAAATATGCAATGCTATTATGAATATATCAATCCATTTTTCATGACCGGAGAAGGAATTACACGCTTAAACAACGGCAAAAAATACGCGACAGTCGCAAACGAGACTGCAATTATCGCAGAAATGACGAAACGAGAAAAAAAGAAACGACAAAATCAACTGACTGTTCCAGAGAAAAAATGATGTACTTTTGCTGTCCAAAACAGACACGACATGAATCAACACTTTCAATCCGAAATTAAAGATAATTTTTTTGAAGTAAAAGAGTCACGTACAAAATTCATGATTCTGGGAAGCGGTGCGCTGCTCGTTGCTGTTTTTTTGCTTTCATTTACTCCCCGTATAATCTCAGTTGTGACCCTGATTGGAGGTCTGCTTGCATTCGTAGGTTTAGTTATGATCTATAAGGTATTTCACATTAAGACACTTTTACGGATAGACCGCGATGGCCTCCTTACTTCAAAACAAGGAATGATTCTCTGGTCACAAATAAACGATTACTCCTTTGAAAACATATCAAAAAGCGCTGTACTAACACTCCAGTGTCAACCCCCATACGAAACTGTGCTTATCGACTTATCAATGAGCACTGTCAAAAACCTAAAACAGGTAACGGATGCCATCGCATACTTTTCTGACAACCTGTTGCCTAAAAATAAAACCGAACAATAGTTGTTGCTTTATTTGGCGGCAGTTCCTATCTGGTTATAAAATTCAACGATGGCGGTTATGCCTTTGAAATACAGATCTACCGGAAAATTTTCGTTCGGCGAGTGAATTGCATTCGACTCCAGGCCAAAACCCATCAGTACGGTTTTAATGCCCAACACCTTTTCGAATGTGGCAATCACAGGAATGCTTCCACCACGGCGCACCGGAAGAGGCTTTTTGCCGAATGCTTTTGTGTAACCAGCTTCTGCTGCTTTATACCAGGGCATATCCACCGGACAAACATAGCTATCTCCGCCATGAATCGGGGTCACATCAATGGTCATTGACTTCGGTGCTATGCTTTCCAGATGCTTTTTCACCAGCAATCCAATCTGCACGTGATCCTGATGCGGCACCAAACGACAAGAAAGTTTGGCATATGCTTTTGACGGCAACACCGTTTTGGCACCTTCGCCAGTATAGCCACCCCATATACCGCACACATCAAAGGTCGGACGGATGCCGGTACGTTCAAGAGTTGAATAACCTTTTTCGCCCTGAACCTGTTGAATTTTCAACGATTGCTTATATGCGTCCTCGTCAAAAGGAATCTGAGCCATTGCGGCCCGTTCATCTGGAGATACGTTTTCCACATCATCGTAAAAACCGGGCACAGTAATACGCCCCTGATCGTCGGTCATGGAAGCAATCAGTTTGCACAACTCGTTAATCGGATTGGCCACAGCTCCCCCAAAAATACCGGAGTGCAAGTCGCGGCAAGGACCCGTTACTTCTACCTGCCAATAGGCGAGCCCCCTCAAACCGGTGGTAATACTCGGCATATCTGCACCCAGCATACTGGTGTCCGACACCAGAATCACATCCGCTTTGAGCAACTCTTTGTTGGCCTGGCAAAATGCTTCGAGACTACCGGAACCGATCTCTTCTTCACCCTCCAGAATAAACTTAACATTACAGGGCAGCGTGTTGTCCGACAGCAGGTATTCTACTGCTTTAGCATGCATAAACGACTGACCTTTATCATCATCCGCACCGCGCGCCCATATTTTTCCATCTTTAACCACCGCTTCAAAAGGATTGGTATTCCACAACTCCAGCGGTTCAACGGGCATTACGTCATAGTGTCCGTAAATCAATACGGTGGGCACTGTTTCCCCCACCCGTTTTTCGGCAAAAACGACGGGGTTTCCTTCAGTAGACATCACCTCTACGCTATCCATGCCCAGTTGCCGCAGCAATTCCTGCCAGCGTTCTGCACACTGCAGCATATCCGGTTTATGTTCGCTTTTAGCACTCACTGAAGGGATCGCAATCAGTGAAAAAAGTTCGTCAAAAATTCGCTGTTTATTCTTAGAAAGATATTCTGCTAATTCCATTCTATTATTTATTTTTCTTGTTTAATACTGCATTACAACCAATTATACCGACATCAAAAGACTGCATAAAAATTGAAATCATCAGACAAAGATAAACAAATCAACTCCAGAAAAGCCACACTTACAATAAGGAATATTCTACAGGCTTATTTAGGAAGGATACGTATAGCAAAAAACTAACACTTTAACTTAAAAATACCATTCAGAATAGTTGCAAAAAACAACTAAATCACTATCTTTGCAACTGTAATTTTATAAACCAAAAGATAAAGCTACATCTCTCCACTGACGCTTATACGGTCAGTTTTTACTCTGGATGACAACCCTCAAAGTCTCCTAAAAGAGAAAAATATCAAAAAAGCTTTGTATAAAAGCCCGTTACTTCATTTTTGAATAAAAAGGCTCAACGAATCTGAAAGACGAATACGATCAGTCATCATCATTGATCTAAAGAAAAAATCACACAATCTTTCCGGTGATGGCGCCACGAACAAATAACGTCGTCGGTGTTTCTCCTATCAATTGACCGGAAGCTTCGTGCCATTTTCAAATGTATTTTATCAGTCAAGAACATTAATAAACCATAGATTCATATTATGATTGCCAAAACAAAATTCAGGTATCTGTTTGCAGTTATCGCTTCGGTCACCTTATTTTCTTCCTGCGTCAACGACATCGATTTAAAGGATGTTGACGACACTATTTCAATGAATGGAGCAGCAGTATTTCCATTAGCGCAATCGACCATTACGCTGAAGGATTTTATCGACAAGCTCAATATTGACAACATGACGGTGAACAGCAATAACGTCTTAACCGTAAACTACAAGCCGAGCACAAGCTATAGTTTCAACCTGAACATTTCGCCATCCGACGTTTCGATAAACACGACTACCCCGGCCACTTTGTCGTCTAAAGCCGGAACAACCATTTCTGCCGCCACGTTTAACTCATTAAGTCCTTCACAGGTTGCAGAGATTGACCTGCGCTCACTGGCCTCCACTAACATTACGCGACTCGACAGCATTTAC
>JAUZOL010000244.1 GCA_030706455.1 Bacteroidota bacterium
GGAACGGCCTTGTTCGGTGAGCCAAAAAACAAGAGAGGCAAGCGTAAAATTGTCCATTGTTTGAAGCTCCTGACGCAAGGAAGGAGCAAGTTTGGACAATTTAGCTTGACGAGTGCCGGTTTTTTGAGCGAAGCGGGCATAGCCTTGACCTTTTTGCTTCCTTTTTGTGGCAAGACAAAAAGGAAGTCGGGGTCGCAGGGGCGGAAGCCCCTTATCTAAGTCTTAAATGCGTAATCCCTGCTGAATGGAGGTATTTATTCTTTTGATAACCGCAAAAATGGTTATATTTGAAAAAAATCTATACGTGCATAACACATGAAAAAATATCTGATACTCATAGTGTTGGTTTGGTCTGTTTCCGGTTCTGCTTTTGCAATCGGATTGGATACGCTGAAGGTGTCACTGCCCAGTCTTCATTGGGCTTTGCAGATGAACCTTCCCGGGTTTGTCCTGCAAAGTTCGGATGTGAATACAAAGATAGAAGGCCGTTATATTTCTGCATACAATGATTCGTTGGCCATGGATGTATCAGTTGGAATAGAGGAAAACTCGCTGCAACTGCATAGCTCGAAGGCTTTGAGAGATAGCAGCTGGATTCAACTCAAGAGGCTCTTTGATGTAAAACAGGCAGTCGTGCCGGATTCTGTCAGATATGAGTCGGGAAATTGTGCTTTCGCTGATTTTTTTGTTTCTTCTATTTATGGGAATGCTGTAAATCAGCGCAATATTATTGTTTATCTGTTTTATAACAATGTCTGTGTCACTGTTCAGATCATAAAATCAAATTACAAAGATACTGATGTTGAGAACCTTAATAAAGTTCTGAGCAGCATTAAATTGATAGCTCCTTACTCGCATGTTTCTCTCGAACATTTTATAGATGGGGTTGATTATTTCAATAATGGAAATTATAATCTTGCCGCAAAAATTCTTCAGATGGCTCTGGATGAAAATAAAAGGGATCAGCTATTGAGCAAAGATCAGTTGTATTGGCTGATTTCCAATCTGGGACTGGCATACGGTTTTTCCAAACAATTGGGTAAAGCCGTCTCCACGCTTAATTACGGTATCCGTACCGACCCTTATTTCCCAATGTTTTACTACAATCTTGCAGGTGTATATGCAATGGCGGATGATCTCACAGAGACGATCTATTACCTGTTTCAGGCATTTCAGTATAAGAAGAATATGGCGCAGGGAAATGAGTTCCCAGATCCTAAAAAGGATGAGCTGTTTCGAAAATACTGGAAGAATGAAAAATTCAGGGATGCTGTGAGGAACCTGTAGAGGTAAAAAAAGACGCAGATCATAAAACCTGCGTCTTTCTAAAGTGTTCGTTGATAAATTGTCTGTTTAGTGAGCTTTAAAGTTCCATTTGGAATTGTCACTGTTCATGTCGAACTTGCCAAGTGTGGGAGTACTATCGCCCGAAGATATCAGTGCCAATTGTTCTTTGGAATTCGGAACCACTTTCGGCATAATTCTGTAAGTACCATCGGTCAGTTGGTCGATGCGCCACAATTGTTCGGGAGCTCCTGTAAATTTCGGTACTGTTACTAATTCGGCATCGGCAGTTGCAGCCAAAGCACGTTCAGTTCCTTCAATTACTATTTTGTAGTAAGGGCCTCCGGGGTTTCCTCCACCATCGGGTACTGCTGTGATTGTCCATTTTTGATGAGGACGGAACATGTAATCGCCGATTCTTACATCAATGTTTCCAGTTGGCCATGTGTTGATAACATCAGCTAACTGCTGCGAAGCAACGGGTTTAATCGGTTCGTCGTTGTTACGTCCGAACCCGCGCATACCGCCCGGCATTCTTGTGAAGTCAACCACCAGTTCCAATGCATATCCTCTGCGTTCCGACTCAATTTCATAGGTGCCTTCTTTGAAGTTCTCTCCGGCAACAGGCCATCCGTTTTTCCACAACAATGGGCGAATGCCTAATACGCTACGGCCGCTCTGATCCAAATCTGCTTCGTAGTGGCACGACATTTTTTCTACACCGTCACCCAAGACCCAACGACCGAAGTGACCGGGACCAGTAACGCGTCCACCGGCAGCAACGACCATCTTACCGCCACCTTCCAGCATGTCACGTCCCATGTTGTCAAGGTAAGGACCTGTAACTTTTTTGGAACGACCAACAACGATATTGTAGGTTGAGTTTCCACCGTCGCAGCAGGTTCCATGAGTACCCAGCAGATAGTACCATCCATCGCGATACATTAAATCGGTAGCTTCACAGTCAATGCCAATATTGATGGCTTTGTTGCCTTCCACACGTTTCCCGGTTTTTGGGTCGAGTTCCACCAGGCGAATAAAGCCGAAATAGGTACCGTATGACATCCACAAACGGCCATCGGTAGGATCGAGAAGCAATCCCGGGTCGATAGCGTCACAATCTTCCATGTTCTCGGACGAAGCAACAACGATGGGGTCGGTAAACTTAAAATCAGGAGATTTCGGATCAAGCGTTTTATTCCACATGGTATTTAGTCTACCATCGTGTCCGCCGCCTAATCCGCCACCGGTAGAGCCATACACTACGAGGTAACGATCACCGATTTTCAATACATCAGGAGCTGCACCGCCACCGGGGCGTACGGCACCACCGTTCCAGGTCCAGCCGTCTTCGGATATTAATCCGCCGCCACCTGTGCCAAAAGTATAATATTTTCCGTCGCACTCCGCAATTGTGGAGGGGTCATGTATAAATGGTTTCCCGACTTGTGCTTTCGCTATTCCGGCTAACATTAACGATAACAGGGCTGCTACGCCCATTAATTTTGTTCTAAAGTTCATGTGTATATGATTGTTTTAAGGTCGTTTTTATTCGCAACTAATGGTTATGTCTTTGATCGGTGCTCCTTTTTCATCGAGGAAGCGGACACAGAAATCGCTCATGCCGGGGCCATTGATTACAGCTCCGCGAATGATGTTCTTGCCTTTGTTCAGCGTCAGGCGGGTCGAAACGCAGTCGTCCACAACCATGCGTCTGTCACCCGAAAGTAACAGGGCTTCCTTACCGTTGAGCCACCACATCGAAGCCGAATTGGATCCTACGGCCATTCTTACGTTTTTCATTTCGCGTGGACAGTTAACCACGGTTACTGCCCAAAACAGAATTCCGTAATATTGTTTTCTTAAGCCATAGGCAAAACGGAACAATTTGACGTTGTAGTTTTTACTATCCAAAGCATGCCATTTCAATTCCTGTTCGCCTGCTTTTACAGTCTCTCCATCTTTGGGAAGCATTGTAAACTGGTTGGGAAAATACTCGGTTGAGAATGCTTTGCGGAGATAACTGTCGGTAAATACAGTGTTCCCGCGATTGGGTTTGTTGATTGGTTCTAAAAGTAACCAACGTTGGATGAAGCCTTTTGCATCCGGAGTCTTTTTTGCGGTTGTAGCCGGAGTGAAGTATCCTGAGATGCTTCTTGCGGTATCGCTTTGCGCGGTACTGCTCTTTGCAGCCGTCGACTGAGCGTAACTTCCTTGTAATCCTAATCCTGCCAGAATTACTGAGCTTACAGCTAATAACAATGTTTTTCGTTTGATGTTCATGGTAGATCTTTACAGTTTTACATTTGGTGTTCTTAATAATATGAATTTACTTACATCACAAAACTACAATTTTTTTTGCTTCGAAAGGCATGAATTTTACTTTTTGAGATGGCAAAAAATTGATTAGTAGCAATATGTGTGGCGACATATTGTAAAATTGACACACTGTTTCCGGATGGAACATACCTCGATATGGTAAAGTTTCGCTATCGTTAATTTGTACAAAAAGTTAAGCAAAATGTATTTTTATAAGAATTTGTATGATAATGTTTTGATGGTTGCCTTTTGAACAATGTCGCTGTCATTGATTATACAAATCTTTCGGATATCTTTCCCCCTCAGAAAAACAGTTGTCGATTTTTTCAAATTGTCCCGGAAGCGTTCTTCCGTGTGGGGGATCTGAGTTGTCTGTTCATGGTGGTTTATGTGAAATTCTATACCTGATGTTATTGTTCTTACGCTGTTTTACTGTTTTTGCACTGGAATGTATAGTCAAAAATAAACGGGTTTTTCGGACGAAGCATGTTTTTGCTCTTTTGCTGTTCTCATTGCGACGAGGCAAAAAATGAATGCTTATTTTACCAGATTCTTAAATACCGATCCAAAAATCAAATAACTGGTATTTCCGGCAATGGTACCCTCGTTTTCTCCCCATAAAAATGGCCAGTCGTCGTAGTTTTCAAAATGGTCGGGGTTTCTGAATAATACACCCGGAGCTACGTTGCCCGGAATAGCGGAAAAATCGGCACGGTTATTGCCATAAAAAACTGCTTTGGGACGCGTGGCTCCAACTGTTGCCACAAACGAATAGTTGTGGTACGGATGACAGCCAAACAGCCAGTTGGATACCTTGTAAATATTGCTGATATCCACAATGTCGGGGAAATACTTATTGGCAAAGCAGACAGTGGTGCCAAAATTCAACAGGAGTCCGTTGCCGGCCCAGTTGCCAAGTCCGATGGGTACTCCGTAAGGATTTTGCTTCTCAAGTCCTTTGATGTATTCGTTGTATTTTACCACATAGGGACGGAGTTTTTCTTTGTATGATGCGTCCATGTGCGGAATAGCGTCCAACGCCGTGAGCAGTCCGAACGTTACGTTGCGATCAAGAGCAGGCCATAATAATTCCTGAAATTTATCGATGTA
>JAUZOL010000245.1 GCA_030706455.1 Bacteroidota bacterium
AATATCGTGGTATGGATTCCATCCGAAAAGATATTATTTGCCGGCTGCATGGTCAAAGAGATGAAGGCAAATACCAAAGGCAACCTCTCGGATGCAGACGTAAAAGCCTGGCCTTCTACTATCAAAAAAGTGATGGCAAAATTTCCATCTGCCCGCATCGTGATTCCCGGACACGGAGAAGCCGGAGGGTTTGAATTGCTGCAACACACGCTCGAAGTAGTCTGGAAATAGCCGCCACCGGACGATTCCGATTCTCACACAGTTGCAATCTAACTCTATTTTACTACCTTTGCATGAAGTTTTTAAGATACAGACATGGGCAGAATACTCGCCATTGATTACGGGCAAAAACGCGTCGGAATCGCAGTTACCGATATCCTGCGCATCACGGCTAACGGACTGACAACAGTACCTGTTGCGCAGATATTTGAGTTTTTGACAGACTATTTTGCCAAAGAGCAGGTAGACACGGTGGTGGTAGGCTTACCAAAGCAAATGAACAACCAACCGTCGGAATCGATGCGCTTTATAACTCCGTTTATTAATGGATTCAAAAAGCGGTTTCCTGCAATGCCTATAGAGATGTATGACGAACGTTTTACATCCGTGTTGGCACACAAAGCCATGCTTGACGGCGGATTAAAGAAAAAAGCCCGTCAGGACAAAGCGCTGGTCGATCAAATCAGTGCCACAATTATTCTGCAATCTTATCTTGAAAGCAAAAGACAATTCTAAATTATTAATTATTAATCGTTAATTATAAGTGATTTATCCTATTTACACTTACGGCCAACCTGTTTTAAGAAAAGTAGCAGAACCGATTGATGCCAATTACCCAGATCTAAAAAATGTAATCGACAATATGTTCGAAACTCTTTATAATTCGGACGGTATCGGACTGGCTGCACCTCAGGTTGGACTTTCCATAAGACTTATCGTAATTGATTTAGCTCCGCTTTCAGAAACAAAAACAGAACTCCGCGACTTCAAAAAAGTACTTATCAATGCTGAAATTCTTGAACGCAGCGGAGAAGAAGTCAAAGAGGAAGAAGGCTGTCTGAGTCTTCCCGGAATTCAGGAATATGTTCCCAGAAGTAATAAAATCACCATTCGTTATTATGACGAAAACTTCACAGAACATACCGAATCGTACGAAGATTATACTGCGAGAGTTATTCAACATGAGTACGATCACATTGACGGACACATGTTTATCGATCACATTTCACCTATCCGCCGCCAGTTAATCAAAGGAAAACTGTTAGCGATAAGCAAAGGAACGGTAAAATGCAGCTATAAGATTAAGCCTGTAAAATAAAGCGACAACATGCCTTATTCATCCAAACATATTTGCTCGAAAAGCGGATGCCTCCGTTTCTTTGCTGTAATTTGCATCGGACTGTTGGTAAACTCATGTTCCATTTCGTACAAATTCAACGGATCATCCATTGATTATACGAAAACCAAAACAATCACCATTGCCGACTTTCCGAACAACGCAACGTTGGTTTACCCGCAATTGGCGTCCAAACTAAATACTGCGCTCAAAGACTTTTTTAACCGCCGGACAAAATTACAGCAGGTAAAACGCAATGGAGACATGCAGATAGAGGGTGAAATTACGGATTACAGACTGACTCCGTTATCAATACAGGCCAATGCTTTGGCTGCACAAACGCAGCTTACGATGACAGTACGGTTCAAATATACCAATACAAAGAACCCGAAAGATGATTTAGAGACCACACTCTCGGCTTCTCAGACATTCGACAGTTCAAAGATGCTGACTGCCGTTCAGGAAACGCTTGCAGATGAAATGGTAAAAGAAATTACCGAAAAGATATACAACCAAACAGTGGCAAGATGGTAATCAAACGTTCGTTATGACAATTGAACAGCTTTCTCAATGGATGCACGAGCCACACACTCTCAATCAGGAGCAGGTGGCAGAACTCAGGAAACTTTGCGAAGAGTTTCCCTATTTTGCTGTGTCCAGAATGCTACTGCTAAAAGGATTGCGCAACACAAACGATGTTCTTTTTGATTCCGAAACCCGAAAAACAGCCGCCTATTGCCCTGACCGTCGAAAGCTTTACTTTCTGCTTTATCCGGTTACCGAAATGCAAAACCAACCGGGCAGTCTGTCAAAATCGCCCTACAATGATTTGCCCGGTGATTATTTCAGCTTGCAAGAAGTAAATGAACCAGCAGATAAGGCTCAGTCACTAAAGAGCCTTGCTCAAAAATTAAAAGAAGCGCGGCAACAAAAAGCGGCCACGGCAACAACCATCCGCACGACAACGCCTCCCCGGGAAATCATAGAAGTACCCATCGAACCGGCAGAGGAAGAACTTATTTTTACGGAAGATGAGGCAATTCGCCTGATAAGAGCCAAGAACTTTGAAAAAGCACTTAAAATATTACGCGTTTTACATTTGAATATTCCAGAAAAAAGTGTTTACTTTGCAGACCAAATTCGGTATTTAGAAAAAATTATCGCAACTATTAATAAATCATAGCTATATGTACATTTTAGCAACTATTTTGATTGTTTTGGCAGCCATTTTGATGGTACTTGTCGTATTGGTTCAAAATTCCAAAGGCGGCGGATTAGTATCTGGTTTTTCATCTTCCAACCAAATTATGGGTGTTCGTAAAACCACAGACTTCCTTGAAAAAGCAACCTGGGTATTAGCAATTACAATCGTGGTACTGAGCGTAGTAGCTACAGGTTACGTAGAAAAACAATCTATGCAGGCAGGTTCTGATGTAACCGAAGGTGCAAGTGCAGCACAACAACAGGAAGCTTCAAAAACTAAAATCCCGAATTTCAACGAAAACGCTAAGCCTCAATCGCAACCTCAGCAACAACCGGCTCAGCCTGCCCAACCGGCAAAATAAAAAAGAAAAAATTACGCGCTAAGTGCAAAATTGCATTGGTTTTTTTGCAATAAAAATTGTACCTTTGCAGCGCAAAAATCGGGGTGTAGCACAGTTGGCTAGCGCGCCACGTTCGGGACGTGGAGGTCGGAAGTTCGAGTCTTCTCACCCCGACCAAAAAGACCTGCAAATAGATCATTTGCAGGTCTTTTTTATTATACACCTGACAGCTAAGAAAAACGATTTTTCTCATCACATCGCATACAAATCAACAACATGGATAAATCAGTTATCATTACCCGCAACCTGGCACAGGAAATAAACAATCAAATAGAACGACTTTCTCCTGATTCGGTATTTCTTTTGGCAGACACAAATACTTATCGTCTTTGTTTACCGCTGCTGGCGAAAAATAACAATATGGCAACTTATCCTATAATTGAAATACCAGCCGGTGACGAAAACAAAAATCTGAACTCGTTGTCGATCGTTTGGGAATATCTTTCTTCTCACGGAGCTACCCGCAAGTCGATGCTCATCAATATCGGAGGAGGAATGACTACAGATTTGGGTGGTTTTGCCGCATCCACGTTCAAACGGGGCATTCATTACATCAACGTCCCCACAAGCCTGCTGGGTGCTGTTGATGCTGCTGTAGGCGGAAAAACAGGCATCAACTTCAACGGCCTAAAGAATGAAGTCGGAGTAATACAGTCGGCTGATGCCGTAATTCTATATCCTGAATTTTTCCGTACGTTGGACACTAAAAATATTCTGTCGGGATATGCTGAAATGTTGAAACATGCTTTATTGAAATCGGAACAAGAGTGGAAAGATGTCGTTTCTTTTGATTTTGACAACATCAACTACGATCTTCTCGGCGAACTAACGCAACGTTCAATTGCCGTAAAAGAGGCCATTGTGGCGCAAGATCCAACTGAACAGAATATCCGTAAAGCGCTTAATTTGGGACACACTTTCGGTCATGCTTTCGAAAGCTTCTCTTACACTTCGGGACAACCACTGCTACATGGTTACGCCGTTGCATTCGGAATGGTTTGCGAAATTTATCTATCTCAGAAAAAGCTGGGCTTCCCGGCAACCATCCTTTCACAGCTCGTACAACTTGTAAAAGAGAACTACGGAATAGTACAATACAGTTGCAAAAACTATGATACACTGTATGAGCTGATGACTCACGACAAAAAGAATGATCGTTCGGGTATTAATTTTACGCTGATGGGCGGCATTGGAGATATTCGCATCAACCAACATGCCACCAAAGAAGAAATTTTTGAAGCATTTGATTTTTTAGCCGATTGCCTGGGAATATAAGCAGAGTGCTTATAATAATCCTCTACCCTCCTCTACCCGGGTCACAATATCGTCGACAAAGCTGAAATCGAGCACTGCTTTCGAATCGACAATCATCTGCGACTGAGAATAAAACGGATCGCGTGCTTGTAGCATTTCGTCGATGAACGAGTGAAGTTCTTCGTCCGTTTTCCGGCTTACCAGGGGACGCTGAGAACGTCCGTATTTGAGTCTCTCCACCAAAATGTCCACCGAAGCACGTAAATAGATTGTCATCCCGGCCTCGTTCATCAATTTCATATTATCGTGAAAACAGGCAGCACCACCGCCTGTTGCTATCACCGTATCTTCAAATCCACACACTTCCTGCAACATCGCATGTTCAAGATCGCGAAATCCGCTTTCACCTCTCTCTTCAAAAAGCTGTGCAATGGTTTTATGAAAACGGCTTTCAATAAACGTATCGAGA
>JAUZOL010000246.1 GCA_030706455.1 Bacteroidota bacterium
AAACACATCTTTAATCGGGAATCGGCTGTTATCAACAGAAAAATCGAGCTGCTGGTAACGACGGTTAATTTCCAGATCTGTGTTTCCTCGAATTGTTCCTTCGATAGACACTTTCGGTTCCACCACTGAGAAACACGCCACGGCAACTACTTTATCGGGATTATTATCCTCGTAGATTGTCACCCGGTAATTCCCTGAAATCTTAAATTTCACCTGATCGTTTGGAAACCTGATTGCATAGTGAGTATACAAAAAGGTGGTATTGAAGGAGGACTCAAAATCATTTATCGTTCCGGTAGATGAGCCGTCAATGGCTTCCATTTCGGTGATATTTGAGAGGGTCCAGTCTGCGTTGCAATGCCGAATCGAATAGTAATAGTTTTTCCGGTCATGCGACATCTCATCAAATTTCACACAGATCCGATCCGTATCATCCAGGCGGATAACCGGCAAAGAGAGCTTCTGCCCGTCAATACCGACCTGCAGAGTCTTTATATTTTCAGCCAACGGCATGGTTCTGTAGTGTTCCTGCGCTGACACACATAGCGTTGCCACAAAAAAACATACAAGCAAAAGACGTTTCATCCGACACTGTTTAAGATTATGAGACTACTGTTCTGTATCCGACTCCTTATTATCATCCAATCTTTGCAAAATTAAGGTATTTATGCCATATCAAAATACAAAACACAAAAAAAGCTGCCGGCATTTTCATTACCGGCAGCTTCAACATATTATCCTTTAATAAAATTACAAATCCGTAATCGGTTTGTGCTTCGGTACCAAAAGTTTCATACACAGGAAAGCGAGCAGGTAAGCAAACGCGCACACTCCGAACATAATTCCATAGGCTGTAGAAACATTCGAAGAGATCAATTCTTTTGCATGATCCAGCGCCTGCGGACTAACAATCACTTCTTTCAGGTTGTCGATCTTGATTTTGTCAAGCGGAATCTGAGCTGTTTCCTGAATCAAACCCTGTGCTTTTGCCAAACCCACACCGATAGAGCGGTAGTGGTCTTCCAGACGACCGGCAATTTGTTGAACGGCAACACCGCCCAAACCACCAAATGCAGCACCGATACCGGTTACAGTACCAACTGCTTTTTTCGGGAACATATCAGAAACAGTTGTAAACAGGTTAGCCGACCAGGCCTGGTGAGCAGCACCTGCAATACAAATAATGGCAATGCCATAAACGATACCGAAACCGGCCATCGTTTGAGTTAAAAGTAACGACAACGGAGCGACAGCAATCAGCAACATCGAAGTCATGCGCGCTTTGTATGCAGCCCATCCTTTGTTCATAAACGACATTGGAATGGAACCACCGAAAACAGAACCAATGATAGCAATACCGAACACAACAAAGTTTGAAACCATCACACGCTGAGCTGTTTCTTCAGGAGAGAGACCAACGCAGAATTGTTGTTTTACGTAAGTTGGCAACCAGAACAAAAGGAACCACCAGATACCGTCTGTCAGGAACTTACCTACAACAAACGACCAGGTTTGACGGTAAGTCAGCATTTTGCCCCATGACACCTTTTGACCATGATTAGCAGCATCACCGTCTACAGCAGGTTCGTCTTTATCGCTGTGAATGTAATCGTATTCAGCCTGTCCGAGCTTTCCTTTTTCCAACATCTTTTTAGGTGTTGAATAGAAAATACTCCAGAAAATCAACCAAAGGAAACCAATTACACCGGTAATGATAAAGGCCATTTGCCATCCATGCAAACTTCCGAGAAACTCAGAACCGCTTGCCCATGTAAGCAAACACCATGGAACGAAAATAGCACAAATCATTGCACCGATATTGGAACCAGAATTGAAGATACCGGTAGCCAGCGCTCTCTCTTTTTTAGGAAACCATTCAGCTACTGTTTTGATTGAAGCGGGAAAGTTACCTGCTTCACCAGCGCCGAAGATACTACGGGCAATACTATGAGCAACAAGCGATTTACCCATCAGCGAACTTGCAATACCGGCAATAGACCATACGACCAACGAAATTGCAAGACCTACTTTTGTTCCGATTTTATCAATAATCCATCCGGCCACAAGGGTAAAACCGGCATAAAACGCTGTAAAAACAGAAGTAAGAGCAGAAAAATCGGTAGAGCTCCAACCGAATCCTTCGGGAGAGCAGAAATAATCTTTCAGGAACCCGATCACATTTCTGTCCATGTAGTTCACAGTTGTGGCAAAAAGGAGCAGAGCTGCAATCGTCCACCTGTATTTTCCAACTTTCTCAGTAACTGAAGTCATAATTGTTTATAGATTTAAGTATAAAGGTGAAAGCGGAAAATGGGAATACCACTTTCCGCTTAGAATATTATTTCCGAACTTTTTTAATGATTGCCAAAGCATCGCTGCAAAGTTTGGTAATACCAGCCCAGTCCTGAGCTTTGATCAGGTCGGCGGGGAAAAGATTTGACCCCATGCCAACACAGGTAACACCTGCATCAAACCAACCTTTCAGGTTTCCTTCTTCCGGTTTTACACCACCGGTCACCATCAGTTGCGACCAAGGCATCGGAGCTTTCAAACCTTTTACGAAGTTAGTTCCCAATACGTCGCCGGGGAATACTTTGCAAAGATCGCATCCCAATTCCTGAGCGAAACCTACTTCCGAAACCGACCCACAACCCGGAGTGTATGGCACCAAACGACGGTTAGCCACTTTAGCCACATCGGGATTGAACAGCGGGCCCACAATGAAGTTAGCGCCCATCTGAATATACAATGTTGCCGCAGGAGCATCTACGATAGAACCGATACCCAAAATCATTTCGGGACATTCTACAGCAGCAAACTTCACCAAATCACGAAATACTTCGTGAGCAAAGTCGCCACGGTTTGTAAATTCGAAAGCGCGAACGCCACCTTCATAACATGCTTTGAGCACGTTTTTAGCCACTTCAATATCCTTGTTGTAGAATACCGGAACCATGCCGGTTTCTTTCATAGCAGCCAAAACCTGTATTTTTGAAAATCTTGCCATAGTAATATTTACGATTGACGATTGAAAAATGTACGATTTAAGCGTCGCCCATTTTTTCTCGTTTTGTAATAATGGATTTAGTAATAATTGCCAACAACTCGCCTGTTTCTCTTTTCAACTCTGTCAAAAGATCCGGCTTTATCAACTCAGAATCAGCTATAACATCAAGCCAATATTCGGTTTCATCAAGTTCTTCTTCAACAATTTTCAATTTGTTAATAAAGTCCTTATCCGACTTTGCTCTACATGCTGCTCTGTAATTAGCTCCGGGGGAAGTCCCCGAACGAACTATTTGACTTCCAATCGCCCTTCCTGAAATAGTATTAGGCAATTTGTCTACCATTTTAATAATGCGTCCTGAGAATTTTCTCAACCTTAATTTGAGTTCATCCGGAGTCATTGGCCCGTTTTTAAGATGAAGAATATACGATTCACAACCAAAACCACTCAGATTCTAATCGTAAATCGTAAATTTTTAAATCTAAAATCAACGAGAAACACGTCCCGAGCCGTCACCTTTCATCAGGTTTTCTACTTCAGGAACAGTAACCAAGTTGAAGTCGCCATAAATAGTATGTTTCAGGCAAGATGCTGCTACTGCAAATTCAAGTGCTTTCTGATCGTCGTTTGTGTAAGTCAGCAAACCGTAGATCAAACCACCCATGAACGAGTCGCCACCACCTACGCGGTCAACGATGTGAGTGATATCGTAATCTTTGGAGACTTTCAGAGAACCTTCAGAATACAAGCAACCTCTCCATGTGTTGTGGTTGGCATTGATAGAACCACGCAATGTGATAATCACTTTTTTAGCACGTGGGAATTTAGCCATCATTTGAGTACAAACCGATTCGAATTCGGCTGCGTTCACTTCGCCACCTGTGTGTTCCACATCGAAGCCTTCGGGTTTGATACCGAATACTTTCTCTGCATCTTCTTCATTACCCAGGATAACGTCGCAACCTTCAACCAAAGCCGGCATAACTTCCGATGCTGTTTTGCCGTATTTCCAGAGGTTCTTACGGTAGTTCAGGTCACATGAAACGGGAACGCCTAATTTGTTGGCCACTTTGATAGCTTCGAGGCAAGCATCGGCAGCACCCTGCGAAAGAGCCGGAGTGATACCTGTCCAGTGGAACCAGTCGGCATCTTTCAATACCTCTTCCCAGTTAATCATACCCGGGGTAACTTCGGCAATTGAAGAGTGAGCACGGTCGTAAACCACTTTGCTTGCACGTGCCACAGCGCCGGTTTCGAGGAAATAGATACCTACACGGTCACCACCACGCACTACATTATCGGTCTTAACACCATACTTGTGCAATTCGCTTAAACACCACTCTGCGATGTCATTTTTAGGCAAACGGGTAACGAACTGAGCGTTCATTCCGTAGTTAGCCAATGATACGGCAACATTAGCTTCTCCACCGCCAAAAGTAGAATTGAGGTGTGTTGCCTGACAAAAACGTTCGTAGCCAGGAGTGGCCAAACGAAGCATAATCTCTCCAAAAGTTACAATTTTCTTACTCATTGTATTGATTGTGTATTTGATTAAATTGGTCTGCCAATTTTGCGAATGCAAAGAAACTGCTTTTTTCCCAATTAAACAATAACAGATTGTTACAAAGAACCATCACATTATT
>JAUZOL010000247.1 GCA_030706455.1 Bacteroidota bacterium
ATCCCGACAAAACGGAACTTTGTTTCATACGAGAAACAATATTTAATGAATTATGGATGCAAGAAGTAATATTTCAAACTTCTTGACAACAAAGAAGTCATTGAAAATAAGCAAACTACACAAAACCGATCACTCTCCTGAACGGTTGCTCAAAGGTACAATAATATTTTGAGAAAAAGGGAACAAAATTTGCATTGACATCAATCGCTCTATATCATAGTCAGTTGAGTATCAAAACCTTGAAAATACTAATATTTTTTGAGTTATTTTTAGATTAAATATACACGCTCTACTCTCAAAATACGAATCAATAAAACAAACGCTACTTTACAAATTTTTCTTCAGAAAATCTGTCATTCTTTTATAAAGGTGGAAGCGGGTATTGCCTCCATAAATACTATGATTACGGTTGGTATAGGTCTGCATTTCAAATTGTTTATTAGCCTGTACCAACTTTTCTACAAATTCGAAAGTATTTTGAGGATGCACATTGTCGTCAGCCAAGCCACACACTATCAGCAAGCTTCCCTGTAAGTTCGCTGCATTATTTAAAGGAGAATTTTTAGTGTAGCCGTCTTCATTTTCTTGTGGAGTCTTCATAAAACGCTCTGTGTATGCTGCATCATAGAAGTGCCAGTCTGTAACCGGAGCGACAGAAACGCCGGCTTTGAATGCATCACTCGTTGTCATGCACATCAGGGTCATAAAACCACCGTAACTCCAACCCCAAATACCAATTCTCGATTTATCTGCAAAAGGCAAGGTACCCACAGATTTTGCCACAGCTATCTGATCCTGTGACTCAATATTTCCAAGCTGTTCATACGTACATTTTCTAAAACGTTCACCACGCGCTGCCGTGCCACGTCCATCGACACATACAACGGCGTAACCGTTCGATGCAAGATAATATTCCCAGTCAACTTTCCATTTATCGGTTGCTTCCTGCGAATCCGGGCCGCTATACTGCACCAAAAGCACCGGCAATTTAGCTCCGCTACCCGCATTAGCCGGTTTAACAATCCAACCGTACAATGGTGTTCCGTCGGCAGCATTGCAGGTAAACGGTTCCTTTTTAGGAAGACCGAGCGCTGCAAACTCTTTTTTAAGCGCCGAATTAGATTCCAGAGTTCTAACCGACTGTCCCAAATGATTGTACAAAACAAACTCATCAGGAAAATTCCATGATGAAGACTGATCGATAAAATACGAGAAGTCGTTACTGAAAGTAGCAGAATGCGAACCCTTTCCGTTGGAAAGCCGTCTCATAACTCCTTTGGCGTCAATCGCATAAATATCCCTCCCGGTTGACGAAACTTCTGCTGCCTGAAAATAGCTAGCCTTCTTCACCTCGTCGTATCCGTAAAAATTTGTCACATCGAATTTCCCCTTTGTAAGTTGTTGCACCAAAACACCGTTGGTATTATACAGGTAAGCATGACGGTAGCCATCTTTTTCGCTCACAAATGTAAAATGGTGCCCATCGGGTAAAAAGCAGAAGTAATTCAGATTCTCATAATCAACATACGAATTGCTTTTATCGGTCAGAATTAATTTCGAAACCGTAGAACGCGGATTGGCGAAAAAGAGCTCCAGACTGGTCTGATCTCTGTCAAACTTCGGAATAGCCAGCTCTTCTACTTTATTGCCCCACACGAGCTTCGGATAATATGCATCCAGATCACTTCCAAGATTCATTTTCTTAATGGTCTTGTAGTATGTATCATACACCAGCACACTTGCCTGAGGAATGGGAGTCCCGGCTTTAGGATATTTAAATGTAACCACTTCGGGGTATTCTTCCGCATTCGCAAATTCAGGATTTGAACCTTTGTAGCGAATGTAGCTATAGCTCTGCACATTATTCAGATCAAGCCGTACAAAGGCCACCAGCTTACTATCAGGCGACCAAACAAACAACTTGGCACAATCAAACTCTTCTTCGTACAACCAATCGGGCATCCCGTTGATTATCTTGTTTTCTTCACCATCTTTGGTCATGGCAATTTCAGTTCCATAATCCAGTTTATTGAGGTAAAGATTATTATTTCTGGCAAATACCACCATCCGTCCGTTTGGAGAGAATGTTGCAGCTTGTTGCGGACCTCCTTCCGAAACCGGCTTCATATTACGACGCTTGATGTCGTACACGTAATAATCAGCAGCAAAAGCGCGACGGTAGGTTTTCTTTGAATTGAGATACACCAGCATCTTTACTTCTGCAGAGTCCAGTTCATATCCTTCAATATATTTGATCGGACAATTGATAACGCGTCTGATATTAAACAATGTATCGACTACTCGACCTGTTTTGAAACTATATTTCAACACTAGTTTACCGGAATCTGACATCTGAGTGTAAAATTCACCATTACGCATCGAGCGAAGTTCCTGAATTTGTTTCGGTCTAAAATGTCCGGAAACAATTTGACGAAGAAAGCTATCATCGGAAGTTTTTTGTGCGAAAGAAGAGAAACAGCACGAAAGAAGTAACACTAACAGAGAAGTAATACGAAGCATATGTAATTATAATTTTGTTTAGGCCACGCAAAGGTAAGGAATATTTATCTTCAATATTCCCGCAAAAACAGCTTTAATTACCAATATAACGTGATTAAAATTCAAGAGAAGTCTGGTTTTCGAGCAAACGAAAACTTTTCCGGTGATGAGGTGTAACACCGAATTCACGAATGGCATCACGATGTTTAGCGGTAGGGTAACCTTTATTTGACAACCAGTTATAAGCCGGAAAATCCTGATGAATGGCATTCATATAATCATCCCGATACGTCTTTGCCAGTACTGACGCCGCCGCTATTGAGAGGTATTTGCCATCACCCTTCACAATGCACTGATGAGGAATGTCTCTATATTTTTTAAAACGATTACCATCAATAATCAGATGGTCAGGTTTTAATTTCAGGCCTTCCACAGCTCTATGCATGGCCAGTATCGAAGCATTCAGAATATTGATCTGATCAATTTCCTCAGCAGAAACAATACCAACAGCCCATACAACAGCACTCTGTTCAATTTCGGGACGTAGTTGATAACGCACTTTCTCGGACAACTGTTTTGAATCATTCAAAACATCGTTTTCATAATCGGAAGGTAAAATCACAGCAGCCGCAAAAACAGGACCGGCCAGGCATCCACGCCCGGCCTCGTCACATCCTGCTTCGTTACAATCAGCTAACAAAAAAGGAGCTAGCTTTGTATGTTCTATGCTGTTTCTTGACATGTTTCTTGACATGTTTCTTTGCCTGCGCTTTCAGGCACCTGGTCTTTCAACAACAAGCGCAACGACTGGTCATAGGTGATGTAACTCCACATCCAGTTAATAAACACCATCAGACGGTTTTTAACCCCCACAATGGTCATAATGTGAACAAACAACCATAACACCCAGGCAAAAAAGCCACGGAACTGCGCATATGGCAATTCAGCAACTGCCGAGTTACGTCCAATTGTTGCCAACGAACCTTTATCTACATATTTAAATGGCTTGAATGGAGAGCCCTTAGCTTCAAAGTTATTCAAATTGTTTGCTACATTCACGCCCTGCTGTATAGCCGGTTGTGCCACCTGAGGATGTCCATTGGGAGTATCAGGAGTGCTCACAAGAGCTGTATCTCCAATAGCGAACACATTCTTAAATCCGTTGACCTGATTAAATTCGTTGACGATTATACGGTTACCTCGGCCATACAGATCTTTTTCGAAACCTTCAATACTATTTCCTTTAACACCGGCAACCCAAATCAGATTTTTTGATTTGATAACGTCGCCATTGCTCAGTTTCACTTCATCATTTGCATACGAATCGACTGTTGCGCCCAGTACAATATCAACATGAAGGTCGGTCAGGTGATCAAACGCTTCTTTCGAAGCTTTTTCAGAAAAAGCATTCAGCAAACGGGGCAATCCGTCAACAAGGTAGATACGCATACGCTGAACCTTAAAATCAGGATAATCTTTGGGCAATACGAACTTCCGCATTTCAGCAAGAGCACCTGCAAGTTCAACACCGGTTGCCCCACCGCCTACAATTACGAAATTCAGCAATTTTTCGCGCTCATCAAAATCGGCCGTACTTGCAGCACGTTCAAGAGAGAAAATAATTTCATTCCGCATATTTATTGCCTCGGTGGTTGATTTCAGCACCAGGCTCGACTCTTTCAATTTTTGATTACCAAAGAAGTTGGTATCGCAGCCGGTTGCCACAACCAGATAATCATAACGTACACGACCAATAGTCGTCTCGACACAGCTCAGTTCAGTATCCACATTCAAAGCTTCGCACAAGCGAAAGTGTAAATCCGGTCTTTTTTGTAGCACTTTACGAAAAGGGAACGATATTGTACTTGGCTCAAGACCCGAAGTAGCAACCTGATAAAACAAAGGTTGAAATTGATGATAGTTCCGCTTATCAAGCAAAACAATCTGAAAATACTTTGGATCCAATGTTGTAGCCACTTTCAGGCCACCAAAGCCACCGCCAATAATAACAACTCGTTTCTTGTATTTGGCAGGAGGAATGTTACAAATGGTATTCATAATAAGGAAATAGTTAAAAGTTAAAACTAAAACAAATCTACAATATAAACAATATCAACGTGATTTACACGGATAGTAGA
>JAUZOL010000248.1 GCA_030706455.1 Bacteroidota bacterium
AACTGGATGCCGAATGTATTTTCTCCGCTGATTTTGAAAGCGGCATTTTTTACGGTTTCTGTGGAGGCAATCAGTTCAAAATTAGCCGGAATCTCGGTGATGGTATCTCCGTGAGACATCCAAACCTGAGAACGTTCGCTTACTCCTGCAAAAAGAGGAGAGTGCGATGCAGCGACATTCAACATGGCACGGCCATATTCGCGTGTGTCGGAAGGTTCTACCTTACCGCCATTGCTGTGGCAAAGATACTGAGCTCCGTAGCAAACGCCCAAAATTGGCATTTTTCCTTCAAACGGAGTGAGGTCGGGAATCAGCGCATTGTCCTGATGAACAGAGAATGGACTACCTGAGAGAATTACACCCTTCACTGAGGCATCAAGAGCCGGATAGTGATTGTAAGGGTGAATTTCACAGTAAACATTGAGTTCGCGGATGCGACGACCGATAAGCTGGGTATATTGC
The DNA here is from genome assembly GCA_030706455.1 of Bacteroidota bacterium. GTDB lineage: Bacteria > Bacteroidota > Bacteroidia > Bacteroidales > Paludibacteraceae > Microbacter. The sequence goes on from JAUZOL010000248.1 coordinate 463, forward strand.
GACCCGAAATCGAGGATTAAGATTTTGTTGGTCATGCTGGTGTGAAGAATTTTGCTGCAAAGATACGTTTTTTTGCTAACTTTGCACCGTTTTTTATCAAGATAAATTGGTCGGATAAGACGTTGGTGATAATGTTTTGTCTTGCTAATAAGCAAATTAGGTAGTTTTTATTGTAGTTTTGCTCCGTGTGCGATCCCGACATTGATTGTACTCAGGAGAATAGGTATCTAGTATTTATTAATTTGTAACAGTATGTCAAACAATTTATTAAAAGGAAAAAGAGGAATTGTCTTCGGAGCTTTGAACGACATGTCCATTGCATGGAAAGTTGCAGAACGTGCCGTAGAAGAAGGCGCTTCAATTACATTGACCAATACCGAATTGGCCATTAGAATGGGTACAATCGACGAATTGTCAAAGAAGCTCAACGCCGAAGTGATTCCTGCCGATGCAACCAGTGTAGAAGATCTGGAAAAGGTTTTTGCAAAATCACAGGAAATTCTGGGTGGCAAAATCGATTTCGTTTTGCACTCCATCGGTATGTCTCCTAACGTACGTAAAAAACGTACTTATGATGATCTGGACTATGATTTGTTGAGCAAAACCCTTGATATTTCGGCCGTATCATTCCATAAAATGATTCAGGTGGCGAAAAAGATGGATGCTATCAGCGAAGGTGGCTCTATTCTGGCGCTTTCGTATGTGGCTGCTCAACGTACCTTGTTCGGTTACAACGACATGGCTGACGCAAAAGCAATGCTTGAATCCATTGCTCGTAGCTTCGGTTATATCTACGGTCGCGAAAAAGGTGTGAGAATCAACACTATCTCGCAATCACCGACAATGACCACTGCCGGTAGCGGTATCAAAGGTTTCGACGGTTTGGTAGACTTCTCCAACCGCATGTCGCCGCTAGGCAATGCTTCTGCCAGCGAATGTGCAGACTATTGTATCGTGATGTTCTCCGACCTGACCAAGAAGGTGACTATGCAGAACCTTTTCCACGATGGTGGTTTCTCTAGCATGGGTATGAGTCTGCGTGCCATGACTCAGTACAACAAGAGTTTTGAAAACGATTTCAAAGACGAGAACGGTAACATTATCTACGGATAATTTCCGAACCCGATAAACTGATGGTAATTGGCGGCTATCTTTGCAGGTAGCCGCTATTTACAATTTAAATTGTACCTTATAATTTATTTCAACCATTATGCAACTCTCAAAAACAGCAAAAATCTCCATTCTGACAATCTTTCTGATTCTGTTGTGCGATCAAACTCTGAAGCTTTTTATTAAATCGCATTTCGAGCTTGGACACGACATACAGATATTCAGTTGGTTTCATATCTATTTTATTGAAAATAACGGGATGGCTTTCGGTATGGAGCTGATCGGTAAATTGTTTTTGAGTCTTTTCCGCATTGGTGCAGGTATTTTCCTTATTTATTATCTGCGTAAAATTATACAACGGCAACTACCTACAGGATACATAATCAGCATTTCGTTGATTCTTGCAGGGGCAATAGGCAATTTGTTCGACTGTATGTTTTATGGACTGTTATTTTCTGACAGCATGGGACATGTAGCCCAGTTTATGCCGGAAAGCGGAGGTTATGCATCTCTCTTTTACGGTCGTGTTGTAGATATGTTGTATTTCCCTCTTATAGAAGGTAACTTCCCCGATTGGTTCCCGATATGGGGAGGCCAGGACTTTATATTCTTCCGTCCGGTATTCAATATTGCCGATAGCGCGGTGAGTGTTGGCGTTGTATTGATTTTGTTGTTCTATCGTCGTTATCTTTCTGATAATGAAGTGAAAAAACCGGTTGAAACACAGCCTGATACACAAGCATGAAATGAATATGTTGCTTTATAATGCCAATCTGTAGCAACATAGAATTCATGTGATCCTTTAAAAATTAATTGTTTACGGATGAAAACCATAATCGTATATTTTGCGGCAATTCTGTTGCTGTTTTCCTGTAGCACCACCCCCAAAGGAGTGCTCCCGGAAAGGGAAATGGCCGACGTACTTTATGACATGTATTTGGCGGATGCCTGTAATATGGTCAAAAATTATGGAGCCAACCTTGACAGTACAAAGCGTCAGTCCTACCGTTATATTTTGCATAAATACGACGTGTCGGTTGCTGATTTTGATAGTTCTATGGTTTGGTATTCCGCACATCCCGATAAACAGGAGCATTTATATGACAGACTCACCCTTCAGTTGCAAAAACTGAAAAAAGATGTTAATGCGCATAAATACAAACAAATAACTCCTGTGCTTACAGAAAACGATACGGTGGATGTGTGGCAAATGCCCCGTCGTTTTGACTTTACTACAGGATTCATTCACAATAAGGTAAATTTCCACTTCGACCGGAATCTGTTTCATAAAGGAAATGGTTTCTTGTTAACATACAAGCTGAAACTCAATAAGGAGGATAAGGCTGAAGGAAATAAATTTCTTCTCAAAGTGGCATATCAGGGAAAAACCGACAGTTTGGTTTCTTATGCGAAAAAAGACGGACAATGGCGTAGTTACCGCGTTTTTATGCCGATTTCGCCAAGATCTGATGCCATGACAATAGACGGCTGGTTGCTCGAATGCAAAGGAAACAATATACCTCAGTCTGCTGTTATTGCCGATGTGCATTGTTACCGTATTGCTTATGCTACTCACAAAGGTGCGAAAACATCCCGAAGTTGGTGGCAGAAAATCTTCTCAAAATAAAAGTGGACATTATTTATCATCAAATATACTTACAAACAAACCTATGACTCTTTATCCCTTAAAATTTAGCCCCATCTATAAAACCCGCATTTGGGGCGGACACAAATTAGAACAATTCGGAAAACATTCTGATACGCTTCCAAATATTGGCGAAAGCTGGGAACTCTCGGGCGTACCAGGCGATGAGTCGGTGGTGTCAAACGGTTTTTTGGCCGGAAATTCTCTTCCTGAATTAGTGGAGATTTACATGGACGAACTGGTGGGTAAGAAAGTGTTTGAAGCCTATGGTCAGACATTTCCTTTGCTGATTAAGTTGATAGATGCAAATGACGACCTCTCCATTCAGGTGCATCCGGATGACGAACTTGCTGCCGAGCGTCACAACTCTTTCGGGAAAACCGAAATGTGGTATGCTTTGCCGGGAGCCGAAGACGCTACCCTTATTTCGGGATTTGTGCCTGATGTTGATAAGGACTTATATTTGAAACACCTTGCAGAAGGGACTCTCGAGCAAGTAATGGATAAACATCCGGTAGAAAAAGGAGATGTTTTCTTTATTCCGGCAGGTCGTGTACATGCTATCGGTCGCGGATGTCTTGTTGCGGAGATTCAGCAAACGTCTGACGTTACATATCGTTTGTTCGACTTTAACCGTGTTGACGACAAGGGAAATGCCCGTGAATTGCACACCGAACAGGCGCTCGATGCTATTGACTTTGCTTACGTGAAAGATGCAAAAAAACATCCGGTAGCAAAAGAAAATGTTCCCTGCGAACTGGCTTCCTGCAACTATTTTACCACCAACCTGATTAAATTGACGGATAAACTGGACCGTGATTACTATCATCTCGATTCTTTCGTGATTTACCTGTGTACGGAGGGATCTGTGGAGATTAAGTATGACGGTGGCAGTGAAACCATGGTAAAAGGCGAAACCGTGTTGTTGCCGGCTTCCCTAAGCAGTGTAACACTGGTGCCGCAACGTTCGTCAGAAATTCTTGAAGTTTACGTTTAGTCGTAAGAGTTGGGGCACTTGGCTCTGCGTATATGAAACGAACATGTTGCTTTACAACACCCAAGAATAATATAATAATTTCCAGCAACATGAAGTTCCATACTTCCTTAAACAAAGGAATTATTATAGTATGAAAAAACTTGCCTTGTTGAGCATGATTCTGCTATGTGCAATGACTGTAATAGCAGGAGAAAGGCGGACAGAAATAGTTTCTTATCGTTTGGATATGAAACTCGATTCTGCCGGGCGATTGCTCAATGTTCAGGCTTTGATTAAACTGGCAAAAGACGATAGCACAAAGACAGTGCGACTCAATTTTGCCGATATTATTCCTA
>JAUZOL010000249.1 GCA_030706455.1 Bacteroidota bacterium
CCCAAAGGGGCAATTTCGCCCTACGACCACCTATTTAAAAAGTTTGCGAAACAGTTGGGCTGGAAGTGGCAGATGCTGGCTGCACAAGCGTATCTCGAGTCGAATTTCGATCCGGAATGTGTCGCCTGGTCCGGAGCGTCGGGGTTGATGCAATTAATGCCAAACACGGCCAAGCATTACGGAGTGGATCGTACTGGAATTTTTGATCCGGCAAAAAATCTGGAAGCAGCAGTGCAATATATAAAGATGCTGAACATGATGTTCCACGATATTGAGAATAAGGAAGAACGGATTAAGTTTATTCTGGCATCATATCATTCCGGCCCCAGCCACGTGTTGGATGCAATGGCTTTGGCAAAGAAATATGGCAAGAATAACCATTCCTGGCAGGGTAATGTGGAAAAATTTCTTAAGCTAAAGTCTCAATCTCAGTATTATAACGACGAGGTGTGTCAATACGGCTATTTTAATGCGTCACAAACCGTGCGCTATGTCTCGGATGTGATGAATCGTTATGAAAAGTATCTCAAAAGGAGATAAAAAAACTCGGTTTTATTTAGCCAACTCCGTTTTACTTCCACTAAACTGCCTTTGCTGCGCTGCCTTCCTGCAATGATGAATTGTGGTTAGACTGACAAGCTGTCAGGATTCGAGCAATGAAATTGTACGCCGGAAGGAAAATTTGACATTGAGAGAAAAATACCATCAATCTTCAATGAATGCATGCTTCTTCTTTTTCTACTCTGTAATCCTCTGAAAATAAAACAATATTCACGAATCTTAGTTGTGAATATTGGCCAAGCGGTTCGTCTTTGGCACGCAATGTGTAATTAGAGACAACGTGCTTTGCAGCGTTTGCGGCAAATGCCAAAAAAATACCAATAAATTATTTGTTTAATCATTTAAAATAGTTGATGTTATGACAATCAAACCATTAGCAGACAGAGTGCTGATTCAACCGGCTGCTGCCGAAGAAAAAACGGCAAGCGGTATTATTATTCCCGATTCTGCAAAAGAAAAACCCTTAAAAGGTGAAGTGAAAGCAGTAGGACAGGGTACAAAAGACGAAGAAATGGTAGTTAAAGTTGGCGACCAGGTTCTGTATGGCAAATATGCCGGCACCGAACTGGAACTGGATGGTGAAAAATACCTCATCATGCGTCAGTCCGATATTTTGGCTGTAATCTAATCAGTCGGTTGCATAAAAGAAACTCTTTTATTTGTAAACATCTAAATTATAAACCAATACTATGGCAAAAGAAATTAAATTTGATATTGAGGCTCGCGACTTACTCAAAAAAGGCGTGGACGAATTGGCAAACGCCGTTAAAGTAACTCTTGGTCCTAAAGGCCGCAACGTGATTATCGAAAAGAAATTCGGTGCTCCTCACATCACCAAAGATGGTGTTTCTGTAGCAAAAGAAGTTGAACTCTCTGATCCATACGAAAACATGGGTGCTCAGCTGGTAAAGGAAGTTGCTTCAAAAACAGGTGACGATGCAGGTGACGGTACAACAACCGCTACTGTTTTGGCTCAATCTATCATCTCAGTTGGTTTGAAAAACGTAACTGCAGGTGCAAATCCAATGGATTTGAAACGTGGTATCGACAAAGCTGTTACCACAGTTGTTGAAAATATCAAAGCACAATCAAAAGAAGTTGGTGACGATTTTGATAAAATCGAACAAGTAGCTTCGGTTTCGGCCAACAACGACGCTACAATCGGTAAATTGATTGCAGATGCAATGAAAAAGGTTAAAAAAGAAGGTGTTATCACTATCGAAGAAGCAAAAGGTATGGAAACTACTATCGAAGTAGTGGAAGGTATGCAGTTCGACCGTGGTTACATCTCTCCCTATTTTGTAACCAACACCGAAAAAATGGAAGTAGAACAGGAAAAACCTTTCATCCTGATCTACGACAAAAAAATCTCCAACCTCAAAGAAATTCTTCCTATCCTCGAAGCTACCGTACAAAGCGGTCGTCCTTTGTTAATCATCGCTGAAGATATCGACGGCGAAGCTCTCGGTACTTTGGTGGTTAACCGTCTGCGTGGTTCGTTGAAGATTGCAGCTGTTAAAGCTCCGGGCTTCGGCGATCGTCGTAAAGAGATGTTGGAAGATATCGCCATCCTGACCGGTGGTGTGGTTATCTCCGAAGAAAAAGGCATGAAACTCGACGGTGCTACCATCGAAATGTTGGGTACAGCCGAAAAAGTAACTATCAACAAGGACAATACAACTATTGTTAACGGTGCCGGTGCTAAAGAAGCTATCGAAACCCGTGTTGCTCAGATCAAAGCTCAGATTGAAACTACAACCAGCGACTACGATCGTGAAAAACTGCAGGAACGTTTGGCTAAACTGGCCGGGGGTGTTGCCGTTCTTTACGTAGGTGCTGCTTCTGAAGTTGAAATGAAAGAAAAGAAAGACCGTGTTGACGATGCATTGAGCGCAACCCGTGCTGCTATTGCCGAAGGTATTGTTCCTGGTGGAGGTGTGGCTTACATCCGTGCTATCGAAGCTATCGAAGGCATGAAGGGTGATAACGAAGACGAAACAACCGGTATCGAAATCGTTAAACGCGCCATCGAAGAACCTCTTCGTCAGATCGTGGCTAACGCTGGTAAAGAAGGTGCTGTTGTTGTTCAGAAAGTAAAAGAAGGCAAAGCTGACTTCGGTTACAATGCACGTACTGACGAATATCAGGAAATGTATGCAGCCGGTGTTATCGACCCTGCAAAAGTTACCCGTGTAGCTCTCGAAAACGCAGCTTCTATTGCCGGTATGATGCTGACAACAGAATGTATCATTGCTGAAAAGAAAGAAGACAATCCTGCTCCTGTAATGCCTCCGATGGGTGGCGGAATGGGTGGCATGATGTAATTCTTTTTCATCATAACCTTAATGAAAAAGGGATTGTCTCAGAGCGAGGCAATCCCTTTTGCTTTTGAGTCTGGCTGACAGGAGACGTTAACGCAATCCTTGGTTTTGTTCCGGTTTAGTAGAGACGCATTGCAATGCGTCTCTACATTCGGAAATACGTCTTTCTGTTCGGTGCTACTTCCCGAAATAACTATCCAGTAATTCTTTTGCTGCTATAAATGAGCTGATTTTATTGTCCACCACTTTTTGTTCGTATTCGGTTAGCAGTGCATCAATTTTTTCGTTGTTGTAAAAGTGCGATTTCAGCTGATCGTTAATCGATTCGTACATCCAGTATTTCGACTGGCGGAGACGCTTATGATCAAAATAGCCTGATTCTTTCACAAATGCGATGTATTCGGTAATCATTTCCCACACTCCGTCGATATTGATGCCATTTAGTGCTGAGCAGGTCAATACCTTTGGTGACCATCCCGATTCAGGCAACGGAAAGAGATGGAGCGCGCTGGTGAGTTGTGCTTTGGTCAGGTTAACGCGATCCACGTTGGTGCCGTCGGCTTTGTTGATGGTGATGCCGTCGGCCATTTCCATAATGCCCCGTTTGATTCCCTGAAGTTCATCACCGGTTCCGGCAACCTGCAGGAAGAGGAAAAAATCGACCATGGAGTGCACGGCCGTCTCCGATTGTCCTACGCCCACTGTCTCCACAAAAATTGTATCGAATCCGGCAGCTTCGCACAGCATGATTGTTTCGCGCGTCTTGCGCGCCACACCACCCAGTGAGCCTGCGGAGGGTGAAGGACGGATAAAGGCGTTAGGATGGCTGGAAAGTTGCTCCATGCGGGTCTTATCGCCCAGAATACTTCCTTTGCTGCGTTCGCTGCTCGGGTCGATGGCCAGTACCGCAAGACGATGATCCTCGTTGACCAGATACATTCCCATTGCTTCGATAAAAGTACTTTTTCCTGCGCCCGGTACGCCGGTGATGCCGAGACGAATCGATTTGCCTGTATAAGGGAGGCATTTCTCAATCACTTCCTGAGCAATGACCTGGTGTTCAGGTTTCAGGCTTTCGAGCAGGGTTACGGCCTGACTCAGAATCGTACGGTTGCCTTTGAGAATTCCCTCTGTATATTCGGCCGCCGTATAGGTTTGTTTCTTTTTACGTTTCTGAAGGTAAGGGTTGACGGTGGGTGGTTGTTCGATGCCGCTGTTGACCGATAAACCTGAATAACAATCTTCGTTTTCGATATGATGAGCCATAAGAATTAGTTGTAAGTGTTAAGTTGTAAGCTTTTAGTTACTTACTACTTGTAACTTGCCACTTACAACTTGGCTACAAAGTTAATGAAAAAAGCCGCCCGAAAATCGGACGGCTTTTGATATTTGGACTTGAAAAAGAATTATTCGGCAGCAGCTTCGCCAGCTTCTGCGTCTTTATCTTTCTTAGCAGCACGTTTAGCTTTAGCTTCAGCGGCAGCAGCTTTTTGATGAGCTTCTGTCTTTTCAGCTTCTGAAAGTTGATCTTTCAAATCAGCCAATGATTGAATGTCACCTAAAGTGGTTTTTTCATACGATTGGTTTGAAATAGTTTCTTCAACTTTCTTTGCTCTTTTGGGGCTGTTTTCTTTCTTTTCAGTTGAAATGCCG
>JAUZOL010000025.1 GCA_030706455.1 Bacteroidota bacterium
AGTCGGATAAAACTGGAGGCATAGCAGAAATAGGCCGTAAACTAAACACGTTCTTTGCAAAATACCCGGATGAAGAACTGGACAAAACAGCGCTGACAATGTAAAAATATGCTAATGTGCTAATATGCCAATAAAATCGTAAATGTTTAAATAAAATTGTAAATTCAACTCATGCGTAAAATCTATACCGTCGGAGAAACCGTTCTCGATATTATTTTCAAAAACGGACAACCCGTAGCATCCACAGCCGGAGGATCCATGCTAAACACCTCCGTCAGCCTTGGTCGCCTGGAGCTTCCCGTTCACTTTATTTCCGAATATGGCAACGATCCGGTTGGTTTTATGATTGACGACTTTCTGAACAAAAATGGCGTCAACAGCGACTATGTTTACCATTTTGAGGACGGCAAATCGGCGTTGGCTCTGGCATTTCTTGACGAAAACAATAACGCATCCTATACTTTTTACAAGTCGTATCCTCAAAAGCGGTTCGACATTACCTTTCCAGAAGTAAACGAAAATGACATTGTGATGTTCGGATCGATTTATGCCATTGCTATGGAAATCCGGGAGACTTTACGCGAATTTTTACTGTATGCAAAAAGTCGTAATGCACTCATCTATTACGATCCTAATTTCAGGAAAGCTCACTTGCACGAACTGGAGCAATTGCGACCGGCCATTATCGAGAACATGTCTTTGGCTTCGGTTGTACGTGCTTCGGACGAAGATCTGGAGATTATTTTCGGAGCAAAAAACAGCGAGGAAGCCTACGAAGCCGTGAAACCATTCTGCTCTACGCTCATTTACACTTCCAGTTCAGAAGCGGCTTACCTGAAAACACCAGAGGTCTGTATTTGTCTGCCGACACGCAAAATAGAACCGGTAAGCACTATTGGCGCTGGCGACACCTTCAATGCCGGTATTGCTTACGGACTTTACAAACACAATATCGAAAAAAATGCGCTTTCGTCCGTTCCAGCTGATACCTGGCAACAATTGATTGGATATGGCATTGACTTTGCCACCGATGTATGTCTATCGTACGACAATTATATTTCGGGGAAATTTGCCAAAATGCAAAATACGTAAATCACTGAATCATTTAACAATAACGAAACCAAACCTTATATTGAAATTTGACATGAAACGAAACTCAATCTCTACCTTGAAATTCAAACTCATAATAGCATTGCAATTGGGAATTGCCATTAACGTTTATTCGCAAACGTTGTGCATCGATGCAAGTTCGGATCAGAAACAAGGTGTAAAAAACGGATTTCGCTATGAATTGTGGAATCAGAATTCAAAAGGCACTGCTTGCATGACTCTTGGCAAAGGCGCATTATTCACCGGCAAATGGAATGATATTGAAAACTACCTCGCTCGTCGTGGTCTGGCTTATAACCAAACACAAAAGCATAATGAAATCGGGACATTTTCCGCAAAATACAACTGTCTCTTTCAGCCCAATACCAAGGCCGGGAACTCCTATTTAGCAATTTACGGCTGGAGTGTAGATCCCCTTGTTGAGTTTTACATTGTGGAAGACTGGCGCAACTGGATTCCCTCGATGTCTAAAGATGCTATAAAGAAAGGCTCATTTTATGTCGACGGCAGCCTGTATGACATTTACCAAACTACCCGTATCAATCAGCCCTCTATTGTCGGGACTGCTACATTCACTCAATATTTTAGCATAAGAAAAAATACCCGAAACAAAGGGAACATCGATATTTCAGAGCATTTTAAACAATGGGAAAAACTGGGAATGAATTTGGGGAAAATGCACGAAGTATCGTTTGTTGTCGAAGGCTACAAAAGCAGTGGAAGCTTCAAGTTTGTTGAATTGAATATGGTGGCTAAGAAATAAATTCAGTTGCCGTGTTGCCGGTATAAAAGCTCAACAACTTTTTTTATACCGGCAATACGGTCAACCCTTAATGGTTTCTCATACCTCATTGCGACGGATAAAATCGCCGGGGCGCATTCCAAATTGTTTTTGAAAACACTTAGTGAAATACGAAGGATTATTGAAACCAACCATATAGGCAATTTCATTAATTCGGTATTTGTTCTCCGCTAAGAGTTCAGCTCCCTTTTTCAGGCGCACAATCTGAATCAACTCGTTGGGAGTAACATCTGCCAATACCTTAATTTTGGCAAACAAACCCGATCGGCTCACATGCAACTGATCGGCAAGCGCTTCGATAGTAAAGTCGAAATTTGAAATATTTTGCTCAATAATCGCATTCATTTTTGTCAGGAACTCTTCATCGGCTTTATTGCTTGCAATACTGCTCAACGACACCATCGGCATTTCGGAAAACCTTCGGCGAAGTACTTTTCTGTTTTCAATCAAATTTCTGATCTGTGCTTTGAGGAACGCCATAGAAAAAGGTTTTTCAACATAGGCATCGGCTCCGCAATTCATTCCTTCTATTTTAGATAGCAAGTCCGTTTTGGCTGTCAGCAGAACTATCGGAATATGACTCCAGATAACATTCTCGCGCAGCGCCGCACAAAACTCCAGTCCATCCATTACTGGCATCATCAGATCGGAAACTATTAATTGAACCTCCGTTTTTTTGAGCGCATCCAACCCCTCTTTTCCGTTGGCTGACGTAACAACATAATATTCTTCCTCAAAACTATCTTTTAAGAAATTTCGCATTTCTGCATTATCTTCCACGACCAACAACACCGGCTTCTCAATAGCCTTTGATTCGGGAGCGATCGAAGTATCTGACACTGGTAATATAACTCCGTCTATTCCGACAGTCCGGGACTGGTCAAAAGGAACCTGAACAGAATCCGCCTGTTCACAGCTTAACGGAAGACGGACTTCAAAAGCAACTCCATGTGGGGACACATCCTCAATAGCCACCGTTCCTCCGTGCGCTTCCGTCAGGTTCTTTACCAACGACAAGCCCAGTCCGGTTCCCGGTTTGTTATGTGAAACAACCTGATAGAACGGAAGGAATATTTTTTCTTTCTCTTCGTCCGAAATCCCGCGTCCGTCATCTTCTACCCTTATCACAAAGCAATCCTCAAGTTCATAGGAAACAGAAATAGCAATACGACTTTCGGCAAATTTCATGGCATTGGAAAGTAAATTACTAATGATTTTAGTAACAGCCTCTTTGTCTACGTCCGCCATAAACAGTTTGTTATCACAATGAAAGTCGAATGTATTTCCATTCTGTTCTACCAAAGGTTTGAAGCGCTCGTAAACAGCATTAACAAGCTCATAAATATTGGTCGGGGCTTTCGATACTGTAAGTACTCCCTGTTCAACTTTCCTAAAATCAAGCAATTGATTTACGAGCAACAATAATCGCTGGCTATTCCGATCAATAATATTCAATGCTTTCAGAATATAGTCGGGCAACTCCGTTTTCGATTCCATAATCTTTTCCAGTGGTCCAATGATGAGAGAAACCGGCGTGCGGATTTCATGCGCCACCATGGTAAAAAACTGTATCTTAGCATCGTACAGTTCTTTCTCTTTTTCCTGCTTCAGTTCTTTCATTTTTTCGGCATGATTCTTCTCTGTCCGCCGCTGTTGCAACTTCAAGATATAGAAAATGGCAATCATTACAAGAACAACATATAGCAATTTAAAACCTGTTGTCAGCCACAAAGGAGGATGAATTATAATCTTCACCGACGCTCCATTCTCATTCCAAACTCCATCGCTATTAGATGCCTTCACCTTAAACTCGTAAGTTCCGGCAGGCAAATTGGTATAAGTAGCCTTGTATTGATTAGTCACATAGTTCCACTCCTTATCGAACCCTTCAAGTTTGTAAGCATAACGGTTTTTCTCCGGCGTATTATAACTCAGCGCAACAAACCCGATACTGAACACATTGTCTTTGTATGACAAGTCGATTTTATCGGTTAATGAAGCAGAGCGTGTTAAAATGCCCTTTGATTCTACAGCCACTTCCTTGTTGAAAATTTCCAATCCGGTTATGACTACAGATGGAATAAACCTGCTAGGTACAATACGTTTCGGATCGAACGAAATGAAACCGTTGGCCGTTCCGAAATATATTTTACCGGTAGCGCTACGATATCCCGAATTAAAGATAAACTGGTCACTCAACAGACCATCAGCTTTAGTAAACAAGCGTATCTTCCCGTCTTTCAGATCATATCTCACAAGCCCTTTTGAGGTTGTCAGCCATAAAACATTATCCACTTCGACGATACTACATATAGTCTTGCTGGGAATTGATAACGGAATCTCCATAAACACATTTCTTTTATAATCATACCGGCAAAGTCCGCTGGAAGTACCAATCCAAAACCTCGACAAATGATCAATTTGCATGCAATTGATCTGATTATTGGGTAATGACCGTACATCATTTAGCCGATTCACATAGTTAACCCATTTCCCGGAGGACGGATCATAACGAAACAATCCTCTGCCCGATGTTGCAAACCAGATAAATCCCTTTTGATCCTGCTTTATGCTAACAGTAGTCGAATTCAGATTCTTGAAACGAACAAAGCTATCATTCTTACGGTTATATACATTCAACCCAGACATACTTGCCACCCACATTCGCCCATCACGATCTTTAAAAATTGCATAAATACTACCACCGTCGAGGGTATTGAGATTATTATCTTCGCTATTGTAATGCTTAAACGTCCCCGTTCGCGTATCCAGCACATTCAGTCCTCCGGCATAAGTACCGATCCAGAGCTTGTCTTCATCCCAGCAAAAGGCATGAACATTGAAACACGAAAGGCCGTTTTTCCCTCCATTCGGGACATAATAAGAAAACTTTCCGTTCGTTTTGCTCTGACAACTGATGCCTCCGTCGTCAGAAGCTATCCACACATTTCCTTTCTTATCTTCAGTGAACGCGCCTATTACATTTCCATTGACCGAATTGACATAAGACGAGTGCGTAAAACGCTCAAACAACCCGCTATTGGGAGAAAGGTAATTTACACCCCCATAGTAAGTTCCTATCCAGATGCCACCTTCCCTGTCTTTATAAATTGGATAAACAAATTTATCCGACAGAGAGGACGGCTCCGTTTCTTTCGGCACATAAAGCTGATGTGCCAATGATTGAGTATTAAAGTAGCTAAGTCCGTCGTCCGAACCAATCAATAATTCTCCTGGCCTGTACTCATTAATTTCATGAACATGCAGGATTCCCCCGGGCTTTTGGGGCAAAAGATAAAAGTCGGTGTTATAGTTTGACCTATTCAATTTGCACAAGCCCTGATCCCAGGTTCCTAACCAAAGATTTCGTTTCGAATCCTCGAAAATATTGTAAATAGTAAATGGACGGACTGAAGAGGTGGCGATTTTAAGCGGGACGGCAGCAATTTTTTTTGACTGCCTGTTCAGCAATAAGAGTGGATTATTGGGACTTTTAGGCGCGATCCAGATTCGATTTTCCCTGTCGGCATATACATAATTGATCATGTCACAGACTCGCTTCCCCGTATTGTCTGATAAGAAACGAAATTGTTCCAGCTTCCCGGTTCGGATATTGTAACCAAAAATACCCTGACCGTAAGTAGAAATCCAAACCGTTCCATTTGTGTCTTCAGCAATATTATTTACCGTTGAATTGATTACGACTCCTTGAGAAGTTGCCTGTCTGAAGCGGAAAAATGATTCTGTAACCCTGTCATAACACAGAATTCCCACATCCGTACCTACCCAAATAACCCCACGGGCATCTTCGTGCAGAGTGCACATGTAATTACTCCCGAAAAGATTCTTGCCGACTCTGATATCCCGGAATTCTTTAAAGTTCAATCCATCAAAACGGTTCAACCCATCTTCCGTTCCAAACCACATAAAACCCTGTCGATCCTGCAGTATACTTCTGACCGTATTAAACGATAGTCCGTTCTCCACCTTGTAGTGGCGAAAACTGAATATCTCGGCATGCAAAGAAGTGATATTGGCCAACGCAAACATCAAAAGCAATAAAAGATTATTCTTCAATACATTATTACAGGTTCCCCCTTTCAATATCATCAATTGAGAGATAGTGTGGTTTCGGATTAACATATAAGATGGTGTTAGTAAAAGGACATTGCAATATTACTACATTTTTAGGCTTAAGAATAAAAAGATCGTCCATAAACATAGCAATACCATCCACAATAATCGATAAATTTCTATTTATATGCACTTTACACTTCATCAATTCCAATATTGACAGTGGATTATTTTACTACAAATCTGGATTTCTGAATTATTCGTAAAACAAAAATATATGTTATTTCGCATTCTGGAATATGGCAGTTTTCCGTTTGAAACCAATATCCCGGCTTTCACTTGATAGTATTGCAACACTTCATGGTTTTCTGAAAAGTTTTACTATTTGACACATTACAAATTCACTCGTAGACGCATTACTATTTTTCGGGATATTGGTTTTTACATTCTAATCCGAATCTCACTTAAAACTATACCGTTAAGACATGCACAACAAGACATTACTTCACAATTATTCCTATCGTTTTATCTATTTAATGATGCTGATTTCCGGCATCGTTTCTTCTAACGTAAACGCACAAACAAGCAGTTGCAATCAAAACAAGCAGGATTCTTTATTTATGTCGCTGGCTCCGACTCCACCTATGGGCTGGAATAGCTGGAACAAATTCGGATGCAACGTCAGTGAAAAACTGATTCTGGAAATGGCAGATGCCATGGTTAGTTCCGGTATGAAGCAATCCGGTTATCAATATATTGTAATAGATGACTGCTGGCAAACAGGACGGGATGAACAAGGAAACATTATTGCAGACACACTACATTTCCCTCATGGAATAAAATATCTGGCAGACGAAATTCACAAGCGCGGCCTCAAACTGGGCATCTATTCCTGCGCCGGTTCACTCACCTGCCAGGGACGACCCGGAAGCCGGGGTTACCAGTTTCAGGATGCACGGCAATATGCACAATGGGGAATCGATTATCTCAAATACGACTGGTGCTCAAACGAAGGGCAAAAGGCCGAAGCTGCATACAAAACCATGAGCGATGCGTTGAAGGCCTGCGGTCGGCCTATCGTGTTCAGCATCTGTGAATGGGGCGAAAATCAAGCCTGGAAATGGGGAAAAGGAATCGGGCATCTTTGGCGTGTTACACCCGACATCAGAGACTGCTATCAATGCAAATTCGATTGGGGAGGCCTGGGAGTACTCAATATTATTGATGTAATGGCTGATCTTTATCCGTATGCAGGCCCCGGACACTGGAACGATGCCGAAATGCTGGAAATTGGCAATGGTGGTATGTCGCACGATGAATATGTAACCCACTTTTCCATGTGGGCAATGCTGGCAGCTCCTTTAATGGCGGGCAACGACCTCCGATCCATGGATCAAGAGACGAAAGAGATTCTTACAAACAAAGAGGTTATCGACATCGATCAGGATAAACTCGGGGAACAGGCACGGCGTTTCATTGACATGGGCGATCATCAGATCTGGGCAAAACCTCTTTCAAACGGAGAAATTGCAGTTTGCTTCCTCAACCGGTCAGATCGTGAGTGGAATTTGAACTACGACTGGAAGAAACATACGATGTATTTTGCCACAGACATCAATATTTACAAAAAAGAGTACATGATCAGGGATCTCTGGCAACACAAAACAATCGGCACGACGAACCACAGCACTATTCATGTGATTCCTGGACATGGTGTGTTAATGGTAAAACTATCTCCAAAACATTGATGAGCATTTCCCGATAATTAATTCTCATAATGTTCATTTTTAGCTAAAATAAAAATCACACACAAAACACACACTACTAATAAACAACAAATTAAGCATATGTTTAACATTAAATAAATGTACTGTATTATCAATAAAATAGATGATATTTCTATCTGCCGGCAGTTTTATTAATTTACTTTGCAATCATCACAATTCTTATATTACACATGAAAAACTTTCTCGTTCTGCTCTCAATATTGACTTCATTGGCATCACTATTTTCCTTACAAGCCGGAAATAAAAAAAACGAACCAATTCAGTCTGTGCCGTTTACACAGGTACACTTTACGGATAATTTCTGGGCACCACGCATCGAAATCAACCGCACCGTTTCTATCCCCTCTGCATTCAAAGAGTGTGAGAAAAACGGACGCTTCGATAATTTTGCACTTGCCGGTGGCCTCATCAAAGGCGAACACAAGGGTGATTTTTCTTTCGACGATACCGATCCTTACAAAATCATAGAAGGAGCCTCTTATTCGCTTGCCGTAAAATACGACAAACATCTGGACGCTTACCTCGACAGCGTGATAAATCTTATTCAGGCAGCACAGGAACCCGATGGTTACCTTACAACCTGCGTCACCAATAAATGCGAACGACTCTCGGGTTGGTGGGGTCATGCCCGTTGGGAAAAAATAAACAGTCACGAATTATACAACAGTGGCCATTTGATTGAAGCAGCCGTCGCACACTACCAATCAACAGGAAAACGTACGATGCTCGATGTTGCCATTAAAAATGCCGATCTTATTTGCAAGGTGTTCGGGCCAAAAGAGGGACAAATACACCGTCCGTCGGGACACCCGATTGTGGAGATGGCTTTGGCAAAACTTTACCGCGTTACCGGAACCCAACGGTATCTCGATCTGGCAAAATATTTTGTAGAAGAAACAGGACGTGGTACCGACGGCCATCATCTCAGCGAGTACAGCCAGGATCACATGCCAATTCTTAAGCAAGAAGAAATCAAAGGACATGCCGTACGTGCGGGGTATCTCTACTCCGGAGTTGCGGATGTGGCTGCATTAACCAACGACACTGCCTATTTCCACGCTCTGACACGGATATGGTACAACATGGCGAGCAAAAAACTGTTCATCACCGGCGGCATCGGTTCGCGTGCTCAAGGTGAAGGTTTCGGTCCTAATTACGAACTGAATAACCACACGGCCTACTGCGAAACCTGTGCGGCTATTGCCAACGTTTACTGGAACCAGCGCATGTTTCTGGCAACCGGAGATGCCAAATACGTTGACGTTTTGGAACGCGCTCTTTATAACGGCGTTATTTCCGGAGTTTCGTTGAGCGGCGATAAGTTTTTCTACGACAATCCCCTTGAATCAATGGGTCAGCACGAGCGACAAGCATGGTTCGGTTGCGCCTGCTGCCCGGGAAATATCACCCGCTTTATGGCTTCTGTTCCGGCGTATATGTATGCCGTTCAGGGAAATACTCTTTACGTGAATCTCTACGCTCAAAGTGCCGGTAAAATAAAAGTCGGCAGCAGCGAGATTGAACTGAATCAGACCTCGCAATATCCCTGGGATGGAAAGATCAGTATCAAAGTAACTCCTTCTGGTTACGAAGCTTTTACCGTCAAACTACGAATTCCCGGATGGGCAGAAAACCAACCTGTACCCTCAGACCTCTACACGTTCACAACTTCTGCAGAAAAATACGTCGTCAAGGTCAACGGCAAAGTGATCGATTCGGACAAAACAATGGGTTACGTTACTATTCATCGTCAATGGAAAAAAGGAGATGTAATAGAACTGAGTCTTCCAATGCCGGTTCGCAGGATAGAGGCACGCGCCGAAGTACAGGATGATCTGGGAAAACTCGCTATCGAAAGAGGACCTGTTGTCTATTGTTTAGAAGGAAAAGATCAGAACGACGCTCATGTACTCAACAAGTACATCCCCGAAAATGCAAAGATGGATGCCACCTATCAGGAAAATATGCTTAATGGAATTGTGACATTGAAAGGTATTGCCAAAGAAGTATCCTTAAACGGAGATGAAAAAGAAGTGTCATTTACGGCAATTCCTTATTCAACCTGGAATAACCGTGGCCCGGGCGAGATGGCTGTATGGATTCCTTATGCAGCAAAATACGCACATCCTACTCCGACACCTACAATTGCTTCAAGAGCTCAAACGGTAGTTATGAAAGCTCCAATTCAGAATGACGCTCCATTGATTTCATCTCCCGAAGAGTCGACCTGGGGAGTAAATGATCAATGGGAACCCCAAAGCTCGTCAGATATATCAAAACCATATCACTACTGGTGGATGAAAAGAGGAACGACAGAAACGCTTGCTTACGAGTTTGAAAAAGAAGAGACCGTATCTAACGTTGAAGTCTATTGGCTTGATTTCGACCAGTATGATGGTAATTATCGGGTTCCCGAAAGTTGGAAATTGTTTTACAAAGACGGAGAAGAATGGAAAGAAGTAGAAGCCAAAGGACCTTATACCACAAAAAAAGACTGTTATAACAAACTGGAATTCAAAACAATTACAACAAAAGGACTAAAAATTGTAGCCAAGCTGCAAAAGGGAGAATCCGGCGGCGTAATTGAATGGAAAGTAAATTGAAATTTTCTCAACCAATATATTGAACCTTTAATCTTAATAACATGAATGTAACTCAAAAACAAAATGGCTTTCTAAGTAAAAGCCTGGCAAAAATTGCCACCTGCACATTTATGACCGCTTCTTTGGGCATTGGTCAATTGTGGGCTGCCCCCGGCAGTGTGGAAAACAGCCGGTCTGAAGTTGTACAGCAAAAAACAACTACCGTAACCGGCCGTATCGTTGATGAAAAGGGAGATGCCTTAATTGGTGTAAACGTTTTGGAAAAAGGCACTTCAAACGGAACCATATCCGATGTTAACGGCAACTACCGGCTTACGGTAAACAGTTCCAAATCGGTATTGGTATATTCTTTCATGGGTTACCTCAAACAAGAAATAATGGTTGGTAATAAGTCACAACAATCTATTATTTTAAAAGAAGACTCTAAAAATATCAACGAAGTAGTGGTGATTGGTTACGGTACTCAGAAAAAAGGTGATGTAACCAGCTCTATATCGAGCGTTAAAGCCGAAGACTTTACCATTGGGAAAATTGGAGATGCCGCCGACCTTGTAAAAGGGAAAGTAGCCGGATTGAACATTGCCAAAGGCTCCGGAGACCCAAACTCCGAATCAACAATACGTTTACGCGGTGTCATCTCGCTGGAAGGAAAAGCCTCTCCTTTGATCTTAATAGACGGTATTGAAGGAAACTTAGGAACTGTAGCACCCGAGAATATTACTTCGATTGATGTATTAAAAGACGCATCGGCCGCAGCCATCTACGGGACACGTGGAGCCAACGGCGTAATCCTCATCACCACCAAATCAGGCAAACGCGAATCTAGAACTCAAGCCAGTTACTCCGGATACATATCATTATCCAGTTTCGCAAAGACACTTGATTTTATGAGTGCAAGCGACATTCGAGATGGAAAGACCAGTTTTACAGATAAAGGATATGATACCAATTGGCTGGACGCTATCACACAGACTGCATTTACACACAACCATAACTTCAATATCACGGGAGGTTCACAAAAAACCACCTATTCAGCAGATTTCACTTATCACAGAGAAGAAGGAGTCATCATTGACACTTTTAATGATGAGACGAAAATGAACTTTGACATCTCCCACTGGATGCTGAATGACATGTTGAAAGTTCATTTTAATATGGTAAAAGGGTTGCATAAGAACAGTGCCACAAATGCGAACAACGATGGAGAATCCAATATTTACCGGCAAGCCATAATTCATAACCCGACTGAACCCATCTACAATCAGGACGGAAGCTACTATGAAAATTTCCAAGTACTCAATTACTACAATCCGGTAGGGATGATTAAAGAACGTAAAGGAGAATACAAACAAGAATACACACGCTTGACCGGAAACATTACTTTAGAACCGATAAAGGGATGGCAAACAAACCTGATGTTGGCAAAAAACACCTCAAATGCCCATGATAAAGGATATTACACCTCCAAGTTTTATGATCAGAAAATGAACAACCACACAGGATACGCCTACCAATCTGAAGGTGAGTCACATACAGACAATTTAGAAATCACATCAAAATATAATGTAGCGCTCAATAATCAACGCCTCGAAGCTTTAGTTGGCTACAGTTATCAATATAATGAAAACGAAGGCTTTAATGCCAATAACTACAATTATCAAACTGACTTTTTCGAATATAATAATTTGGGAGTAGGTTCTGCATTAAAAGATGGGAAAGCCGGAATGAGTAGTTACATGAATGACAATAAGCTTGTTGGTTTTTTTGGCCGTATAAGTTACGGGTATGCCAATAAATACAATGCCCTTATTAGCGTTCGGCGCGAAGGATCTTCTAAATTTGGAGCTAATCACAAATGGGGTACATTTCCTTCTGCATCTCT
Source organism: Bacteroidota bacterium (assembly GCA_030706455.1). Lineage (GTDB taxonomy): Bacteria > Bacteroidota > Bacteroidia > Bacteroidales > Paludibacteraceae > Microbacter. Next base: position 12,259 of record JAUZOL010000025.1, read on the forward strand.
TGGATGGACTATCAGCAACGAAAAATTCATGAAGGGTTTCAGTTGGCTTAATAACCTGAAACTGCGTGCCGGTTATGGGGTAACCGGTGTAATTCCGAATGATTCATACCAATCGTTAACCCGGTATGATTTAGGAACTTCTTATTACTACGATAAAGGCACATGGAAACCAGGATTGGTAGTGAGTTCCAATCCGAATCCTGATTTGAAATGGGAGAAATCAGCCGAATATAATATTGGTTTGGATTTGAGCACTTTAAATGACCGTTTAGGCGCTTCAATCGACGTGTACTCTAAAAAGACTTCTGATATGCTATGGTGGTTTGATGTTCCAACACCTCCTAACTTATATCCTCAAACGTTAGCCAACGTAGGTCAGATGCGTAACCAGGGGATTGAAGTTGCTATTAATGCCATCCCTGTACGCACTAAAGATTTTGAATGGAAATCAACCGTTACCGGTTCTACTAATAACAGCAAACTCCTCAGCCTGTCTAATGATTTATATCAAACAGCAAACCAACATGATGAAGGTGGTTTAGGAGAACCAATCAGTATGCCTACTCATCGTCTGGAGGTCGGCAAGTCAGTAGGTAACTATTTTGGATTGAAGTCGGTAGGCGTTTCAAAAAACGGACTTTGGTTGATTGAAAATCCTAAAACCGGAGCTGCAGAAGAGATTACCGACAACATGTTGACGAGTGACACATACCGTCAATATCTTGGTAATGGTTTACCAAGCGTTTACCTTGGATGGAATAACACATTCCGCTATAAGAACTTTGATTTAAGCTTTCAATTGACAAGTCAGTTGGGTTTTAAAATTCTGAATGAACCTCGGGCATTTTATGAAAACAACTCAATTGCTTACAACAGATTAAAGTCTGTTCTAAAAGCACCCTATGGAGGTCAATATACACTATCTTCTGCCCAAAAACAGACCTTAGTAAGCTATTATCTTGAAAATGGTGATTTCGTAAAAATGTCTAATATGTCATTGGGATACACAATTCCCTTAAAAGCAAATAAATATGTAAATGGAATTCGTGCTTATGTTTCGGGGGATAATCTATTCTGCATTACCGGCTACAGTGGTTTGGATCCGGAACTTTCAAACAACGATGCAAAAATGGCGGGCATTGACAAACGTGACAAATATCCTGTAATTCGTTCATTTACATTTGGCATTAACGTTACTTTCTAAAACGACAAAAACATGAAAACAAAAACATATAAATTTATATTTGCTTTGATATTAGGAGCAACTATATTCTCTTTTAATAGCTGCACCAATTTGGATGAAACTATTTATAGTCAAATTGCCGCCGAAAAATATACTTTTTCGGCAACAGATGCAGCCAGCATGTTTGCTCCTGTATATAGTAGTCTGCGCGACGTATATTGGGGATGGAACGGTTTATGCGACATTCAGGACGAATCGTCTGACTTGTGGTGTACACCTTATCGTATAGGCATCGGTTGGGGCGACCTTTATGTATCGATGCATAAACACGAATTCCATTCACAGATTGGTCACATTTGGACTGAGTGGAACGGCGCATATTCCGGCATAAATGCCTGCAACAAATTGTTAGCAAATGATGCAGTAAAAACCTCGGCAACAGCAGTTTCTCAGTTAAGAGGCTATCGTGCCTTATACTATTACATTTTATTCGATATATTCCGTAATGTTCCATTGGATACTACTTACAATCACCCGAAAGGATGGCTACCCGAACAGGCCAAACCAATTGACACTTGGAATTTTATCATTAATGAGTTGAACGCCATCAAAGGCAAATGCGGCAAAGACAATGGCATGGGTCAAATTAATGATTATACAGTAAACATGATTTTGGCTAAAATGTATCTAAACCACAATGCTTGGTTCAATAACTTTACCGATAATTCATGGTATGAAAAAGCAATAGATGAAGTGAATGAAGTGATTAACAGTGGAAAATTTTCGTTAGCTACTAACTACTCTGACAATTTTAAAGAAGACATATCGACATCAAAGGAGATTATATTCGGCATTCCTTATGCCCAAAAATATGCGGGAGGAAACTACTATGCCAATAAATGGATAGCTACAGCCGGTAGAGCTGCATTTAACTTTAATGGCTGGGCAACAGGCGGTAGTACGGTTTTGCCACAATTCCTCGACACGTATGATTCTCAGGACTCTCGTTATACATCTTGTTGGACTATCGGGCAACAATATGATATAAATAGCGGAGCGGCTATTGTTGCTGATGGTGCACCGGTAATATATACAAAAGAAATTCACAGCATCGACAATCCGGGATGTTATCCCTATGAAGGAGGCCGTTTGGTTAAATACCAAATTCTTTCGGGAGACTGGGGCACTTCATACGATGATGTTCCGTTCTTCCGTCTAGCCGACGCTTACATGATAAAAGCAGAATGTTTACTTCGCCTTGGGGGTTATAAAGGTGAATTGGAGCAAGTTGCTGCAGACCTTGTAACTCAGGTGCGTCAGCGTGCATTTAAAAATAACCCGTCGAAGGCTATACGTACCGTGGCACAACTAAAAGGAGGCAGCGTATATGCTTACGGACATCGCGAAAATCAGGGAAAAATGGGTGAGGCCGATAAGTGGATTACAACCACCGAGGGTGGTGCCGATATAGAATTGGGAGGTTTGTTGGACGATCTGGCCTGGGAATTTGTAGCAGAACACCATCGTCGCCAGGATTTAATTCGCTTCCGCATAAATGGCAAAAATCAGAACGTATATAACGGAAAATCATGGTTCTGCAAAAATGCCACGACTGATGTTACAGACAATCATTGCGACATTTTTCCTATTCCAAAAGCCTTTATGGACGGGAATCCGAAACTAAAACAAAATCCGGGCTATACAAAATAGTACAAATTAAAACCAATCATATGAAACAAGCATGTATATTACTAACAAACAATAGAATGACAATAGTTCTCATGCGAGTTCCATACGCCCATTAAAAAAAATATTATCGTATGAAAAGAATATTATTATATGCCTTAATCGGCTACTGCACACTCTCCTTTACTGCCTGTAATGACAGCATTGAGAATGCAACAAGCAAACATGTATACAGCGAAAATGAAAGTCCGTATTTGAAAGTAAATGCGGATGCCTTAGTAACAAAAAATATAGAATTTTCCGTCGGGCATTTTGCTGCTCAAACCATCAACCTGTCCGATTATGCTACACAGTTCCAGAAAAATATGAATATGACTGTTGATCAGGTTATTAGCGGACTAAAAAATGGGACAGTTGTATTTTATAATATAAATACAACCAGAAATATTTGGAACAAGGCAGCTATGACAAAAGGGACAACCGGTTGGTATTATAATTCAGCCGGCGGTGTCTGTGCTGATAATGATGCTAGCCAAACAGTTAGCCTTGACATTGATACAAATGCAAAGACACTTATTATCAATCCAAACAGCAATGCCAAAGCAGGAACTGTTTTGTCTTTTAACGTCGGATTTGCAGTAAAAGGTCCTGATTATGATAATTATGTGCGTTTTTTGATTAACGTATCCATTACCGATCCTACGATTATCCTTACAAGTATCAGTATTCCTGCAGGTGATTATAATACCTTTGGCATTGACTTTACCCAATATGCAGCAAACATACAAAAATGTATGGGCATGAGCGTAAAAGACTTTCTGGCTAATCTTGATTATGATAGCAATACCGGCAATCCGACAAGCGGAACTATCCACATGTATATGGTAGATCCTGTAACCGGCGCATGGGACAGCAAAAGCACTTACACTGCTGATGCTCCCGGCTATTGGATAAACGGCAAAGGAGCTGTTTGTAATTGGGGCGATACCGGTTTCAGTCTTTTTGCTGATACAAACAGTAAGGATCAGATGTTATATATCGGTAGAGCGCCGGCATTGAAAGCCGGCAATAAATATCTTATTAGCGTAGGGTATAAAGACACAAAGAACCCAAACAACTTCTTCCGCTTTATTATTACCGCAACCTTACAATAACACTTAAAACAGGAGGATAGCAAAATATATCCACAAACGCTATCCTCCTGCTTTTATCAGACTACTCACTTTACACTTTGCCACAAAATGAAGAGTTCGTTTTGCCAGACTCAAATACATAGATACGTGAAATACATTCCATTACTATTCGTGTTAATGATATTTCACAGCTGTTCTTCCGAAGAACCTGCGAAGGCAGAATCTTTCACCAAACCGCAAGGTAAAGACATCTATATACCGACAGATCTTAAAAACAACGACTTCTCAAACGCATCCAGCAAATGGTGTTGGAAACGTTCAAAAGCCTCTACTAACTGGATTGTCTTCTGGGAATCTGGATTCGGTTCAGACCCCAAGAATGCATCGCCCCCATATACAGTTGATATCGATGATCTTTTGGCAAACGCCGAGAAAATTTACACCTATTACGCAACTACGCTGAAGTTTATTGACCCTGTCAATTCAAAAACAACTCAATACCGCATGATGATATTTCTTAGCTACAGCAAGGAATGGAATGCTACCGGAGCCGGCTACGACGATATCATCGGGACACTGTGGATCAATCCATCGTCGGCACAGCCTGTAGGCTCTGTGGTAGCACACGAAATCGGTCATTGTTTTCAGTATCAGGTTTATTGCGACAACCCATCGGCTAATCCAGGTTTCCGCTATGGCTTCGGACCCAACGGAGAAGGTGGCAACGGTTTTTGGGAACAATGTGCTCAATGGCAAAGTTTCAAGGTTTTTCCACAGGAACAATTTATTAATCATTATTTCAACGAATACCTGACATCTTTCCACAAGCACATATTACACGAAACTCCGCGCTATGCCAACTATTTCATTCAGGACTACTGGTGCATGAAACATGGTATCGATTTTATCGGTAAACTTTGGCGTTCGGCGCAAAAGCCCGAAGATCCGGTGGAGGCATATAAACGAATCACCGGCATTGATCAGAAAACATTTAACGATGAAATGTTTGATGCCGCCAGGCGTTTTGTAAATTGGGACATCGACGGCATACGCGATTACGGAAAAGACTACGCCGGAAGAAGTCAGGCCAAATTACAGATATCAAGGGATGGTTATTACGCAATCCACCCCGATCAATGCATTGAAAACTATGGTTATAACACTATCACGTTGGATACCCCGGCAAACGCCACCGCCATTCGGGCCGACTTTGTCGGAATCGCCGGAGCTACCGGCTATCGCAGCCTTAATCCGGACAAAGCCGGATGGAGGTATGGCTTTGTAGCTTACCTCAATAACGGTACCTGTGTATATAGTGACATATTTTCTGCCTCTACAGGAACAGCCTCCTTCAATTGTCCCGGCAACTGCAAAAAACTCTATTTTGTGGTCAGCGGAGCACCGACAAGTCACTGGCATCATGTGTGGGATGATAACGATTCGAACGATGAACAATGGCCATACAAGGTGAAATTTTCAGGCGCAACCGTAACCCTGTAAGTTGTCATTCTCCGTTCAGTAAATTTTGCGGCAAGGAATTAATATTTTATTTTTGAACTACCGGGTTAAACCGATTACCTCCAAACATATTATCCACAATGACATTGCAATGCTTTAACCAGAGCCGTTTCCTGATAACGTTGTCGACTTTAATCGGACTTTTGTATTGCCAGACAGTTGTAGCCGGAAATCCCATTCTTCCCGGTTATTTTGCCGATCCGACCGTAAAAAAATTCGGCGACACCTATTACATTTACGCTACTACCGACGGCATCAAACTGGCTTCGGGAGCACCACAGGTGTGGATCAGCAAGGACTTTGTGAACTGGTACGATTACAAGCTGCAAATAGATCTGCCGCAAGGGCTCAACAATTGCTGGGCGCCCGATGTGATTCATGCCACCGATGGGAAGTATTACTATTTTATGGGCAATTGCGAGAGAGGTTGCAATATTTATGGCTACATTTCCGACTCGCCCATGGGACCTTTCCGCCCGATCAACGGAGGCGAAGCGGTGATTCCCGCCGGTACTGCAAAAAAGGATCTTCCGGCCCTCGATGCTCAGTTTCTGGTCGATGACGACGGCTCTGTTTATGCCTATTTCGGTACCTGGTGCACTTCGTTCGGCGGCATGGGCGTTGCAAAAATCGACCCGGCCGACATGCACTCGATCCAGAAAACCGGCTTTATTCCCATTTCTCAGATACCCAAAGCCTTCGAAGCTGCCTACCCCATCAAACGTAACGGCAAATACTTCCTGATGTACTCTTCGGGCGACTGCCGCCTCAGCTCCTATGCCGTTCACTATTCGGTAAGCGACAACCCTGAGGGCCCTTTTCGTCCGGGCAAAAACAGCCCGATTCTGGTCAGCAACGCCGATGGTACGATTGACGGTCCCGGTCACCACTCTATTTTGCAAGAGGGCAACGACTATTACATCATCTACCACCGTCACGACAACCCGCACAGTACCGACGGCGAGTTCCGGCAGGTATGTGCCGACAAGCTTATATTCTCCGATGACGAAACAATTGAAAAAGTAGAACCGACTCATAGCGGTATCGGTTCCCTTTTTGGTAAAAAAGAGTGCGCCGATAATCTGGCATTCGGGGCTAACGTTACGGCCAGTTCAGCCTATCATCTGGTTGCAGCACCGACAGCCTACAACCCCAAAGGGTACGATTACGTCTATGATGCAGAAAACGCTGTGGACGACAACAACGGAACGTTATGGAAAGCAGCAAGCGCCCGTCTGCCACAATCGTTGACCATGGATTTGAAGAAAATAGTGTCCATTAAACGGGTAATAACCCAGTTCGAATACCCTACTTTTTACTATCAGTATAAAATTGAGGTATCGGCCGACGGAAAAGAATGGCAACTTTTCAGCGATAAAACCCGCAACCGGCGTTGTGGCAGTCCGATGATCGATGACCGGGATGCATCGGCAAGGTATGTCAGGCTTACCGTAACCGGAACACAAAAGACGGGCATGTTGCCTGCCATCTGGAATATCAAGGTTTACAACACGCTTTTCGAAACGCCGTCGTTTCAAAATTCAGAAAGCAAGGAAGCCCCCGGCACTCCCTCTTCCAATCGTTTGCTGGCAGATTTCCGGGTCGAAAATCTTACCTTTGGAGCGTTAAAAACGGAGATTCTCAACCAAGGCAGTCTGGGTGGGCATTTCATTGCAGTTGGCAAGCCGGAAATTATTTCAAAAGAGGGCGTCAAATCGCTTTATTTAGACGGAAACAGTTACCTGCAATTATCTATACAAGCTTCCTCTTCACTCAACTGGAACGCTCCTTTCACAGCTTCAGTGTGGATGTTGAATCCCGAGATCGGTATGGGTGAATGCCTGATGGCCTGGAACAGCCGCGAAAACATGCTGCAATCGTCATATGCAGCACTGATGTACGGTACAGGTAATTACGGAGCGGTGGCTCACGGCGACGGAGCGGTCGATCTTGCGTACAAAAAAGTGCCCGAAAAAGGCGTTTGGCATCATATTGCCGTCACCTTCGACGGCGTGTTGGAAAATGTCTATGTCGACGGCAAGTTGCACGCGCAACAACCAATCACGCTGTTTGTCGAAAAAGGGGATATCCTGATCGGAGCTTCGGGTGAACCGTCGGAAAACTTTACCGGATACATTGCCAGGGCACAACTATTCGACAAAGCGATGACATTAAACGAAATATCAGATCTCTTTGCAAAAACAAAACCCGGAAATACATATAAAAATGGCGACAATTAGTAGAAAAGATTTTTTGAAAAAAGCATGCATATCGGGAGTTTGCATGTGCGGATTCAGTTCCATTGCCTTATTTGCGAATAATACCAAAACAGAACAAACCTCCACAGAACCGGATAACAGCAAATTACTATTAGTTCAGGAGTGGACAAGCAATTTACTTTCAAACCTTAACGAGCAGTTTTCCGGAGAAAGACTCCGACCCATCGTCAAAAATTGTGCTATTGTTCACTATAACCATTTAAAAATGGATGAAATGTTGGCTCCTTATGTTGGAAATCTGGAACAATTCATTGATTTTATTGAAAATAAATGGGGTTGGAAAGTGAGTTATGACAAAACGAACAAAACCCTGATTGCCGATGAAAGCAAAAGCTATTGCGTGTGTCCGATTATCAATCACGATAGAAAATCTAATCCTTCGAATATTTGCTATTGTTCGGAAGGATTTGCCGAAAGAATGTTTTCAAAAGTTGCCGGAGTTCCAGTGAAAGCTACCGTCATTTCATCCATCATAAGAGGCGACGACAGATGCCGTTACAAAATCGTATTTTCATAGAAATTTCATTTTAAAAAATAACACTATGCGAAAAATATTTATTCCACTACTCCTATGTCTGGCCATTTGCTCTCAGGCACAGGTAAAAAGCGGAGGCTATCCCATCACTCCGGTTCCCTTTACAGCCGTAAAAGTGAACGATGCCTTTTGGGGACAACGCCTAAAAGCCAGTCGCGAGGTAACGATTCCGTTGGCCTTCAGCAAATGCGAAGAGACAGGGCGATATACCAACTTCATAAAAGCCGCTCATCCAAGCGACACCATCAAAGTCGGCGGTTTTTCTTTCGACGACACTGACGTGTACAAAACCATCGAAGGTGCCAGCTACTCGATGCAGACCTTCCCGAATAAGAAGCTCGATCGCTACATTGACAGCGTGCTGTTGATCGTAGCTGCCGCACAGGAACCCGACGGTTACCTTTATACCGCCCGCACCATGAATCCTGCCCATCCACACGAATGGTCGGGAACCAAACGTTGGGAAAAAGAGGAAGATCTGAGCCATGAACTGTACGATCTTGGCCACATGATAGAAGGAGCCATCGCCCACTATCAGGCTACCGGAAAACTCACCTTTCTGAACATTGCCAAACGGTATGCCGACTGTGCCGTACGCGAAATCGGAGACAAGTCAGGACAGGTAACGGTGGTTCCCGGGCACCAGATTGCCGAAATGGCACTCTCGAAACTATACGTGATTACCAGAGAAAAGAAATACCTTGATCTGGCCAAATTCCTGCTTGACAAACGTGGATACACCGAACACCGGGACGAATACAGCCAGTCGCACAAACCGGTACTTCAACAGGACGAAGCGGTGGGTCATGCCGTTCGCGCCGCCTACATGTACTCGGGCATGGCCGATGTCGCTGCGCTCACCGGAGACAAGGGCTACATCGACGCCATCGACCGGATTTGGGGCAATATTGTAAATAAGAAACTATACATTACCGGAGGAATCGGGGCTACAAACAATGGTGAAGCATTCGGAAAAGATTACGAATTGCCCAACATGTCGGCCTATTGCGAAACCTGCGCCGCTATCGGCAATGTGTACCTCAACTACCGTTTATTCCTGCTGCACGGCGATGCAAAATACTACGACGTACTTGAACGTACACTCTACAATGGACTTATTTCAGGCGTTTCACTCGATGGAGGAGGATTCTTCTATCCCAATCCACTGGAATCAATCGGGCAACACCAACGCCAGCCCTGGTTCGGATGCGCCTGCTGCCCGTCTAATATCTGCCGGTTTATTCCATCCGTGCCGGGCTATATCTATGCCGTTCACGACAAGGATGTGTATGTCAACCTCTTTATGTCCAACCATTCCAACCTGACGGTCGGCAACAAAGCGGTCACTGTTGACCAAACCACCAACTATCCCTGGAGCGGCAACGTTTCCATTGCCGTAACACCTAAAAGCAAACAGAATTTCACCCTCAAGATCCGTATTCCGGGCTGGGTAAAAGGCGATGTGGTGCCTGGCAATCTTTATGCTTATGCAGATAAAAAATCGTTGGGATATACTGTGAAAGTCAATGGACAACCGGTAGAAAGTTCGCTCGAAAAAGGGTATTTCAGCATCAATCGCGACTGGAAGAAAGGCGACAAGGTAGAAATTCATTTCGATATGGAACCCCGCACCGTCAAAGCACATCCGCTGGTGGAAGCTGATAAGGGAAAGGTGGCCGTGGAATGCGGTCCGCTAGTCTATTGTGCCGAATGGCCCGACAATGACTTTAGCGTCCTGAGTGTCATCATGAACCGCAAACCAACTTTTTCGGTCGAATATAAACCCGACTTGCTTTACGGGATCAATCAAATCAAGACGGATGCACAAGTACTTAGTTATGATGTACAGGGCAAAATCATTGCAAAGGATGTAAAGCTCACCTTAATTCCCTATTACGCCTGGGCTCACAGGGGTAGTGGCGAAATGGCCGTTTGGCTGTCCAATGAACTGAGTGCTACCCGTCCGGTAATGCCGCCGACTCTGGCTTCAGAAAGTAAAATCAATGCCTCGCACATGGCAACCTCTATCAAGTCCATTTGCGATGGTTTATTGCCCAAAGACGAAAACGACCGTTCAATTCCTTACTATCACTGGTGGCCAAAAGAAGGCACCACAGAGTGGATTTCCTACAATTTTTCGGCAGAAAAGACAATCAGCCGCTCCACCGTTTATTGGTTCGATGATGCTCCCTGGGGCGGATGTCGTGTACCCAAATCGTGGAAAATCTATTATCAGGATAAGAACGGAGCCTGGATAGCGGTGGAAAACCAGAAACCTTATGGTGTCGACAAAGGAATTGGCAACGAAGTAGTTTTCAAACCGGTTGTCACCAAGGCGTTGAAATTAGAAGTACAATTGCCGGAGAAGAATGCCGCCGGGATCTACGAGTGGGAAGTGGAATAGGCATAAAATAAATACATTACAAAAAGAATGAAGAGAACTTTTTTAATTGCTGTGAGCGTGCTACTTTTGGGTGGCACGCTCTTTGCACAAGGTACTGCCGACGACTATCGGCGGGCTTTTTCGTTACGCGATCGTTTCAAAGACAAAGTTTATTATTCAAACGTTGAGCCCAAATGGATTGGAAAAACCGAGCGTTTCTGGTATGTTCGCAACACACCGCAAGGGAAAATGTATGTGGTTGTAGATGCGTTGAAAAAGAGCCGTTCGGACCTGTTCAATCACCAGAAACTGGCAAAAGAGCTAAGCTCGGCAAGTGGAAAAACGGTTGAAGCCGCAAAGTTATCATTGCAGTCGCTTGAGGTTAACAGCAGACTCGATACTCTCCGTTTCATTTTCAACGACACAAAATGGATCTACCTTACAGACAAAAACCGTCTGATTAATAATGGGAAATATGAAAAACCAGTAGAAAAATACTGGAACGAAGCCGACGACGAACTGAAAGGGGATCCGGTAATTTCGCCCGATGGCAAGCTGACGGCATTTATCAAAAACAGCAATATTTACGTCAAGGAAAATGCCACGGGTAAAGAGAAAGCCATGAGTACCGACGGATCTCCGGGTGAATACTATTCAGTCAATATCATGTGGTCGCCCGACTCAAAGAAGGTCGCAGCTATGAAAATTCGCCCGGCAGAAAAGCGGTATATCTACTTCGTGGAGTCATCACCTGCCGACCAGTTGCAGCCCAAACTCCACAAGCGCGAATACATGAAACCCGGTGATGCCCTGCCCTTTCGCACACCCCGTATTTTCGACGTTACCACGGGCGATGCAACAGTTCCGTCAACGGAACTGTTCAACAGTCAGTTTGAGCTGCGGAGCCTCGAATGGAGCACTGACAGTAAATCGGTGCTGTTCGAGTATAACCAACGCGGCCATCAGGTATTCAGAGTACTCGAGCTCTCGGCTGAAACAGGACTGGTTCGCATCCTGATCGACGAAACCAGCAAAACCTTTGTCAACTACAACCGCTATTTCCGCAAGAATCTGACCAACGGTACCGAGATAATCTGGATGAGCGAACGCGACAACTGGAACCATCTCTACCTTTACGATCGCACTACCGGACAGGTGAAAAACCAAATCACCAAAGGCGAATGGTATGTGCGCGACGTAGTGCAGGTGGACGAGGCGAAACGTGAGATCGTCTTCTCTGCCAATGGCATGGTTCCCAACGAAGACCCCTATCTGGTGCATTATTACCGCATCCGATTCGATGGCACCGGCCTTACCTGCCTGACGCCCGAACAGGGAATGCACCAAGCATGGTTCTCTGACGACAACCGCTATTTTGTGGATGTATATTCTTTGGTCGACAAAGCGCCGGTTGCTACCTTACGTAGTTCTACTGACGGGAAAGAACTTCTGCCGCTCGAAAAAGCAGACATCACCGAATTGCAAAAAGCCGGATGGGTGGCTCCCGAACCCTTCGTCGCCAAAGGACGCGACGGCAAAACTGATATCTGGGGCATTATTGTTCGCCCCTCCAATTTTGATCCCAAAAAGAAATACCCGGTACTTGAATACATTTATGCCGGACCGGGAAGCCAGTACACGCCCAAATCGTTCTATCCCTGCCTCAGTTATATGGCTCCAATTGCCGAACTGGGTTTTATCGTCATTCAACTCGACGGCATGGGAACCTCGTTTCGCTCCAAAAGCTTTGAAGAAATTATCTTTAAGAACCTGAAAGACGCGGGATTTCCCGACCGTTTGGCATGGACACGTGCGGCAGCTCAAAAATACAGCTACATGGATACCACCCGCATCGGCATATATGGAGGTTCGGCCGGTGGACAGGAGGCAATGATGGGAGTCCTTTTCTATCCGGATCACTACAAAGCAGCCTATTCTGCCTGTGGATGTCACGACAATCGCATGGATAAAATTTGGTGGAATGAACAGTGGATGAGTTATCCTATCGGTAAGGAGTATGCCGAATGCTCGAACGTGGAAAATGCACACCTGCTGAAACGCCCGTTGATGCTCGTTGTGGGCGAAATGGACGATAATGTAGATCCTTCGTCTACCATGCAGGTGGCAAATGCACTGATCAAGGCCAACAAGGATTTCGAACTAGTTGTGTTGCCTGGCTCCAATCACACCTTGGGTGGCGACTTCGGTGAACATAAACGCTACGATTTCTTTGTGAAAAACCTGATGGGCATTACGCCTCCCGTGTGGACTTCAGTTGAAACAAAAAAGTAACCCGGATCAATAAAAAACAGGGATTATATGAACATGCTCCATCTAATCCCTGTTTTTTTGTATCTGACTATTATCGCCCCGTTTCCGGATTCCAGTCTCCAAGAATATTGGCCGTTGTATATTGCCTTGTCTCTTCTTCCGTCAACTGATGACTCCACCCAACCCGTTGAGAGACATGGGCTCCTGCTCCGCGGCTTTTGTATTCGGCATAGTAAGCCGTTTTTTCGTTTTCGGCATTGCCCCAGTTATTCCATCCGGCAGGAGCAATCACCTTGTCCATCTCACACTCCAAATAAACCACTTTAGCATAAGGCCTCCACGGGCGCCCCAAAGCAAAGGCGCCCCCGGGAGCCGAACCGGTAATTTTGCAATTGCGGAACACAAAACCATAGGCATTTTCTTTGGGTGTTGACGCAGCCGTTACATATCCTGCCTTTTTACAGAACAAGGTGCAGTTATCAAAGAGAACCGTAGAAAATCCAAAAATATAATCGACTGTTCCTTCGATGTAGCAATTCTTGTAGTATTGACGGCTTTTCTCGCCATGCGGATAGAGCGTATCCTGAAAGCCCAAAAACCTGCAATTAAAAAAGCTCACTTTGTCGCCGTCGATGCGAACAGCGACGGCCTGTCCCACAGGCCCTGCCGAATTTTCGAAGGTGATGTTTTCGGCCGTAAAACCATCGCCATAGATAAAGAAGGACGAAGAACCCGAGGTGCCAAAATTCTCTCCGAAGCGATTCTTACGTTGAGCAAAATCGTCGAACGTCAGAATGGTTTTAGCGGCATCTTCACCTATAAACGACACGTTAGTTTTGGTAGCTGGAAGGGTCAGTTTTTCTTTATAGACACCCGGTTTAATAAAAATACGGGTACGGTTGGTCCGCATATCGGGCACGGCATTGATGGCTTCCTGCACGGTTTTGAAATCGCCGCTTCCATCGGCCGCCACCACAAAATCGTACTTGTTTTGTGCCATCAGCACAACAGAACATAACAGCAAAAAGCCGGATAAAATTAGTTTACGAATCATGTCATTTACGATATTCGAATAATTACATATTAAGTGTGAGTTGGAACTCGCACCACCCATTTGTTTCAATACCCCAGCTCTTTCAACCATGCCTCAACAATCAGCATCCACAGGTCGGTAGAAATTGGATTGTGAGTCAAAGCAATGGAGTGTTTACCATGCGGAAAGATATGCAATGAAGCATTCACCTTCTTTTCGCGCAGGGCAATATACATCATGGCGCTGTTGAACGAAGGCACTGCAGGATCGTCATTTGCCTGCATCAGCAAAGTAGGTGGCGTGGTTTCGGTCACATGCAGATTGGGTGAAAACTTATCAATCAGCTCTTTGCTGGCATTCTTACCCAGCAAATTTTCACGCGAACCCTTGTGAGCAAAGGGATCGGCAAGCGAAATAACCGGCGAAAGCAAGATCATATAATCGGGCCGGATCGAATATTTCGTCAAAGAATCCTTCACTTCGGTAAAATCTTCGGTATACACTCCCAGCGAAGCGGCCAGATGTCCGCCTGCAGAGGTTCCGAAAACACCGATCTTATCGGCATCGTAGTGATATTTTGCAGCCAAAGCACGCATCAGTCGGATAGCCCGTTGCCCGTCCTGCAAAGGAGCCAGTTCGGAGTGAATCACATCGGGACTTTGCGGCAAACGATATTTCAGCACAAAAGCCGTAGCTCCCAACGTGTTGAAATACTTGGCAATTTGCGATCCGCTCACCACGTTGGCTTCACGTGCATAACCGCCTCCCGGAATCACCAGAATAGCGAAATTCCGGTTTTCCTCCTTTGATGGAGTATATACTTCAATATCCGGTTGCCCCACCCTGTAGACACGTTCGTTTGCAACGCTATCGCTGATATTCAATCCCCGGCTATTGGTCATTACTCCTTTTTGCCAAAGAGGAAAAGAAACTTGTCCGAAGACAACGGAAGAAGATATTAACACTATCAACGACAAAACCAATCTATTCATTTGTACTACTGTTTTCATTTTTATGCGCTGAATTCTTTGATTTACAAATTTAGCCAAAATTGTCTGATGACCCATCAAAAGACGATTTTCCAGATCACTTCCATTTCAAAATTAATTTACGACACAATAACACTTCGTGAATTAGCGACTTAAATTTGTAACAATATTCTACACCTTTTAATTCCTTTCAACTATGAAAAATGTAGGTTCTATTGCAGCGTTACTCTTTGTGATTATTATTTTAATCGGTATCGGACTTGCTCTTTTAATAAGTCCCGACTTCACTGCCACAACCAGCCATGTCATTTTAATAATCAGCTTCATAGTAGCAATATTTGTAGCATGGGCTACTAAAGTTGCCAACCAGTGGGATCGAGCCGTCGTTCTTCGCTTAGGCAAGTTTCATGCCCTTCGCGGCCCGGGCATTTTCTTTATTATTCCCATCGTTGACTATGTTCCTTATTGGATTGATATCCGTGTGATAACCACCACATTCAAAGCAGAAAAAACACTCACCAAAGACACTGTTCCTGTTGATGTGGATGCAGTTCTTTTCTGGAAGGTAGTAGACCCAAAGAAAGCCGCCATCGATGTATCCGATTATTACAGCGCTATCAGCTGGGCTTCACAGACTGCATTACGTGACGTGATCGGAAAAACCATGCTTTCGGACATGCTGGAAGGTCGCGAAAAGATAAGCGAACTATTGCGTAATATTATTGATGAACGTACCGAACCATGGGGCATTAATGTTATTTCCGTTGAAGTGAAAGATGTTCTTATTCCTCAGGGACTCGAAGCTGCCATGTCGAT
This sequence comes from Bacteroidota bacterium, assembly GCA_030706455.1. Classification (GTDB taxonomy): domain Bacteria; phylum Bacteroidota; class Bacteroidia; order Bacteroidales; family Paludibacteraceae; genus Microbacter. Next base: position 28,085 of record JAUZOL010000025.1, read on the forward strand.
GCAGGCACAAGCCGAACGCGAACGACAGGCGAGAGTAATTCTGGGCGACTCGGAACGACAAATTGCAAGTAAATTTGAAGAAGCAGCCAAAACCTATTCTGAAAATCCTACTGCATTCCATTTGCGTGCCATGAATATGTTGTATGAAGGCCTCAAAACCAATTCCACCATCGTGGTTGTGCCAAGTTCGGCCATCGAAACCATGAGCCTGGGCGGACTTACCGGAACTATTGCCCTTACCAAATCTATTCAGCAGGACAAAGCAAAAGAAGCAGAAAAAAACGTCAAAGGCAGCGGTGGATTAAGTGATATTGTTTATTGACACCAAGAAGTACTTAATTGAATTTGAACAGCGTATGAATTCAACAGACAGACTTCCGGCCGTTGCTGGCAAGTTTTATCCGGAAGAACCCGACATCCTTAAACAGCAGATTGCCGGACTATTTGCAGGAGCTGAGCCTAAACAGGTCAAGTACGTAAGAGCAATTATTGCACCTCATGCGGGATATATGTTTTCGGGCTCTGTAGCGGCTTCGGCTTTCAACCAGATAGATCCCGATGCTCACTACAAAAGAGTGTTTATTATCGGCTCATCGCACCACGACGCATTCGAAAAAGCCTCGCTGTATTGCGATGGAAATTTTGTTATGCCTTATGGCGTAGAGAAGGTTGATACCGCTTTTTGCAAGATGCTGGCTGACAGGCATCCGGAAATATTCTCATGCAACGGCAAACACCATTTGGACGAACATACTATTGAAGTACAACTGCCTTTACTGCATCATGTAATGAAATATGACTACAGTATTGTGCCTATACTCATTGGAACCGCTACACCTTCCATGTGTTCGCGAATTGCCTCTGTATTAAAACATTATTTGTCTTCCGAAAATCTTTTCATCATCAGCACCGACTTTTCTCACTATCCAAGTTACAAAGACGCACGAGAAATTGATGCAAAAACGAAAGACGCCATTCTGGAAAATAACCCCAAAGCATTGATGAATACCTTGTCGGAAAATATATCCCAACATACACCTCATCTTGCCACAAGCCTTTGCGGATGGACTTCGGTACTCACGCTGCTATATATGAC
>JAUZOL010000250.1 GCA_030706455.1 Bacteroidota bacterium
CCCACATATAAAATTGCCGTAAGAGTCGAAACGTAAGTTGCAATCAAAACCGGCACCAGAATATCTGCCGGATTAACGGCACCCAAAATGGCTCGCTGTGCAATAATATTGATAGGAAGAAGCGTGAGACCCGCCGTGTTCAATGCCAGAAACATAATCTGCGCATTCGAAGCGGTATCTTTATTGGGGTTCAGTTCCTGCAGGCTTTGCATGGCTTTCAGCCCGATAGGCGTAGCCGCATTGTCGAGTCCCAGCATATTGGCTGAATAGTTCATCACCAACTGACCACTGGCCGGATGCCCTTTGGGAATTTCGGGATATAGTTTTGAAAAGAATGGACCCACAATGCGGGACACAAAACGGATGGCTCCTGCCTTTTCCCCAATATTCATCAGTCCCAGCCACAAAGTCATCACACCCGCCAAAGGCAGAGCAATGTCCATCACCGAGAACTTGGCCATATCGAAAGTCGACTTCACCACCTTTTCAAAAATAACAAAATCGCCGGTAAAAATAAACTGAAGAGTAGCGACGAGAAACGCAATGAGGAAAAATCCAATCCAGATATAATTGAGCATGAGGAAATAATATTCTGATTACAATTCAACTCACAAACAAAGCTTTCCGATAGCAATTTATCGTCAAAATGAGCACTTTGCTTATACTCCTGCAAATGTAACGATTGTTTTTTGATGTGACAAGTTAAAGAACCAACCCATAAATACCCCATTTTGCAATAAAAATCCTTCTCCCGGCAGTTCTTTCCCAAATTTTTGCAAAAGATGTTTGATATTGAATAAAATGTACGTATGTTTGTGATTATCAAAAACCTTAAAGCTACAAATTATGATAGATCTCTCAACGACTTATATGGGATTGCAACTGCGCAACCCGATTATTGCCGGCAGTTCCGGCCTGATGAACAATGTTGAATATCTGAAAGAACTCGAAGAAGCCGGAGCCGGGGCTGTCGTCCTCAAATCGATTTTTGAGGAACAGATCCGCCACGAGTCAGAGAGTTTTCTACAATCCGACCACGAAAAAGCGCGTGAATGGAAGAGCACGTTTAACGAGGCCGTTCAGCAACACCCCTACGCATACGAAGAGGCAGAGGCTTATGTCAACAGCTTTGCCAAAGAACATACTCTGGATCGCTATCTGGCCTTTGTAGCAAAAGCCAAACAAACGCTGAAGATTCCGGTCATTGCCAGTATTCACTGTGTTTCACAATACGACTGGAGCTATTTTGCCAAGCGCATTCAGGAGGCTGGAGCCGATGCTCTCGAACTGAATATCTACGTGCTTCCGTCGGACATCAAACGAAGCGGCGCCGAAAACGAACAGGTCTATTTTGATGTAGCTGAACAGGTAAAACAGCAGGTCACCATCCCATTTTCACTCAAAATAGGGTACTACTTTTCGAGCGTGGTGCACACCATCACCAAACTGAGCGAATCGGGCGCGTCCGGTCTTGTATTGTTCAACCGACCTTATCATCCCGACATTGATATCCGAGAACTGGAAATTTCCACCGGACAGGTTTGTACCACCTTCGACGACTACCTGCACACCCTGCGCTGGGTGGCAATTTTGTCCGGAATGGTCAAATGCGATATCTGTGCTTCTACCGGCATTCACAGCTATGATGTTGTTATTAAGCAGATATTGGCGGGAGCTTCCGTCATTCAGATTGCTTCTGCACTATACAAACAAGGCCCCGACGTGATTCCCGGCATGTTGAAAGGCATAAAGACATGGATGGAAATCCACAATTTCGAAACCATCGACCAATTCAAGGGAATGTTCAGCCAGAAAAACATAGAAAATCCGGCAGCATTCGAGCGGGTACAGTTTATGAAGCTCTACTCCAGAATAGAATAACATGATTTAGCACACGGAAAACACTGATTAGACGGATGAACACGGCACATTATGACCAGCTCACCTCCGTTAATTCTGTGTATTCCGTGTGCTATTTTTATCTCTTAGTATTTACCAGATAAATACCCGTCAGGGCAATCAGCGCTCCGATCATTTCCCTGAGTGACATAAACTCACCCAGCACCGGAATGGAAAAGATAGCCGTCAGAATTGACTGACTGAGCAGCGTCACCGAAGCTACTGTAGGTTTGATATAGGCTAATGCAAAGTTGATCGCCAACCAACCCAGCATTTGCGGCACAATGCCCAAAGCTGCCAGCGCCCACCACGTCGGTGCCGAAAAGCCCCACATAGGTACCCGGGTAAATAAACACAACACACCGAGCACTACCGTACTGGAAATCATCGACAGCATGGTAAAAGAGAAAGTATCCAGCGTATTACGCCCTTTTCGCGTTGTCAGCAAATAGGCCCCGTAAAACATACTGGCCACAATGGAAAGAAAATTACCGAACGAGAAATCCGTAGCCGCAAGTTTATCCAGTCCCACAACGATCGCCACACCAAAAATTGCAATTACGGTTCCTGTCCAGAAAATGCGCCCCGGCCGCTCTTTCAAAATAAACACCGCTCCAAAACCCACCCAGACCGGAGCCATGTTGCCCAGTAACGTTGAGATGGAAGCTTTCGTGAGCATGATGGAGGTATTCCACAATGCAATATCACAAGCAAAGAAGAGTCCGCACAGTAACGCAATTTTCACTCCATGCCAGTCGGTTACCGGCTTGCGAAACCGCAACCAGAGAGGCAGGATTGCCACCAGTCCGAAAGCCATGCGGTAAAATGCAGAACCGAAACCGCTGATTCCTGCCAGTTTTACAAAGATAGCCGACCACGAAATGCAAAGCACGCCGAAAAACAGAAGAAAATAATTGAACCAGGGACGGTGAGCGTGTTGTGAAAGCATGCGAAGGAATATATTTTTTCAGTTGCAGGATACAGATACAAAAATACGGGAAATTTTGGAAGTTATATGAGATTAGAAACACGTTTGGGCAAACAATATAAATTGGTTATTTTTGACAGTAAATACAAAAGCAATGTATCAACCTCCATTTAGTATAACCACAAGAATCATTCATCAGATAGCTGAAATATCGGCTCTGATAGAACGAAACGCCATACGCATGGAGCAAAATGACAAGCTGTTACTTCGTAAAATCAACCGAATCAAAACCATTCAGGGCTCTTTGGCAATTGAAGGGAATACTCTTTCAGAGAATCTTATCACCGATATTCTTGATGGAAAGACTGTTATTGCGCCACTACGGGAGATTCAGGAGGTCAAGAATGCCATCAAAGTGTATGATATATTTCACACTTTGAATCCTTACGACGTAAACGACTTACTGAAAGCCCATAAGATAATGATGGAATCGTTGATAGATCGTGCCGGACAATTCCGTATCAGCGGTGTAGGCGTTTTTGCCGGGGAACAAGCAATACATGTTGCTCCACCTGCAGACAAGGTTCCTTATCTGATTAACGATTTATTTGAGTGGCTACAGAACGCCAACGATCATCTGCTAATCAAAAGTTGCGTCTTTCACTACGAATTTGAATTTATCCACCCATTTATTGATGGCAACGGACGTCTGGGCAGATTATGGCAATCACTGATTCTTAGCCAACTTCATACTATTTTCGAGCACTTGCCTGTTGAAAATATGGTTTTCCGTAATCAACAGCAATATTACGATGCCATTAATACAAGCTCGCAAGCTACGGATTGCTGTGTCTTTATTGAATTTATGCTGGAAGAAATTCTTGCCACACTGCAACAAAATCAGAATAAAGCCCTATTTGACACTGTAAATGACACTGCAAATGACACTGTAAAACTCATCATCGACAATCCAAAAATCACTTTTGACGAATTGGCTCTCTGTCTTAAAAAATCCAGAAGAACAATCTCCCGCATTATGAAGAAACTGCAGGAAGAAGGGAAAATTACCAGAAAAGGCTCCGACAAAAATGGGTTCTGGGAAGTCATACAATAACCATCCTGTACTACAACCTTTTTCTTCTTCGTTTTATTTCCTTTTGCCATAAAACAGAAACTAAACGAAAATTTATCTATTTTTGCGGGACTAATCACACAATCAATTCCCCACATTTCGACAATGAAGAAACTACTATTATTGACATTCGTCATACTGTTTACTGTGCAGACCGGTTGGTCGCAAAAATGGTCGGTACGCTTTGCCGACTCCGAAATGAAACGCTTTCCGCAGGCCTGGCAACTCGACTACGGTACCCGACTCTACTTCGGTTATACGCAAGGCCTCGGCACGTTGGCATTCTACAAACTATGGAAAGCCACCGGCGACAAGAAATACTACAATTATGTGTATCAATGGCTCGACACCATTGTGAATGCGCAAGGTAAAATTCATCTCTACGAACCGAAAACCTATAATATAGACTTCATCAATTCGGGCAAAACATTGATGGCAATGTGGAAAGAGACAAAATTGCCGAAATTCAAGATTGCTCTTGACTCGTTGCGCGGACAGATGAAAACCCACCCCCGCACCGACGAAGGGGTTTTCTTCCACAAAAAA
>JAUZOL010000251.1 GCA_030706455.1 Bacteroidota bacterium
ATGAAGGCCAAACAATTGAACAAAGGTGTCGACCAATTAATGGACGAAGGTGTTGCCCAGGTATTTACCCATCAAAATAGCGGACGAAAAATTATCGGTACGGTAGGACAACTTCAGTTTGAGGTAATCCAATACCGCCTCTTGCACGAATACGGCGCACAATGTCGTTGGGAACCAATTTCGCTCTACAAAGCCTGCTGGATTGAAAGCGACGATCCCGCTGAACTCGAAAACTTCAAAAAACGCAAATTCCAGTATATGGCTGTGGATAAAGAAGGCCGCGACGTTTTCCTTGCCGATTCGGGCTACATTTTGCAAATGGCGCAAAACGATTTTCAGAAGATCCGCTTCCATTTCAGCTCGGAATTTTAAAGCTGGTAGCACACGGAAAACACGGAGTTAACGGATAATCACAAGTAATAATGGCAATCTGTAATTTCGGTTGAATTCGAGGAGTTCAGTGTTATTGGAGTTTTCCTTATGCTCAGATTACATTTTCAATGAATTAGGAACTATATCTGTTCTATATTTTAAAGCGATCGCACACAGAAGACACAGAATTAACGGATAAACTCCAAAGATTAATCCGTAAAATTCAGTTTTATCCGTGTTTTCCGTGTGCGACCGATTACATTTTCAAATCAAATTATGAATATCCCTGTAGGAACAACGCTCAAAAGGACAATGACAGTCGGAGAAGAACATCTTGCCAGCCGTGTGGGCTCGGGCGGACTCGACGTGTTTGCAACCCCGGCAATGATTGCTTTTATGGAAGGCACTGCCCTGAAATTAGCTCAGGATTTTCTACCCGAAACTTCTAGCACTGTCGGAACTCTCGTCAACGTGAAACACGTAAAAGCTTCTTCTATTGGAGCAACCATCACCTGCGAAACAACCATCACCGAGGTAGATGGACGTCGTCTGGTTTACGAAGTAAAAGCCTTTGATGATGCCGGTTTGATCGGCGAAGGCATTCACGAACGCTTTATTGTTGATTGCGAAAAATTCATGGCTAAAGTTGCAAAATAAAGAAATACGCGTTTTATACAACAAAAGCGGGGTGATTAGATCATCCCGTTTTTGCTTTTAAATTACCCACAGTTCATTTAAATTTCACATCCGTCGGATTCTTAAGTTAAATCGGCATATCTCTCTTGACATTGGGTTTTAACCAATGTAATTTTACGTAATATTTCTGAATATCAAGCGGGTATATTTCTTCACCATAAATACCTCAATATCATGGAACAGATAGAATTCAGAAAAAAAAGAGGGAGATTTTTTGTGCCGAGATGGCACATTTGCCCTCCCCTACAAGCCGATAAAATTATTTCGGCACTGTTGATATTTGTAATGGCATCTCTTTTCGAAAGTTGCTACTACTTCAAAGTCAATAACGTTTCCCCTACTCCTCAAAACATTTCCACTCTTTACAACAAAGGCAAAACGCTGCTGGTACATCAAGGCGCTAAGCGATGGGAAATTTTCAACATTTACACAGAAAACGACACGCTAAAAGGCACGATCCAGCCTTACACTTTGGCGGAGCCCCGCAACCCAGTCAGGCTAAAAGGCCCCAACCGCTATATTCACAGTGGCAATTTTAATCAGCGTTACCTGCTCAACGAAGTACATATTTATTCCGAAAGGATGAATATGCTTCATGACACAATAGCAGCTATAGCTCTTCGTGACATCAGCCGTATTAACATATACAACCGGGATAACTTTACAACCACTGCATCATTTGTATGCGGAGGAGCTTCCGCTGTAATTGTTGCGGGATTGATTGTGATAGCAGTTCAAGCTTTCACATACACCCCGGCAACACCGACGTCACCCGAATCTTGTCCTTTAATTTATACCTGGGATGGTAAAAAATATTGCTTCGAAGGAGAGATATACAGCGGAGCTTTGTTCAAACCATTGGAAAGAAACGATTATCTCACATTGACATCAGGCAAATCCTCCGGGAATTATCCGCTAAAAATCACCAACATGTCACCTGAAATTCAGCACACTAATTTATTGGAGCTGATAGTAGTGGATCATGCCCCTACTGTTTCCATATTAGCCGACAAATATGGCAATCTTCATTCGTTAAGTCACCTAATAAAGCCCACAAAAGCAACAATGACCAACGGCAAAGATGTAAAAGATCAAATAGCATATAAAGACTCTTTGTGTTTTCAAAGCATACCACAAGGCCACGAAAAACCTCTAAAAGAGGAAATGATTATTGAATTTCCGAACACAGGAAAAGCCTCATCTGTAAATCTGGTAATCAGAGCCAAAAATTCCTTTCTGCTCGACGAAATGATGACTCACTTCTTCAATCTGTTTGGATCGGCTTACAATGCATTTTTGCAAAGACAAAACAACGGATCGGGTGAATCAATTTTACTATGGATGGTCAATCAGGGAATACCTCTATCGGTGTATATTGAACGAAATGGGAAATGGGAATTTGCTGATTTTTTCAATGCTGCAGGTCCCGTGAAATATAAAGAAGACATCCTCCGTTTATCACTGAAAGGCAATGAACCAGACCCATTGAAGATAAAGCTGGTGTTCGGAACCTTTTTCTGGGATATTGATTACGTGGCTGCTGACTATTCCAGCAACACCAGATTTACAACCCACACGATTCCTCCTTCAAAAGCTTTCAATGAACAACGTGAAAATATTATTTCTCTTCTAAACAAAGACGACAACAACTACTACGATCAGCCAACAACAGCTAATCAGGCCAATATTATTTTTAAAATGCCGGCTGCTGGCAAGACAACACGAACCATAATTCTGCATTCCAAAGGATGGTACGAGCGAATTATTCATCCGACAGGAACGCCTAACAAACGTTTCATGTCGCAATATACTATCCCCGGCAGTCTCAACCAACTCACCTACGATTTTCTGTCTCAGGCAGGAAAATCGCTAATACACCCGAACGAAAAGTAAAATTCTTATTTTGTTCTCCGACCTCCTTAAACTATCAAACCTGTTAATTATCAGGGATTATACTCAACAGCTATCATATACCTTGATTCAATCATCATACACAACAATTACTCCTATGAAATCACTATTATTTCCTTTGCTCTTGCTCTTTATACTGGCTTCCGGCTGCAAACAACCTAAACCTGACGTCGACAGTGTGAAGAAAGAGATCAGTAGTCTGATTAACAAAAACATCAATGCATTGCAGAGTCACGACATTAAGACCGTTGCCGCCCTGATGGACGATAACGGACTCTATTGCGGCACCGATCCCGGTGAGTTCTGGACAAAAAAGCAAGTATGCAGCGAATACGAAAAAATGTTTGCCGACACCACTATACATTTTGCTGATATTTCATCGCACAAACAAGAAATCAGAGTAAGTAAAGACGGCAAATCGGCTATTGTTATTGACCAATGGACAATGAACGGCATAGGTATCAAAATTCCGATACGAATGATATATCATTTTGCAAAAGAAAACGATACGTGGATTTCAGATTTTTCAAGCGCAAGCCTGATTCCTTACAACAAGGATATTCCGAAATTGAATAAAGCCATTGAATAGATTTGCCGTAAAACAGGTACATTCGTCAACTAAAACACACAAAAACCTTTAATATTTTAGGACTGATCAACAAAGGCATCGAACGCTTTATACGACAAAAGCGGGGTGATTTGATCATCCCGCTTTTGTTGTATAGCAATAGTGACTCTACAGGATTCCGCAAAAAACATTCGCAATTTATAGATAATCGATCTGCATATTGGGCTAACGACAAGTTTTATTTCAGGTCATTTTATGCCAAGACAGCAATAAACATTAGCAAATTTGACGCTTACGACATAACTTTGCATTATCCAAAACCCAAAGACTACATAAACATAACTTTTAAATCTGTATTACACTATGCAATCAAGAAATCTGAATTTAGCGACAACCCTGTTAATCACCGTTTTTGCTGTCGTTGCAATCTCGTGTTCGTCGCCCGGTAGCTCCGTCATCAGCAAATTCAACAAAAAGATTGGCTCAGAAGCGATCAAAAAAGAGTTACAGAAAACTGACATTATTTACACATGGAACAATGTAAATATTGAAAAAGAAGCTGAATTAAAGGCTATTGTGGATGATTTCATGAAAGTTGCACCATCGCAGACACAACCATTAACGCCGTATTATAACTCACAAGGTCAGATGGTTCCCGGAAAATCCCTGAAATACTGGGTATATGAAACGGCCAAGTTAGGCGTTGAACTCAACTGTATTATAACCGGCAAAACCATGACTATCGAAGTCCGGGTAACAAAAAAAATCGGTGCTCAATAAACATATTGGTTCTACAATCAGATATTATTTATGAAGTTACGCGATCGACTCTTCTTCCTTCTGGTATTCTTTAGTTTTGCATTTGCAACGGCGTTTGCGCAAA
>JAUZOL010000252.1 GCA_030706455.1 Bacteroidota bacterium
ATTTCTATAACTATCCGATCCTGCTCCGGCCTTTACACCTGCTTTCCACTGCCATACATAGTTAGCATCCGTTAGTTTGCCAAAACGAACCAAGTCTGTACGACGGGTACATTCCCAAAACATTTCACGGGCACGTTCTTCAAGAATAAATGAAAGAGTTAAATCAGACGCGCTATAGTTCCCTCCTGAAAGCGAGTTTGCTCTCTTACTCAAATCATTGATATACTTCAATGCTGTAGTTTGGCTTGCACCTGAACCTCCACGTAAAAATGCTTCAGCATACATCAGATAAACATCACCTAAACGGAACAATGGGAAGTCTGTGCTTGCAAAAGAAGCCGTATTTTTGACCCCGGTGCTACTTAGATTGCTATATTTGAAAACCTGAACACCTTGCTTGAAATCCGACTGATCATCAATACTTGTATGGTTATAACCAGTATACAACATTTTATAACGAGCATCATCCTGATAATTCGACATTGATTTAAACCTGTCAAGGAACTGCATAGTAGCACGGTTACCACCCCAGGTACCCGGAGCATTCAAAGGATTGTATGATCCGTCGGAAGCGGTTGCTGAACATTCCAGAAACTGCATTCCACCCCATGATGTAAGGTTTGTTCCATCTATTACAATTGGGAAAATGATTTCTTTTGAATTGTAATTATCTGTAACAAACAGGTTTTGATAAACTGGTTCCAGTGTATAACCTACTGCAATCACTTTGTTACAGTTGTCAATACAAGAGGTGTAATATTTTGTATCACTTGTTCCCAGGTAGGTATTGGCATTCAAATATAAACGTGCCAGCAATGCCCATGCAGCAGCCTTGTTTGCATGTCCGTACTGATTCGAATTTCCAACTACCGGAGTACTCATTTTTGTCTGACAATCTGTAAGTTCACTTTCGATAAATTTAAAGAGAGTTTGAGAATCAGCATAAGCCGGCAACGTAGCAGAACCAATAGGACTGGCATCGTTTACAAGCGGCCCGTTACGAAACATATCAAGCACATTGTAATAAGCCAAAGCACGCAGGAAACGAGCTTCTGCCCTGAAAGTTGCAATAGAATCTTTCAGCGTTGATGAAACATTTCTGGATGCAAGCTTGTCATCCGTAGTTTCCTGAAGAAATGCTGTTGCAATAGTTATCTGATAGTACAAACGAGAATAAAATCCCTTAATGAACACATCAGATGCAGTCCAGTTCAAAGCATGGAAGTTTCCAATTGTCTGGTCGTTCCAGCAACACATTGCTTCTTCAGTTGGCAATTCCTGTAAGTTCCATAACGGACGTAAATAACCAGCCTGGCTACCTCCATCCATTCCCACTACATCCACGTTTGCATCACCACCCTGAATACCACCGGTAGCAAATCCTGCATAAACCTTTGCCAAATAACTGATGTAAGCCCCTGATGTATTAGAGAATGTGGTTGTCTCTGTAGAAATAGATTTATTTAACGGCGTTACGTTTAAGTCATTTACACAAGAGCTAAGAGTAAATGAAGCTAACGCAACCACACTTATAATCGTTAGAAATTTTATTGTTTTCATTGTATGCTGTATTTAGAAGTTAACTCTTAATCCCATAATAAATACACGTGGGCGAGGATAGATATTATTGTCTATACCATTGGAAACTTCAGGATCAAGACCTTTATACTTAGTAATGGTAAATACATTTTGTACGGTTCCGTATACACTAGCTCTCAATTTGGATGTTAAGAACTTATCAAAGTTATAACCTAATGTTACATTGTCCATTTTTGCAAACGAAGCATTCTGAATATAGTAGTCCGAGATATATTGAGCGTTCTTGAAGTTGGTATCAAGTGATGTCGACAATAGATTCTTCAAACTACCAGTTGTGAATGATTGGTTTTTAAATTCTTTAGACGACTGAACATTATTATAGTTATAATTACCAATGCTTGCACGCATAGAGAAATTTAAATACCATTGTTTGTAATTCATACGGGAAGACAGACCCATTGTCACATCAGGAGCCGGGCTATGGTCGCAGTACAATGTTGCATTATTATTGTAAGCTCCTTCAATCGGATTTCCTTTGGTATCGTACACCTGTTTGTAAACATAATATGAGTTGACCGGATATCCTACTTTCTGGATATAGATCTTATTGCCGGTACCACCGCTGATATCACCACCGGGAACTCCGTAGGAAGCATCTGTTGAATTGGTAAGTTTTGTAATCTTATTTTTATTATAACCAAGATTATAGCTCAGATCCCATGTAAAATGGCGTGACACAACCGGCTTTCCTGTAATTGTGAACTCAACACCTTTGTTTTCCATGCTACCAATATTGGTTACCATTTCATTAATAAAGTTAGTACCTGCAGCTACCGGAATAACGTTAATCATGTTATCGGTTACTCTTTTATATACATCAACGCTTGCTGTAATTCTATTGTTTAAGAAGCCCAGATCAATTCCGGCATTGTACGTTGTTGTGCTTTCCCATTTCAAACTTGTGTTGAAAAAAGAAGGGCGCAGCAAATGATACCATTGACTTCCGAACAGGTACTGAGCATCATTGTATGTACTTAAAGTATATTTTGGGATGTAAGGATAGTCGGTGCCGATATTCAGATTCTGCTGGCCGGTTTGCCCATATCCCAGTCTCAATTTCAGATCACTTAGCCAGTTAACATCCTTAAGGAACGATTCTTCTTTCATTTTCCATGCCAAAGCCACTGATGGGAAAAGGCCCCAGCGATTGTCTTTGCCGAAACGAGAAGTTCCATCATCACGTAGCGTAAAGGTCAATAGATATCTGTCCATCAATGTATAATTGAAACGTCCAAAGAACGATACCAATTGATATGCTGTAGGATCATCAACACGGGGAACATTTGCCAGATTATCTGAATATACTGTTGATGACCAGCTTGTATTGAAGAAGTGCTGCCATGAGTAACCACCCATCAGGTCGATAGAGTGAACACCGAATGTTTTTGCATAATCCAAATAGAAATCAAGCAAAGTATTGGTTTTTTTCTGATAATATGGAGCATACGAACCTGCACCATTCTTTTTGGATCCCCAAACGTATGAGATCGGAGAATTTGCATTTATAGTAGTAGAGCCGTTAGATTTTGAAATGTCATAAGCAAGGTTCAAATTGGCTCTCAATTCAGGAATAGCGTGAAATTTATAATCGAGTTGCAGGTTCCCTATACTTTGATAAACATAAGAAACATCTCTCTTTTCAGTTAAAACAGAAAGAGGATTGGCAGTTCCCAAAGATTGTGGTGTGCCGTCTGTCTTCAACCACATGAAGTAGTTGTTACCGTATTTACTTGCTGAGTAAATTTGTTGTGTCGGATCAAATTCTAACGCAGCACCAATAGCGCCTGTATCGGCAAAACGGTTAGTTGAATAAGAACCCTTTACATTCGCATTGACTTTCAAATGGTCATTCAGCAATGTCGGGCTTAAACTTAAAGAGGCGGTGGTACGTGAATAATTTGATGTTTTCAGAATACCATCCTGATTGGTATAGCCAACAGAGACACGGTATGGAAGTTTGCCGGCAGCACCAGCAATACTTAAGTTGTGGTCATGTCCCCAAGCCGTTTTGTAAATCAAATCCTGCCAGTTGGTATTAAAATTTCCAAGAAGAGCCGGAACAGAAGATGAACTTGCCCAAAAATCGCGAACAAACGTTCTGAATTGATCGGCCGATAAAACATCAACTTTCTTTGCTATCGTACTTACAGAAGCGCTTCCATCATAAGACACTGCAAATTTCTGCTTCAAAGAACCTTTTTTGGTAGTTATAAGAATAACGCCATTTGAAGCTCTCGAACCATAAATAGCAGTTGCAGAAGCATCCTTCAATACCGTAAATGTTTCAATATCCTGCGGATTGATACCGGAAAGAGGATTTGACATACCATTCACGCCAGATCCTTCAATAGGCACGTTATCAACTACAATTAACGGATCGTTGCTTGCACTCATAGACGACCCGCCACGAATACGAATAGTTGCACCTGCTCCAGGAGCTCCACCTGATGTAGATATGTTAACCCCAGCCATTTTACCTGACAAGATATCTGTAAAAGAAGTAGCCAACCCCTTATTCATCTTGTCTGTGCTGACAGCCACAACCGAACCTGTCAGGTCGTTTTTCTTTACCTGACCGTAACCGATAGCGACTACTTCTGATAAAGCAATCGAGCTTTCCTGTAAATTAATAACTAGATTGGATTTTCCCGCAACGGGTAATTCTGCATCCTGATAGCCGACATATTTTACGACTAAAGTTGCATTGGAAGGAGCATTGAGTGAGAAATTA
>JAUZOL010000253.1 GCA_030706455.1 Bacteroidota bacterium
ATTTAGACTTAGTACGCAACATAACAGTTCTCTCTCTTCTGCCAGCGATTGCGACCAAATGAGCTGCAAAGGTAAGTTATTTTCTTGTAATTTCCAAAGAGACAGCGTGTAAATTACTTTGAATTATTTGTTGGGTTCCAGGCCATATTCAACTTTCGTTCGGTGTTGACTTTCTTCTTTATGGTCGAATGTTACCTCTTCTTTGTAGATTAGTTTGTCGTTTACCAGCTGATAACCGGAAAACGATTCATCCGGTATCCTGTTGTTTTTATTGCTCTCTTCATGCAGGTGGTTAAAGATAAAGAGGCTGCGTTTTGCATCATATTGCAATGCTAATGAATGAGCGGAAGAGTAGGGCATGGCAATTCTGAACCGGCTTTCTGTATTAAATATGGGAGCTCCAAACGTGATTGTACTGTCATTGATAGAAAGTACATCTATTATCTTGAAATTCTCGGATTCGGACAGGTGTGACCATCCTAATAAAATATATTGAATCTGATTACCGCGATTGATGGGAATTGCATTGTAGTAAAGCGCACCATACCAATTGTTGGCTGTTATGGTTTTGTCTTCGTCAGGCAGATAACACGGACGGTTCTGAACGAGTGGAATGATTTGTTTTGTGGCGAACTGGAAGTACGAGAAAAAACGATAGTCGCCTGCATCGGAAATATAATTCCAGGAATAAATTCTGAGCTTATGGTCAGTGGAGTATATTTTGCCAAGATATGCCAGCGAATCAAAGGCGTACTGAAACGAAGAGTCGTTACGAAGTGTGGCGCTGAATTGATGACATATTGAGTCGTTCAGGATGCTTCTTACAGAGTCTGACGATGCTTTGTAGAGTCGTCCGAATAACCCTTTCAGTAAAATTTCATCCTGGGATATCTTTGTTGCACTGAATGATGAACATAGAGTGCATCCAAGTATAAGGGCAAGAAATAGACGTCGCATATCATAAGAATAAAAGCCCTTCGGTGTCAACACGAAGGGCTTTGTTATTATAATTAGAAAGAAAATTATTTCATGTTGTGGAAAACGTTTTGCACGTCTTCATCTTCTTCAATTCTTTCAATAAGTTTCATTACCTGAGCTTGTTCTTCTTCTCCCAATTCTTTTGTGTCATTCGGGATTCTTTCAAACTCGGAACTAATGATTTCGAATCCGTTTTCTTCGAGGTATTTCTGAATTTTGTTGAACGATTCGAATTCTCCATAAAGAATGACTTCGCTTTCTTCTGCAAAAATTTCATCAACACCGTAGTCGATCAGTTCGAGCTCCAGTTCTTCCAGATCCATGTCGGCTTTAGGTACGATTTTGAAAACACTCTTACGGTCGAATAAAAATGACAAGCTACCGGTTGTTCCCAAAGAACCGCCTAATTTATTGAAGTAACTCCGGACATTGGCTACAGTTCTTGTCGGATTGTCAGTCGCAGTTTCAACTACAACTGCGATACCATGAGGAGCATATCCTTCATACACCATTTCTTTGTAGTCGGCTTCATCTTTAGAAATAGCTTTTTTTATGGCACGTTCTACGTTTTCTTTCGGCATATTCGCGGCTTTCGCATTTTGAATTAATGCGCGAAGGCGAGGGTTGCTTGACGCTTCAGGGCCACCGGCTTTTACTGCAATAGAAATTTCTTTACCTAGTTTTGTAAACACGCGGGCCATATTGCCCCATCTTTTCATCTTACGTGCTTTTCTGTATTCAAATGCTCTTCCCATATCTTAAATTGACTTGAGGATTGACTCTGCATCAACCTGAACGAATTGATAATATTTTAGTTGTTATTTGCCTGTACGTTGGTGTCCGCCTTTTGTGTGGTTAAAGGACGGCGGCTCAACCGATTTTTGTGGTTGTTCGTATGTTTTCTTCTTTCCTTTGGGCATCGGTTCTCCTGAAATGTTCAGGTGCCAAGCAGCTTTTACTCCAAATGACATTAGACGGTTAAAGCTTACGGTGCCTGAATTTGGAATGCCGATATATTGAGAGGAAGGATAAATCAGGTAAGAAGCTCCTACTGTGCGGCGTAAATCTTTTAATCCATAGTCGCCAAAAACGCCAAGGGTTAAATAAGTGGTTTTCTTTAAGCGATGTAGGTATCCGAGTTCAAAAGATGCATTGTACGATTTGTTGGAAGGAATCATGCCATGAGTGCCGCTGATGTCTGTGGAGGTAAAACCTAACCAAGGCATATTAGATAAAGTAGCATTTAAATCCTCATACTTTCCGGTTGTAGTGAAAGCTCCATTGCTGACATGGTAATATCCAGCCATCGGGAGAGATATTGTTATACCTCCGGCAGCATAAAGTGCATTGCCTGATGGAAGATAGTAACGATAGTTCAACAAAAACGGAAACTCTATCCGGTACATTATATCTTGCTCTTTTATCTTGCTGTCTACCTTGATGTTTTCAGTATATGGTAGCCCGTCGCTGTCATATGTTGTATAAGAATATGCAGTTCCGGCTTTAATGCTCGAAAATGCACTGTAGGTGGAGATGTTTACTCCTGTAGTTAGTCCCCAGTGCGGAGTTATGAAAAATCCTCCGCCGATACCTACTCGTAAACCGGGACCATTGAATTGAGAACCACTGGTTGGCCAGTAATTAGTTCCAAACATGCCGGTAGCTGCAGTTCCATATAATTCAAAGCCTTTGAAATTGGCTTTTTGAGCAAACATGGAAATGGAAAATAGTATTGCTAAGAAAGAGACGACTGTTTTTTTCATTTGTCTGATAAGAAAATGGATAAATGGTTTATTTTACAAACAGCTTTTGTGTTGATGTGCTACCATCGGCAAGTTGAATTCGTACCATATAACAACCTGTAGCTGATGGAGCTTCAATGGCTGCACTTGCGTCGGTGGTTGTGTACTGACGCACCATTATTCCACTCATAGTGTAAATCTGAACTTTTGCTAGCTGAATATCAGGTGAGATTGTTTCAACATTAAGAGCACTGCTTTTTGAAACCGGGTTGGGGGCTATCGATACTTTCGAGGACGATTGGCTTACGTGAAGTGCTATAGTGTCAGATGTGACGCTGGTGCCGTCTGCCAATTTTGCAACTACATAATAATAGCCATACAATCCTTGCCCGTTTTTAGAATAATATTGAGAAGTCGCTCCTTTTATGGGGCCAAACTGAGTCGGTTTAGCTTTCGTTAAATCGATTCCTACTGCAGAAAGCGAATCGGCATACCACTGGTAAGATTTATAGATGCTTTGTGGGTCGCTACATATAATAACACGACCACTCCAACGGGAGTAGATTTTCGGAGTTGTTTGTGCCTGAGCCAAACAAGCAATGAAACCCAAAGCAAAGAAAAGCAATAAAATACGCTTCATCTGAATTTTTTAAATTAATAGAATTGTGTTGTTGCTCTTGTTTACAAGTTTACACCCAGTTTTGCTGCTCGAACTGCACAACGTTTTGACAGGAAAAATGAAATGTGACAACGAGTGTGCAAATGTACATAATTTATTTCAAGTGCTACGATAAAAAAGCTAAAAAGGCCGATCAGTCCTAACAATCAGTCAATTTCCAGCCCGAATTCTTTCTTTAAACGCAGCAAAGCAGGATTGGATTCTGCCATTTTGGCGAATTTGTCCTGAGGTGACATTACTTTGGTGTTTTCCTTTGTGGTGTCGACAATGATTTCCAGTTCAACGAAATCATTCATCAAATTACGTCTAAGGAAGGATGTCAGATCGTATAGGACTTCATTCATGGAGCTTTCCTGAAGTTTCTGGTCCAAAATGAGTTTTAGCTTATGCTTGCTTTCAATCGTAGGCAGATTGTTCAGCATAATGTTTTTGGCATGAGTCTTTTCAGGAATGATCTCTGTTGCAAAATGTTTCCACGCTTTTTCGAGCGAATCAACAGTAAAGTTGTTGTCTTGCTTTTCTGTTTGTTGACTCCTGACGGTGGTTCTTGTGCCTGTTTCTTCTTTTTTTACCGGTGGTTTTGTAATAGAAATGCTGATGGGAGGCGGTGCAGAGACCACGTTTCTCTTTGCCGGCTGTGCTGCTGGTTGCGAAGAAGGTGCCGGTTGCGCGTTAGTTGTAACGGCTCTCTGTATTGGAGCGGTATTGGCTTGTTGTGCATCAGGTTGCCCAAGATGCATCTCCGGAATAAGTTCAATTGGAGGTAATGCGAATTCTTCGCTTAACTCATTTTTTTTTTTGTCCGTCAATTGGCAGAGACGGATAAGCGTGAGTTCAGTAAGTAATCGTTTGTTTCGGCTGAGCCTGAAATTCATGTCGCAGTCGTTTATGACTGCCAG
>JAUZOL010000254.1 GCA_030706455.1 Bacteroidota bacterium
GCCGCCAGATGCTGTGGCAATGCCAAAGCCATCATCGCAAACAGAAGAAAACAAAGTTTAGTTGAGCGTCTCATTTTATTTTGGTTTTATTAGTTTCCTGAAAATACAGATAGTTGATCCTTTACAATTTGTTCGGTCTGGAACTGCTTTGTCGTTTGTTCCACTTCGTCGGGTCCGGAAGCAATATCGCTTATCGATTGCATGGCCTCAGCTTTCACGGCAGTTACATCGGTCACTTTTACGCCGTCTACGTAAGCATAGCACTGAGGCCGTTCCATCATCAGCGATTTTACCAGAAAAACTCCACCGACTAAAGCAGCCGCTACGCTTGCCCAACGAATCATCGGGATGATTACAGTTTTTTTCGTCGGTTTGACCGCTTGTTTTTCTCCTGCAAAATATCCCATCATGGCACGATCGGCCTCATACTGCTCGGGCAAATTCGGTTGCGAAAGGAACAGATGCAACTGCCGCTCTTCCTCAGCCGAAGTAAATCCTTCGTAGTATTTCTCCAGAAGCGCATCGGCCTCTTTCGTGCTGATTATCTTATTTTTGCTGAATAGTTGCATTATCTTGTCCATTTTAGATACTCCTCTCTCACTTTTTTCCGTGCCCTCGACAGGTTCATCCGCACGGCTTCTATTTGTGTGCCGGTTATTTCGGCTATTTGTTCCACTTCGTATTCTTCAATATCTTTCATCCTAATAATTGCCTGTTGTAGAGGCGGTAGTCTGTCAATTATAAACCGGATGATCTCATCGCTGTTTTTCCGCTCCAGTTGCAGGTAAGGATTGTCGGGCCCGGCCTGCCGGTATATCTCATCGTCAAGCGATGTCTCCCTTCCCCTGATCCGGATCTTGTCAACACAGATGTTTTTGGTTACCGTGGTGGCAAAAGCCGGAATGCTGTCATACTTATCGAGCGAATCGCGAATGTGCCAAAGCTTGAGAAATACCTCTTGCACGGCATCCTCAGCATCTTGCTCTTCCTCAAGCATTTTCCATGCTATATGTAAGAGCTTTTCTCGTAGCGGCACGACTTCCGCTTTAAATCGTTCGGGATTCATTTTACAATATGACGAAGCTATCACTCATTTATAACATCGTAACAATAAAGTTTTTTCAAAAACAGTTCATTCGGAACGCAAAAATACTAATTTTACCAACCCAGCAGTTCATCATGGATCACAAAATAGGCACACCGCCAAATGTCCACCGGCCATTAAAAGCGCTGATAGAAAAAGAATTGATATTAAAATAGACAACGTTTATCCGGTATATAATCTCTTTCCGCACGCTGAAAAACACCGGCTGTTGACTCAAAAATAATCGGAATAAGGAGCCTCACACTCGGAGAAATACTGACCGGGAGTAATGCCGGATAACTGACGAAAATCATTTATCATGTGCGATTGGTCGAAGTAACCGCAACGATAAGCCAGTTCGGTGAGCGAATCGTTGGGAAATTGCTGATGGACATAAAGAGCAGACTGAAACCGGATGACCTTCAGGTACTGTTTGGGAGACAAACCGACCATTTTTTTAAATTCCCGTTCATGTTGTTTCCGGCTCAGACAAGCCGCGTCGGCCAATTCCGAAACGGAAATTATTCCTTTCGAGGTGTTAATCAGGTTGATAGTATGGCAGATGCGATTCCATTGGTAAAAGGGGCTACGGGTAAGAAGCTGCAATAGGAAACGTTCGATATGCGCTATCCTCTCTTCCAACGACGACAAATCGTGGAGCTGTTCTTCCAGTTCACAGGCAACAGCCCCCACAGCATCAGCCAGATGGAGAGAGCAATCAGCCAGTTCGCTTACCGGAAACGGGAAGAAAAGTCCGGCGCTGTGTGGGCAAAACTGAACCGAAAGCATTTCTGTTCGTCCGGTAGGCAGCACATCAAAGAAACCGGTCTTTTGCCCGCTGATAATGATTCCCGGTTGCATTTCGCAGGTTTCTGCAATTTTCATTATTCGATCGGAGAAATGAAATGTCATCTCCACAAAGCCATTCGGGACCACACGTTCCATTTTTTGCATTCCTTCGGAGGCATCCATCTCCAGATGCCAGTATTGCCGAATGTAAGGAGCTAACAAGGGTGAGGGTTTTATCAATCGGAAT
Organism: Bacteroidota bacterium; assembly: GCA_030706455.1. GTDB lineage: Bacteria > Bacteroidota > Bacteroidia > Bacteroidales > Paludibacteraceae > Microbacter. The sequence goes on from JAUZOL010000254.1 coordinate 2,121, forward strand.
TGCATTGTAATTAAGTTGATAGTGTAAAGATAAAGAAAAAAATGCCAGCCTGCCGACTGACATTTAATTAGTTGAAGATTAATCGCCGTATAATCCCAGCCGATTTCCTTCGGTGTCAATAAAAAGGGCACAGTAGCCAAAACCTTCCGCCTGAATTTTAGTTTTTGGGAACACGATTTTGCCTCCATTGTTTTCAACATACTTTATCCGGTCGTCCATCTCGTTTCCCACATTCAGACTGATAATAGTTCCCTGTTCGGAAGGTTGGTATCCCGGAGCAGAGAAGATGCACCCAACATTGCCCGGCAAACAGGCCATTTTTTCCGTTTCGCACACTGATTTTTCGAGTTGCACCTGCAACAATCCGCTGTAAAACTCCACAGCACGATCAAAGTCGATCGAAGGAATCTCGACCCACGCAATTAGTCTATCCATAATAATTTTGTTTTTAATGATTTATGCGACAAAGGTAACGGTAGCAAAAATACAGGGATTGGAAAAAAGAGACATTCTACACAGATGCTAATTTTCTCCCCTTGATTTTTCAAAAACACTTCATACCTTTATTTCATTATTCAAAGAGAAAGTAAACCTCTCATTATTCATCTGAAAAATAGTTTTATGAGCCTACTGACTATCGACAACGCGGCATGTAAAGGATGCGGCATTTGTATTCAGGCTTGTCCTGTTTCTATTATCTCCATGGGTGACGACAAAACTCCTTTTGTTTCTGCCGAAAAAGAAAAACGTTGTGTGCTTTGCGGCCATTGCGAATCGATCTGTCCCGACTCGGCTCTGAAACACAATCATCTTCCTGAGATGGCGCCTATAAGACGCGAAAAGCTCAAAGAGGTAACTCCCGAAAACATTGCCGAATATTTCCGCAGTCGCCGTTCAATTCGTGCATTTTTGCCGAAAAAAGTAGAAAAAGAGACCCTGGAAGAAGTAATCGATATTGTACGTTATGCTCCCACAGGCGTCAACCGCCAGATGAATCGCTGGGTGGTAGTGAGCGATTCGCAAACCATCCACCAACTGGGAGAAGGAGTTATTGCGTGGATGAAAGCGATGATTCCGGTTAATCCCGAACTGGCTAAACGGCTTAACTTTGTCGGGTTGGTTGCCGCATTCGAACGGGGGAACGACGTGATTTGCCGCAATGCTCCACATTTGGTAATCGGCTATACCGAAACAGCTTATTCTACGGGTGCAAAAGACAATACCATCGCGGCTTCTCATCTCGAACTGCTGCTTCCCGCTTTTGGATTGGGCGGATGCTGGGCCGGTTACCTGATGGTTGCTCTCCAGTTTTCACCCGACTTAAAAAAAGTGATCGGACTCAACGATTCGTACACCGTGCACTCGGCATTGATGGTAGGATACCCGAAATATCGCTATTTCAAAACGCCTCAACGCAAAGAGGCTCAGGTAAACTGGATGTAGATTGCAATGCAACCGAAACAGATTCCGAATATATTGTCTATCTGCCGCATTGGGTTCTCGGGGATGTTTCTGCTTCTCTCCGGGAACCCGATTCTCTTTCTGACAATCTATTTACTGGCCGGAATCACCGACGTAGCAGACGGGTACATCGCCCGCAAGTACGGATGGATCAGCCACACAGGCGCCCTACTCGATTCGTTTGCCGATGCTGTATTTTTTCTTTCTATCTTATTGGTTATCTGGTTAAATTTCAAAACGATAATTACCGACAACCTGCTTTGGCTGGTTCTGATTCTATCCCTCAAATTGTGTTCATTCTCTACCGGTTTAATTCGCTTCCGAAAAGCGGTTGCCATTCACACCATTGCCAATAAAGCAACCGGGCTACTGCTGTTTTTTTCTATTCCTCTCATTTTCTTCTCCATTTCCGGTTTTTTCATCAAAGCCATTTTCATCATTTGCCTCCTACCTGCAATCGAAGAGTTTTTCATTATTTTGTATTGCAAAGAACTGAACATGAACAGAAAGAGCATATTTAGCAAATAAAAAAATCTCTATATAAAATAAACGTTTTGAGCATATGTTCAAAATAAAATGTATATTTGCATCCAAAATTATTCAATTATGACCAACTTTGATTTGGCTGCTGCCGGATGGGATGCCAATTCTATCCATTGGGAACGCTCGCAGGCAATTGCCAACGATATAA
>JAUZOL010000255.1 GCA_030706455.1 Bacteroidota bacterium
GCATACGAACTGATGATGGATGAGTTGCGGGATTATCGCTTCTATGCAGCAGATATGCTTCATCCTTCAGATTTAGCTATTGATTATATCTGGGAACGTTTTGTTGCCAGTTGCTTTGATAAATCTACCCGAGAGACGATGCGGGAAGTAGAACAAATTAACAGAGCAATCTCTCACCGTCCTCTTAATCCTGATTCAGAAGAATATTCACGTTTCCGAAAGCAAACCTTGCTCCGCAAGGCGGATTTATTGCAGCGTTTTCCTCATTTACGGTTGGATTGATTTTTTTAATGTTAAATAAGCTAAATAGTTTATTTTATTAAATTAGACATAAGGATATTTTTCTAAATTTGCCAAGTCGGAAGATATAGATATTGTCTTTTTTCTAAATTATATTCTTCTGACATTTCTTCCAAAATCTTTAGAGAAAGGCCAATCATCCCTGATGTCAGTTGATGATTGGCCGCGTGCCGGCATTCATTCTTATTTTTCTATATATTTTTCACTAACCAAAATTGTTTTCAGAGCTTTATTGCAGGATGCGAATTAATATTCGTATCCTGCAGTTGGCTATTATGTCGTTTCTGAGATTTTTTAGCAGAAGTGCTCATTCGATGTTTATATTTGTAGCCGGAAGGCCTTAGCGAAAATCACAAAGTTTAATTGCTTATGAAACTAAAACATGGGATAGAGATATTGACTCGAATTAGTTGTGCTTCACACTTTCAGTGCTATTCTTTTTATCCACGAATTTTGCAAAAAACATGCAGAATGAAAAATATCAGTTTGTTGTTTTTGGCAGCTTTTTTGATTCTGTCATGTTCAAAAAAAGGAGATTCAGGAAGGGTGCATTCTGTTAATTGGGAAGCCCGCGTAGTTGGCCAAAAGGATATTTCAAAGTTAGTTCAGGGAAGTACATACCTGCCGGTTTATTCCTCAATATACCAATTACACGAAAATAAAACGTACGATCTGACCGTCACGGCAAGTATTCGTAATATTTCTCCGGCGGATACGGTTTATCTTCAGACTGCTAACTACTACGGAACCGATGGGCGATTGGTGCGTAAATACCTGCAACATTCCGTTTACATCAAACCGCTTGAAACACTCGAGATTGTTATTTATGAAAAAGATCGGGCTGGAGGTACCGGTGGTAATTTTGTCTTCGACTGGGCTGCAAAAAACGAGAAGAAAGCTCCTCTTTTCGAGGCTGTCATGATTTCGACTTCCGGTCAGCAGGGACTCTCGTTCCTGACCCGGGGTGTGAGAATTGAACGATAGCTGTAAATAATTAATTGTTAGTGTTTAATTCTGAAAAGATATTGCAATGAAAAACCATAAATTTTGCCAGAGTTGTGGCATGCCGTTTCGGGAAGATCCGAATGGAGGAGGAACCAATGCTGATGGTACAAAGAGCGCTGCTTATTGTAGTTATTGCTATCAAAATGGAAGCTTTACTTTTAATGGTACACTGAAGGAATTTAAGGAACATTGCCGGCAAAAGATGATTGAAAAAGGTATTTCAAAATTTATTGCCTGGCTGTTTACCCGTGGAATTGGTCGTTTGGATCGATGGAAAAAATAAAACAATCAGGAGAGGTGATAATTTGTTGATACTTATTTTTTATTCGGGGGTTTGAGTAAGGGGAGAGATAAGGCGCAGGCCGAAATCTCTCCCTATTTGTTTTTCTGTTATTGCCTGGTTTTGCCCTTTTTACAATTCATTTGGAATGGATATTTGTGTTATTCGTTTATAAATCATATCTTTGTGGTATGAAGAAGATGTTTCGAAACTACACGCTGGTAAAAATTGCATTGCTTTGTTGCTTTGTGATGAACCTCAATGGGGGAATTTCATTGCAGGCCGCAGAAGCTGAGCATCATTCGTCGCATTCTTCTTATGTTTTGGCCGTGTCTCCTTCCGATCATTTCGGCATTGCCGGTCAGGCGAAGTTGTCCGGTGGTGCTAACGTCAGTTTGCCTGTAATGAGCAAAAATCATGTCAGGGAAACAACGCTTGCGATTCGCAATATTGCCTCGGTATATTTCAACAATCTTTCGCAATATACTTTCTATGCCGATAACCTCATTCGGCGTTTAGAGAAGCCGGATATCGTTTATCCGTTCCATTCTTTCTGGTAATCTTGTTTTTAGTTGAATCCGCATGATAGCGGAAGTGATTTTTTTGTCCGTCGACAGGCTGTTGTACTGCCGGTAGTCGGATTGTGTCTTATTTTTAAACAATTAAAACATGGAAATTGGAACGACAATTGTCGGAATTATTATCATAGCGGTTTGCATCGCATCGTTGGTGTTGATGAGCCGTAGCAACAAATCAAAGCAAAATAACTTAAAGAAGTCTCTTGTAAATATAGCCTTGCATAATCATTGTGAGTTAACGCATTCGGAAGCTTGTGGAAATGTAGCCATTGGTATGGATGCCGTAAAAAAGAAGCTCTTTTTTGTGAGGAAGAAAGGTGAAGAGAACGTTTCACGTATGTTAGACCTGAGTGGACTTGAAAAGACCTACGTGGTGAATCATAGTCGCTCGGTGGGCGAAAAAGGAGAGTTGAAAGCTACCGATAAACTGGAGCTTATATTGACGTTTCGGGAAAAGAATAAGTCGGACGATAAACTGGAGTTTTATAATGTAGAGAATGACAGTTTGCGGCTTATGGGTGAGTTGCAAATGATAGAAAAATGGAATGACATTCTTAATCGATTCGTAAATGGAGATTCGATAGATAAAATGTAATTTTGGACTGGTATGAAAGCAATCTGTGGCAGGAGCTACAGGTTGCTTTTTGTTGTGTTTTTTACAGGAATAATTATGGATAAAAAAGAAATTATTGCTCAGAATGAACTAAGCGTTTCTGAATTACATGAGTTTGTATCCGATCCGAAAGGGACAATCTGGTTGCACGTGAAAGATATGGCCTTGATTGTGGCTGGCATTTTCTCAGCAGCATTTGGACTGAAAGGATTTTTGCTGACGAATCATTTTATAGACGGTGGTGTGACGGGGATATCTCTTTTGATATCGGCCGTTACGGGGTTGCCATTCGCTCTGTTGATATTCTTTATCAGCATTCCTTTTATGATACTGGCTTATCAGGTCAACGGTAAATTGTTTGCTGCAAAAACAGCATTGGCTATTAGTGGATTGTCGTTGTGTCTGGCGACAGTCTCTTTTCCTGATGTAACAAAAGATAATTTGCTGGTTGCTGTTTTTGGCGGAATCTTTCTGGGAGCCGGAATTGGCTTGGCAGTGAGAGGAGGTGCAGTAATTGACGGGACTGAGGTTCTGGCTGTTTATCTGAGTCGCAAGCTGAGGACTACCATGGGTGATATTATTGTCGTAATCAACGTACTGATTTTTTCACTGGCAGCTTATTTTTTGTCAGTGGAAATTGCTCTTTATTCGATGATTACTTATGTGTCGGCTTCGAAGGCGCTCGATTTTCTGGTAGAAGGGCTGGAGGAATATATCGGGGTTACCATAGTGTCGAAACGAAGCGAAGAAATCCGACAGATGATTATTGATGTGATGGGGCGGGGAGTGACGCTCTATTGTGGTAAGAGAGGCTATGGTAAGCACGGTGAAACCAAGAGTGTGGACATTGTATACACGGTAATTACCCGTCTCGAACTGGCAAAATTGAATGCGGAGGTCGAAAAGATAGAGCCGGATGCGTTCATTGTTATGAACCGGGTAAAAGATACGAAAGGTGGCGTCATTAAAAAACGCCCTCTTCACTGATGTGTTATCCGGTTAATTCTTCAGGTAGGGAACCTGTTTGTTTTCTATGTCATATTTCTTTACAGGATGCGAAATTTTGCGCTGGCGTAAAGAAACAGCCGTGACTTTTACCGTGACATCAATGGATTGTAGCTTGTTGTCGTTTTTCAGGCAAACAAAATATTCTCCTTTCAGGGGTGATGTGATACGCGAAAAATCGTTCACAACATTACCTTGTTTAATCCATTTGAAGGGCTTCCCGGCTTCGAACAGAGATGCATTGGCGGCATCGGTGATCCAGTATTCCACGCTTTCGCCTCCGGAAATGGAGGTGAGAAATGAAGTGCCGTTGAGTGCCAGCGCTGCCAGCGGACCGTAACCGGGAATCACTGAAACCAATGGACTGGCCGACCGCAGAAGGCTTGCTGTTGCGTCATTGAAGGCTTTGTTTCCTGCCTGATTGACTCCGATGTAGTAGCTGTAAGCGATGGTTTGAGATGGCAACGTATACGAA
>JAUZOL010000256.1 GCA_030706455.1 Bacteroidota bacterium
CCTATTCGACTCGGCCGAAACACCGCTCAACTCACTGCTGCTGGAGATGGAAAAATATTATCCCAATGTTTGCGAAGCCATATTGGGAGACATCCGCATACGAAAACGTCTGGAATTTGTTTTCAGAAAGTATCACCCGCACATAATTTATCATGCCGCAGCGTACAAACACGTGCCCATGGTTGAGAGAAATCCGTGTGAGGCTGTACTTACCAATGTACTCGGGACCCGCAATGTAGCCAACTATGCTTTGAAATTCAGAGTCGAAAAATTCATCATGGTTTCTACCGATAAGGCCGTCAATCCTAGTAATGTGATGGGTGCGTCAAAACGGATTGCAGAAATATACATTCAATCGCTGGCCAATCATTTGGATGGAAAGTCGTCAACCAAATTCATAACCACGCGGTTTGGGAACGTGTTGGGGTCAAATGGTTCTGTAATTCCTTTATTCAAAGAACAGATAGAAAACGGAGGGCCGGTAACAGTCACCCATCCCAATATCATACGTTATTTCATGACCATTCCCGAGGCATGTCGTCTGGTGCTTGAAGCCGGAGTTATGGGTCATAACGGCAACATTTACATATTCGACATGGGCAAACCGGTTAAGATTACCGACTTAGCAAAGAAAATGATAGAAATGGCTGGTCTGATTCCCAATCGTGATATTCGTATTGTATACACCGGACTACGACCGGGCGAAAAACTGTATGAAGAGCTGTTAAACGACAAAGAAATTACTCAACCGACCTCAAATCCGAAAATCAAAGTAGCGAAGGTTAGAAAATACAAGCTCTCAGAGGTGGCAAAATTAATAAACGAACTGATTGTCAAAGCGATGCTATTTGACACTCGGGAGACCGTAAAAAAGATGAAAGAAATAGTGCCGGAATTCATAAGCATGAATTCAGCATATGAACGATTTGATAAAAAGCTTCCTGATTAGTTTCACTATTTATATCAAATTGGAATAAAACAACATCTTTCACATTTAACATATTAATAGCTAATTACGATGAAAACAATTCCTGTTATTTCACTCACTATCTTTCTGCTAATCTCGTGCAGCTCATCCAAAAACATAGCCTATTTTCAATATTCAGGAAACAGGAGTGCTTTTTCGGACTCTTCTGCGACATCCGAAACAAAGCTGAAAGCCGGCGATTTATTAATTATAACAGTCAACTCAACTTCTCCCGATGTAGCTGTGCCTTTTAACCTGCCAACGGTTCCATTACCAGCCAGTAGTTCGTCAACCACAGCAAATCCGGTGGCTACGGGAACTATCGCACTACAAAATTATCTGATCGATAAAGACGGCACCATAACATTTCCGGTATTGGGCAAAATAAACGCAGCCGGGATGACCAAAGTGCAATTGGCTGAATACATAAAAAATAAAATATGTCCCCATTACATTAAAGAGATGCCGATTGTAAACATTCGATATACTAATTATAAGATTTCAGTATTGGGAGAAGTAAACAAACCCGGCATTTATACTATTGACAATGAAAAAATAAACTTTTTGGAAGCCATTGCACTCGCCGGAGATCTGACCATATTCGGTACCAGAGGTAACGTTTTGCTTATCAGGGATAACGACAAAGGCCAAAGAGTGACATTCGAAATTGATCTGAGAGACCGGAACATCATTAACTCTCCACTTTACTATCTGCATCAGAACGATATACTATACATACAACCCAACAAACCTAAAGCACGTTCTGCATCTTTCAACACGGGAGAATCGATAACGGTCTCGGTAATAGGAATACTAATTTCGGTTGCGTCTTTGGCAACGCTGCTAATTAAAAAATAGGGCATCGCAATACGGCGACCCCATAAAATAAAAACCGGTATGCAATCCAGAATTCAAAATATCACAGACAAATCCGTCAATTTCCGGGAGTCGATTGACAAATATTTACGCCACTGGCCGTGGTTTGTAGGGTCTGTCTTTTTAGCTTTAATAGCCGGTTTTCTGTATGCCCGTTCGCAACCCGATACATATGAAACCACAGCGTCAATAATGGTTCTCGATCAGAGCAAAAACGGAGCTACAAGTCAGGCAAACCTCATCAGCCAGCTAAACAACATCGGATTGACCACTACGCCCACCATGACCAATGATGAAGCTAAGATGATCAGTTCAACAGCTTTGATGAGAAAAGTAGTGTACCGGCTGGAACTATATACCTCCTACTCACACCGTTCATTCCTGAAAAACGAGGATCTCTATGACTCTTCTCCGCTCTATGTCCGCTTAGACATGGCATCGCTTGAACGCATAAAAGGCAATATAATGCTCACCGCACGTTATGACAGCGGAAAAATTGTAATTCACGGAGAATACATGGAACGTCGTTTTGTTGTGCATCCCAACAATTTACCGGCCTACTTCAACACACCGGCAGGCAGTTTATATATTGCTCAAAACAAAGGTTACACTACCGATAAATTTCCGTTAACCATTAAAATTACCAATCCTTCAAAGGTTGCCAAGTTTATTGCTTCGGGCAGCCTACTCACACTGGTAAACAAGGAGGCCAATGTAATCGACCTCACGCTGCAAACTTCGAATATCAAAAAAGGGCAAGACATCCTGAAAACCTTGGCAACCGTATATAATGAGGATGCCGTAGAACAAATCAACCATTCGGCGATGAGTTCCGCCAACTTTCTGGATGGTAGAATTAAACTGCTAACCGGAGAACTGAGCACAGTAGAACGCGATGCCGAACAGTACAAGCAGAGCAACAACCTTACTAATATTGAAGCTGATGCACAGATGTATTTAGGCCGAAGCAGCGGATACATCACGCAACGTAGTACAGTTGAAAACCAGCTGAACCTGATCACGTATATAAAAGATTTCCTGCGCAATCCGGCCAATAAATCGGCTCTAGTTCCCAATCTTGGCTTGACCGACGTAGGACTGGTGAATATCATCCAAAAATACAACGATTTAGTAATTAACAGAGAACAAATTGCCCAGGGATCATCGGAAGATAATCCGGCTCTTAAAGCGATTAACCTGCAAGTACAAACAGCACGTAAAGCAATTTTGGAGAGCGTAGAAAGCTCCCATAAAGGACTTCAAATCACCAATCAGGATTTAAACACCCAAAACTCCGCGGTATCGTCGAAGCTCCGGCAAATACCCAAGCAGGAAAGAGAATTTCTGGAAATAAAACGTCAACAGCAGGTAAAAGAATCATTGTACCTGTTCCTGCTTCAAAAGCGTGAAGATGCATCCCTCAGCATGGCCGTTACCATTCCCAAAGGAAGGCTCATCAATACGCCCGACACATCAAAACAGGTAGCTCCGCGGACATCGGTGATCCTGTTTGTGGCTTTTTTGTTAGGATTAGCGATTCCGGCCTCCTCCATTCAGATAAAAACGCTGATGCACACCAAAATCGAGAATCGCCAGGATGTTGAAAAAATTACTCAGGTGCCTGTTTTGGGCGAACTCGGACACATCAGCACAGATGAAATAATATTGAACCACAAGACGGCCATAAGCCCCAACTCGGAACTTTTCAGGCTCTTGCGATCGAATCTTCAGTTTGTGCTTGATGCTTCCTCCCGTAAAGTAATTGTGGTTACCTCAACGCAACAGGGCGAAGGTAAAACATTGGTCAGCATTAACCTGGCAGCCATATTATCGTTAGCAGATAAAAAAGTATTGCTCGTTGAACTGGATTTGCGGCGGCCACGGTTATCAACATACATGGAGATTGAAGCAAAAAAAGGTATAAGTTCTTACCTGATGGGAGAAGATACGGATCTGCAGGAAATTATTAAGCCGGTTGCTGATTATCCGATGCTGGATATATTGCCCACGGGAATTATTCCGCCGAATCCGAACGAACTGATACTGAAAGACCGTCTCGACATACTGATATCCAGGTTAAAAGAAAAATACGATTATATAGTAATAGACTCGGCACCGGTAGGAATCGTATCAGACACGTTCCTGATAAACCGGTTGGCAGACATCAACCTGTATGTTTGCAGATCGAGGTATACAGACAAGCGCAATCTGGTGTACATCAATCAGATTCACCAGGAAGGACGGTTAAATCACCTGTACATTGTGATTAATGATGTTTCGCTTCAAAACCACAGCTATTCGTACCATCGGAAATATGGCTATGGTTATGCACAGGAAAATACGTAGTGACAACGCTAAATGTAA
>JAUZOL010000257.1 GCA_030706455.1 Bacteroidota bacterium
GTAAATACAATTGACGAAATGACAAACATGTTACCAATAGTCTGTAAAGGACAATCGGTTGTTTTGTACGAAAGCATTTTGTCGCCTGATGGTTCGCAATACAAACCAATAGAAACATTCAGGCTAAACAATTCCGTGTTGGAGGAAGGAACTTAGTTCAACTATGTTCGGACAGATTATTTATATTCACCATATCAAATCACAATTCAGATGACCAAAAATCGAATATCATTGTACATCATTCTATTGTTTTGCTTGCTACTAACAGTAAGTTGCGCCCATAAGGAAGTTGTGGATGCGTGCCTTAAAGGACATACTTATGGATTCTGGGGCGGTTTGTGGCATGGCATTATTGCACCTTTCGATTTCATTGGAATGCTGTTTCGTAAAGATGTCACCATGTATGCCCAAAATAATAACGGTTGTTGGTATGCTTTCGGGTTTTTAATTGGCAGTGGAGGATGGGGCATTATTGGAGGAAAAGGTATTTTTGGCAAAAGTAAACGCTGTTGAAAAATACAATCTTCATGAAATCATTACTAACAACTTAATTCCCATATTATGAAATTCTTCAAAAGGACAACAAGTTGGTCGAATGCTGAGTTTGTAGTTTTCAAACTCGCCATTGCAAGTGCGTATATTCTGATTGGAGCCTTTTTTCATCATTACATTCGTCTGGCATGGCTTCCAATCCTTGTGTTATTTTTAATTTCAGCTGTATGGACACTAATTTTATGGATCAAAAAAATGAAGAAGAAAGATTCTATGTAATCTCTACATTCAATACACAATGAATCTATCCAAAACACAAGAGTTGGATCAGAATATTAGCAACGTTCTATTATCGAAAAAACATAAAAGACACAATCTGAATGTGTCTTTTTCTTTTTGGGAAATACCATCGCCTATTAGACGAACTATATTTGTGTGTATATAAAGTCTGAAAGTGACACAACCGGATTACATCATTCCTATTGCCACACAGACCGACATAGTTGTTCTAACACCTAAAATATTTCTTACATGAAGCCGACTGAAGATCTGAAACAAGAACATAAAGCAATCAAAACGATGCTTGGGATCATGACCCGAATTGCTGATGACATTCGGAATGGTAAAGAATTTGACGTAAAAGATATTGAAAACATTGTCAATTTTTTACGGGTATTTGCAGATAAGTGTCATCATGGAAAAGAAGAAAACGTACTTTTCCCGGCATTAATCGCCTCGGGAATGCCGACCGAAAACGGACCTGTATCCGTGATGCTTCACGAACATACGCTGGGCAGGGCTTATATTAAAGAAATGAGCGATGGAGTCGACAATTGGAAAAATCACCAGATGACTGCCGAGAAGTTAATTGCAACGGCAATGACAAACTACGTCACATTGTTACAAAACCATATCCTGAAAGAAGAAAATGTACTTTTTATGATGGCAGACCGAATGCTGGCGGCAGCCACACAGGCAGACATAGCTCAGAGGTTCGAGCAAATTGAAGAAGAAGTTGTGGGGCATGGAGTACACGAAGGATTTCATCAACTGCTGGACGAGCTGATTAAAAAATATCCGGAATAAATACGTCTTGAAGAAAACCATCAGGGCATCAAACAGCAAAACAGATGAAATACCTAACAACTCTTTGTTTTCTGCTTATTATGCAAACGGGCTTTGCAGGTCCACCGTTCAACACTGATGATCCGGAACCTGTGAAATATAGACACTGGGAATATTATGTTGCATCAATAAATCTTTTCCAATCCGGTTTTGCCAGCGGGACATTGCCTCACATTGAAGTTAATTATGGCATAATTCCTAACGGACAGTTGCATGTTCTGTTACCATTAAATTATAATATACAGAAAGGTAACGCGTTGCAATACGGATATGAAAACAGCGAAATTGGTTTTAAATATCGCATATTTTACAACAGTCAAAGCACATTTCAGATAGGCACTTTTCCCATTTTTGAAATTCCGACCATTAACAATCAGAATTTCGGTAACAATAAAATGCAAATATATCTTCCTGTGTGGATACAAAAATCGTGGGGTAAATTAACAACTTACGGAGGTGGCGGTTATTGGATCAACCCTGGAAATAACAACAAAAACTGGATTTTTACAGGTTGGGAAATGCAATATGATTTTTCAGAACGGATAACGATAGGAGGAGAATTGTACTTCAAAACATCCGACACAAATGACGGGAAACCATTTTTAGGAATAAATCTGGGAGGCATGATTAATTGCAGCAAGACCTTTCATGTAATTTATTCTATGGGACATAGCATTACCAACGACAATACCTTCATGTCATACCTGGGTTTATTGTGGACTATTTAAGCAAATTCTATAAAAGACATTATAATCAAATCAAAACTTAAATATGAAGCCAGATACAGAACATGCCATTGAAGCTTATGCCGGAACATTGTGGGAAGCGCAGCTAATACAAAGCCTTCTGGAAAATGCAGAAATAGAGTCTTACCTTGTTAATTCTCTTTTAAATGCGTATGCGTTTAATCCTTCTATCGCTGGAAATGTCAAAGTAATGATTTCTAGTAACGATATTGATCAAGCAACGATTATAATCAATGACTATTATACCAACAAACAAAAGGAGGATACAATGGAATAATGGTCGCATACAATACTGAATCTATGCGTAAATTCATATTTTGTACGACTTTCCTGTTATCATTTTTATTTTCACAGGCTCAAAAAACATACCACGGCTTACCCGTTATAACTGCAAAAGATTCAATAGCAAACTACCGGCTGGGAGATGATTGGTATGAAGGCCAATGGAAAATATCACCTCAAATAACAGCTGACACTCTTACTATTCAGTATTTTTTACCTGTAGAAGATTTCGCTTTTTACACAGACAAAGACAGCATTCAATTCTTCCTTCATCCCGGTCAGAGTCATAAGTTTTTTGTTTTGCTCAATGATACATCGTATGCCATGACTGTCATTCAAGCAATTAAGCCGCGTTTTACTACCTTAACCTTTGATTCCGTTATATCTCCGTCTGTTCATCTGATTTACGAAAACAACAATCAGAATCCTTACCTGATTCAGTTACGGGACAAATATCGTATCGATCGCCTTATTAAAGGAGCCGAAAGCGATTCGGAACGAACACTGAAAATTATGCACTGGATTCATGGATTGTGGAAACACGATGGCAATAATGCAGCCGAGAAGAAAGACGCCTTGTATATTCTCGAGAAAGCAGAAAAAGGTGACAATTTTCGTTGTGTCGAATTTGGCATCGTCACGGCGGCATGTCTGAACTCAATCGGACTAAAGGCAAGAGTGCTAAGTCTGAAAGTAAAGGATGTGGAAACCCGATTATCAGGGGCCGGACACGTTGTAGCCGAAGTATATCTGAATGACCTGAAGAAATGGGTACTACTGGATAGTCAGTGGGATGCAATGCCGGTACTGCATGGAATTCCTCTTGATGCCGTCGAATTTCAGAAAGCCATTACAGTTCACTATTCACAGCTTGAAATAAGCTCGTTATCAGGCGTGAGCAAGCGCATGTATACCAACTGGATATATCCGTATCTCTACTATTTCAATTGTCCGCTCGACAACCGGGAAGGTACGAATATCGAAAAACTTACCATTGATGGCAAAAAAGCACTGATGCTTGTACCTCAGGGAGCAAAAAATCCTACTGTTTTTCAGGGCAAATACAAACTGGATTATTGCATTTATACCCATTCGCTGAACGATTTTTACGCTCCACCTTCGTCTCACTGATTCTGAACTTCAAAGCTGTAATTTCCGGCAGATAATTCAAACAATGATTTACCATTGTCACTTTTCAGGAAACGTATGCCCTTCGCGGATTTAACTGCAGTCCCGCTCTCACTGATCCGGTTTACGTCAGGCGCTTTAAGGAAGAGAGTAGCAGAGGTATTTGCCGGCACAGTAATCCGATAAACCGTCTTCCCATTTTCCTGCCTCCAGGAGCTCTCTATACGCCCGTACATCGAATCGTAATACCCTTCCGCATGAGTCATTATTCCATCCGGATCGGGAGTGGGTTGGAGAATGAAATGCTTGAATCCGGGTGAGTTTTCGTCACGATCAATTCCCAGAGAATAGTTATACATCCATGCCCCAACCGATCCAATCGTATCGTGATTAAAGGAATTCTTGCTATTATTGCCTCCGAAGCCATTTTCA
>JAUZOL010000258.1 GCA_030706455.1 Bacteroidota bacterium
AGTCAGTTCCACGTATTCATCTTCCTTGATGTATTCAAGCGCTTCTTCGAGGCTGAAAACGATAGGAGGGAAAAGACGTACTTTGTCATCGGAACCCGATGCACGCATGTTGGTCAGCTTTTTCGATTTGGTTACGTTTACAACCAAATCACCTTCCTTGCTGTGTTCTCCGACAACCTGTCCTGCATAAATCTCATCTTGAGGATAGATAAAGAATTTACCTCTGTCCTGCAATTTATCGATAGCATAGGCAAAAGCAGTACCGCTTTCCATGGCAATGATGGAGCCGTTGTTACGACGTTCTATTTCTCCCTTGTAAGGTTGATATTCGAGGAAACGGTGAGCCATGATAGCTTCACCGGCCGATGCAGTCAGTACGTTGTTACGCAGACCGATAATACCGCGCGAAGGAATGGTGAATTCGAGGTTCACGCGTTCGCCCTTGTGTTCCATGTTGGTCATATCACCTTTACGGGTAGCAACCATTTCAATGATTTTTCCTGACGATTCTTCGGGAACGTTGATGGTGAGTTGCTCCATAGGTTCGCATTTTACTCCGTCAATTTCCTTGATAATAACCTGTGGCTGACCTACCTGCAATTCATAACCTTCACGACGCATGGTTTCAATCAGTACCGACAAGTGGAGTACACCACGTCCGTAAACGTTCCATGAATCCTGATTTTCGCTTTTTTCAACGCGAAGAGCAAGGTTTTTGTCCAACTCTTTGATCAGACGGTCGTGAATGTGACGAGAGGTAACGAATTTTCCTTCTTTGCCGAAGAACGGAGAGTTGTTGATTGTGAACAACATACTCATGGTCGGTTCGTCAATGGCAATCGGTTTCAGTGGTTCCGGATTTTCGATATCGCAAATACTGTCGCCGATTTCGAAATTGTCGATACCTACCACAGCGCAAATATCACCAGAGCCTACTTTTTCCACCTTGGAACGTCCCAGGCCGGTAAATTCGTTCAACTCCTTGATACGTGCTTTGACGATAGAGCCATCGCGTTTTGCCAGCGATACAGCCATGCCTTCTTTCAATTCTCCGCGATGAACACGCCCTACGGCAATACGTCCGACGTAAGAAGAGTAATCGAGCGAAGTGATAAGCATTTGCGGTGTTCCTTCGATATATTCAGGAGCCGGAATGTATTCGATGATAGCATCGAAGAGGTCGTTGATATTATCTTTTTCTACGTGAACATCGTTCGACATCCAGCCGTTCTTAGCAGAACCGAAAATAGTGTGGAAGTCAAGCTGATCTTCTGTTGCGTCCAGACTGAACATCAGGTCGAATACTTCTTCCTGAACCTCTTCCGGACGACAGTTGGGTTTGTCCACTTTGTTAACCACAACAATGGGTTTCAATCCCAGTTGCAGGGCTTTTTGCAACACAAAGCGTGTTTGGGGCATAGCACCTTCGAAAGCATCAACCAACAATAAAACACCGTCGGCCATGTTGAGCACGCGTTCTACTTCACCACCGAAGTCGGCGTGGCCCGGAGTATCAATAATGTTGATCTTGCATCCGTTGTAATTTACGGAAACGTTCTTGGCAAGAATAGTGATCCCGCGTTCGCGTTCCAGGTCATTATTGTCCAGGATTAGTTCGCCTACCGATTCGTTTTCACGAAAGAGCTTTGAGGCCAACAACATTTTGTCTACCAGTGTCGTTTTGCCGTGGTCGACGTGGGCAATAATTGCAATGTTTCTGATATTTTGCATGTGTTCTGATTTGTACCTCGGCCAGCGTGTCCGGATCGCCCGTATTCATCTCGAACAAGAGCCATCGCACTTACAGCCTCAGTGATTGTTATTTGTTATAGTTTAATTTTCAATCCGTCATAGGCTAACCTCACATTCGGAGGCAGCTCTTTTTCAGCAAGCTCATGAAGTCCCATGTCGTGGCTCATGTGCGTAAAATAGGTTTGTTTTGGAGCAAGACGGTTTATCAGGGTAAGAGATTCTTCCACCATCAGGTGCGAAAAATGTGGTTTGAAACGCAAGGTTCCCATTACCAACAGGTCAAGTCCTGTTAGTTGATCCAGAGTTTTTTCGGGTAAGGTTTTGAAGTCAGTTACGTAAGCTACTTTACCTATGCGAAAGCCAAATATGGGTAGCTGTGCATGCATGGCCCGGAGCGGAATTACTTCTACGCCGGCAGCTTCGAAAGGTGTGTATGCTGAAATTTCGTGCAGTTTCAGTTCCGGTGTGCCCGGGTATTTGTTGGCAGCAAATGAGTAATGCATCGTTTTCATCAACGTGTGGTTTACCCGTTCTTCTGCAAATACGTCTACGGCACGATACGAACGTACATCGTCCAATCCTGCCACGTGATCGTAGTGCTCATGTGTGAGCAAAATCGCCGAAAGTGAAGTGATGTGATGGGTTAACATCTGCTGGCGAAAATCCGGCCCGCAATCGATCAGAATATTTTTTCCGTTGATACTTAGCAGAGCAGAAGCACGCAACCGCTTATCGCGTGTGTCAGTCGAGGCACACGTGTCGCAGTTACAGCACAACTGAGGAACTCCGTTTGACGTTCCTGTTCCTAAAAAAAGGATCTCCATATTATTTTGACTCTTATATCGATTAAACTGAGGTCAGTTTTCTATTGTTTCTTTTGTTTGTTCAGTAGTTTCTTCCTGAACTGTCGTTTCTTGAATCTCTATAGATTCTGTATCTTCAGTTGTTAATTCAGGCTCTTCCTCTATTTCCGGAAATTCCGGTTTGGGCTGTAGCACCTGTTCGATGAAATCTTCGTCTTCCTGAAGTTTCTTCATTGCCATTTTGGCTGCGTTCTGATGCGATTCTTTTTTAGAATGCCCGACTCCCAGGCCACCAACCAGTCCGTTGATTAACACGTGAGTCTGAAAAGTTAGCTCATGTCTTCGGTCGTGGAAGGTTTCTATTACCTCAAATTCGACAGGAACCTTGTTGGATTGTCCCCATTCAATCAGGCGCGATTTGAAATTAACCTCTTTTTGAGCCATTTTATTGACGTCGATACACGAAGCAATCAATTTCGATTCGATAAATTGCTTGCACCGTTCATATCCCTGATCCAGATAAATGGCTCCTATCAGAGCTTCAAAAGCGTTACCGAAAACGTTGTTGCCATGCAAAGCCCCGTTTTTCGACGAAAGTTGCATGATCTTCGGAATTCCCAGTTCTATAGCCAGTTTATTGAGCGATTCGCGTTGCACAATCTTCGAACGGGTATCGGTCAGGAATCCTTCTTCTTTGTCGGTAAATTGGTGGTAGACAATATCGGCTACTATAGAGTTGAGGATGGCATCGCCCAGAAATTCGAGGCGTTCATTGTTGACGGAATTTCCTTTAGAATCTTTAACTCCGGTTGATTTGTGGCACATTGCCATTTCATAGAGATCCAGATTGTCGGGTATAATACCGGTCAGCCGATAAAATAACAGATAAGGCTCTTTTCGAGAATTCGTCAAGAGCCTTATCCTTTTATAGAGTTTCTGAATAATCACTGATTACTTTGCAAATTTCTTTACAATAATACTTGCATTGTGACCGCCAAATCCAAACGTGTTCGATAATGCAGCTCGAACGGTACGCTTTTGGGCTTTGTTAAAGGTAAAGTTCAGTTTGTAATCTATCTCTTCATCTTCATCGCCTTCATGGAAGTTGATGGTTGGCGGAACAATATCATTCACCACGGCAAGGATACTGGCCATTGCTTCAACGGCACCGGCGGCACCAAGCAAGTGTCCTGTCATCGATTTTGTGGAGCTGATATTCAGTTTGTAAGCGTGGTCGCCGAATACATCTTTAATCGCTTTCGATTCGGAGATGTCGCCTACAGGGGTCGAAGTTCCGTGAACATTGATATAGTCAATGTCTTCGGGATTCATTCCAGCATCTTTCAATGCTCTTTCCATCACTAATTTTGCGCCCAATCCATCAGGGTGAGTTGCGGTCAGGTGATAAGCATCAGCTGATAAACCACCACCGACAATTTCGCAAATGATGTTTGCACCGCGAGCAAGAGCATGTTCCAATTCTTCAACGATAACACAACCGGCTCCTTCTCCCATAACAAAACCGTCGCGGCTTTTGCTGAAAGGACGGGAAGCTCCCTGAGGATCATCGTTACGGGTAGAAAGGGCTGTCAACGCGTTGAAACCGCCGACACCGCCAGGAGTGATTGCTGCTTCGGCACCGCC
>JAUZOL010000259.1 GCA_030706455.1 Bacteroidota bacterium
ATAGGCATTCAGGCTGTTGATACGGGCATTGGTCGAATCCATAAACATATATCTGGCTGTCAGCGACAAAGCCTGATCGTAAGCTTTCTTCTTCAGCCAAAGAGTGCAGAGCCGGTACGTCGACTGATAATCGCCATTAATAGGATACAAACATTTCTCATAAGTAACGATGGCCGAATCTTCTCGACCCAGATAGTCGTAGCAGCGAGCCACATTGCGGAGGAAATAGACATTTTGCGGTTCGTTTTTAGATAAACTTCGATAGAGTTCCAGGGCCCGTTCATATTTTTCGGACATCATATACGCATTGGCAGCTTCGGCCATCAACACTGCCGACGAGGGCATTTTTTGCATCGCCTTTTCATAATAAGAGAGCGCGTTACCGTAATCGTTCAACGATTTATAGCAACCTCCCAGTTCGGAAAGGATTTCAGACCGAAGCGTGTCTATCTCATACGACTTTTGGAATGAACGAATAGCCCGGGCAAACCTGTAAATATTTTTCAGGGCAAGCCCTTCCTGATAAAAAATTTCCGCTGTCGCCTGATTCGCCTGTTGCAGCCGTTGAGTAATACGGATCGTTTCATCAAACCGGGACTGTTGCATCAGCCAACGGATGGAGTCAACTGACGACATTGCTTGTATTCCGGTGCCGGCACAAACAAAAGCTGTCAGCAACAAGAATTTGCGAAGAAAAGTAAACGGGTACATATCTTTAACCAATTAGTCAACAACTCACCGTTGCTGTTTCTCGCGGATATACTTAGCCATATCCACCATCGGAGCAATCCAGATTTCGCTTTCATGCGCTTTCAGGAAATGGAGCAACTTGCTGTGCGCCTCAAGCGAAACATTGATGTTATGTCCGCCACCTACGCCGTGAAACAGGAAAACCAGTAACGTATGCGACTCCATGGCCTGTTTCACAAGATCTGTCATATAATCGCCTCCCTCTCCGTTAATCATATAACAACGAATGTCATTGAGATCGACTTCGTTGCTGTGCTGTAAACCCGGAGTAACACCGCGGGCTCCGGTAAATTCTTTTTCAAGAGGCTTATAAAAATCGACTCCGCCAATTGTACGATCGCCACATGGATAAGCAAAAGAGCGCTCGGTTTTGCCGTCGATTGCCTGTAGAAGCGTATTGGTAATTCTAATCTCGTTTTGTGCACGTTTTACCGAAAAACGGCTAAGATCATCTTCGGGTGTAAGCCAGCTACGCCCCGGAAGAGTTGCGTCACAGGGATGAGTAAGCGTATGGTTGCCGAGCTCATGTCCGCGTTGCGCAGCCGCACGCCACTCGTTCATGCGTTTTGCTAATGCCGGCGACTGTCCGATAATATAAAAAGTTCCTTTAAGACCTACCGAATCAAGGGCAGGTATGGCATTGTCGAGATCAACATCAATTGCATCGTCATAGGTAAGCACTACAGCACATTTCTTACCGTTCCAAAGTTCATTTTGCTGAGCATTCGAAAACTGAAACAAAACAGTTGAAATAATAAAGGCCAATAAGATTTTACGGTTCATAGGATAAAAAGGTTATAAACAATTAAATGCAAGCATCGTATTTGCAAACAAGAAGACAAACTTACAGCTTTCTTTTTACAACTTAAAACAACTTACAAGCTTTTTGAATGACACAAAACCCGAAATATACAAGAAGAACCGGACACTAAAACTGCCAAATTAAAGACAGAGATAAAAAAACATATCTCTTTTACGAATCGTATTTTCTGCAATCTTACAATATCCCTGATAGTGAATTTACTAAACAAGCCGCAGTCAGTCCGATAGAAAAAACGGAAACCGATTTTTTTAATTAAAATATCTAAAAAGCAAGATTTGAACACATTGCTAAATTTATTAAATCTATTTTTGCACAAACATTTAACTCGAATGAATAGCGACCATCATTTAGAGCGTATAAAGAAAACTATTGAGTACCTGAAAGAAAATCCCGGGAAAAATATGTCACTGAAAGAGGTTGCTTCAATTGCAATGTTTTCGGAATATCACTTCCACCGGATTTTCAAAAAAGTAACAGGCGAAACACCACGTCGTTATATTAAACGACTGCGGATGGAGAAAGCGTGCTCCTATCTTAAAAGTGACGAATCAATTGAAATACAGGAGCTATGGAGTCGATTAGGTTACAGCACAGCATCTCATTTCAGTAAAGACTTCCGGATTTTTTACGGATGCACTCCATCGCAATACCAGAAAAAAATAAAGGAGAAGAAGATAAACGAAATAAAAGCGGGGATCAAAATAATGGAGCATCAGCCCTCGCCGAAAGAGCAAGAAGTCTGAGATAAAGATACATCAGACACGAAACAATATGCTTTAAAGAAGCATTGAGCAATAGGTTAGTTTTGCTCAACGTAAACCAAATATCTAAAGAGGAAACCGCACCGTGCAAATGCATGGCGCGGTTTGTCGTTTCCAAACAACATTTATCCGAAATCTCTTTTACAAATCTATCACGACTTAAGAATCAACGTACTGGGGATATCTTTCAACCACCGGCTCTCACGATCGAGTTCCGCCTTCCAGCTATTAATACTTATCAACAACAGGTCATGATGACGAATCATTTCGCGGGTTAGCTTCGATTCATGAACCGTCTGAATGTGATTCGGGGCTATTTGTTCTATATTGCGAATCGTTTCCCGAATATCCGATGAATGTTTCAACGCCTGACGGCTATCAATCACCGTCACCTGTGAATCTGCATTCGAGATCAGCTTCTGGGCATAACCGATTAAAAACGAATCTTCGGGCGACAACAAAGCTACCAGCACACGATCGGGTTTCACAAAATTTTTATCTATCAATATACCTACCGGCACTTCGCTTTTGGCCACAATCAAGCGTGTTTTCTCATCAAAAGGAGAGTTTTCGAACAGCTTTTCGCGTCGGGTCACTTTATTGAGCAAAAGATCGGGGTTGATGATGCGTGCTGTAAAACCGAGAATTTTTCCCAATATACTTCCCTCAAAAATTGACTGTCCGATTCCGATCAGCAGCAAATCGTAATTGCCCTTATTCGCCATCTGGGTTATTTCCGTCTCAATATCATTGGATGCTTTGAACAAAGTGGCAACATCAACGTTCAAACGGTTCGATTCTGCAATAATGGGGGTAAAACTTTCTTCTTCGTACTCTGCGGCATTAAACTGATTCAGGTCGTTATTCGGGGAAAGGTGCATGGCCGTAATCATAGAATTACCACTTTGCTTACTGGTAAGGCTATAAGCCAGACGGAGCAATGCCACACTCCGCTCCGGATTTGCAAACGACACCAATATTTTATACTTACCAATACGGCTGATGGTAGTCGAGACCTCTTCTTTGCCCAGTTTAAAGAGTTTATTGATGAGATTTAACGCCGGCCCTGTAATAAATGTGGTCACCAACGCCATTATTACCATCATGGCAAAAACAGAGGGAGACAGCACTCCCAGATCATAACCGATATTCAGCACCACCAACTCCATCAATCCCCGGGTATTCATCAAGGCGCCTATCGACAAACTGTTACGCCAGTTTTGCCCCACGAAACGGGCAGCCACGGTACTTCCCACAAACTTCCCGACCACGGCAACAAGGATAACACACCCTGTTACCTGCCAAAGGTAAGCATCGTTGAGCAGTCCGATTTGTGTGCGCAACCCGGTAAACACAAAATAGAGAGGAAGTAAAAGCACCAGCGCGATATCTTCAATTTTTTCAATGAAAATATTACGGAATTTCTCGTTATCAGGCATCATGGTTCCCGCCATAAATGCCCCGAATAAAGCATGAATACCAATCAATTCCGTGGCATACGACGAAAGCAGTAAAATCAGGAAGAATATTGCAACAATTGGTTTACTCAGGTTTTCGCGCGAAGTATGCAAGTCACCAACCCGTTTCAGAAACGGACGCACACCTTTGATCATTATAACCACGTAAACAATAGCCAACACAATTACATACAGCGAACTGGCAAACGATCCGGCTTTCACGATGGCAATAACAGCTGCCAACAGGCACCATGCCGTAATATCATCGACCGCCGC
>JAUZOL010000026.1 GCA_030706455.1 Bacteroidota bacterium
CATGATTTCTTCGATAAAATGGGCAAAAAAACGTTCGATGTTCAATCGATGGAAGCAGCGATAAAAACAGCCTACGAAAACAGTGTGAAAGGCGATACCGTTTTGCTCTCACCTTGTTGTGCAAGCTTTGACCTGTTCCAGAATTACGAAGACAGAGGCGTTCAGTTCAAAGAGCATGTCAGAAAATTATAATCACTAAATGCCGACGTTCATGTTAATGTTTTATTCAAATAAAAGAATTTCCAAATGGGGATTCTGGCACAAAAAGGGCAAGTGGCCATTCTGCATAACCGTAGGATTAAGCATTGGATTAGTCATTTATGCCATGTTCCTCACTCTTTTTATCATTTCCGGCAGCTACCTGTCCGTTGCTCGAATGATTGGAGCCACGCTTGCCATAGCACTCGGTGGCACGGTTATCGGATGGATGGCCTGGTACGAAAACGAAGAAAAATACGAGCACTGGCTTAAGTCTCAAAAAAAGAAATAAACACAAACGACTCATAAAATATCAGGTATGCGCGATTTCTTCAAAAAATATTTTCAGGGCGATTCGGTTATATGGACAGTATTCTTTCTGCTCTGTATGATCTCAATCGTGGAGCTTTACAGTGCCAGTAGTTCTCTGGCATTCAGAGCTTCCAACCATGCTGCCCCGATGCTCCGCCATGCCATGTTTCTGGCATTGGGAGCTGCCATTGTAGCCGGCGTACACATGATCAACTACAAAAGCATCAACAAATTTGCATACATCTTGCTGGTCATATCGGTACTGGCGCTCATATATGCTCTATTGAGAGGGGTTAACGCCAATGATGCGAAAC
The DNA here is from genome assembly GCA_030706455.1 of Bacteroidota bacterium. Lineage (GTDB taxonomy): Bacteria > Bacteroidota > Bacteroidia > Bacteroidales > Paludibacteraceae > Microbacter. Next base: position 825 of record JAUZOL010000026.1, read on the forward strand.
GCTGGATCGGAGTCGCCGGAATTCAGTTCCAGCCATCGGAATTTGCCAAAATATCGTTGCTGGTTGTGGTAGCAGATCTGATTTCAAAAGCCAAAAATGCGGAAGAGCTCAACAAATCATTTTTAAAAATAGTCGGAGTAACGCTGGTTATTTGTGGCTTAATCTGCCTGGAAAACTTATCGACAGCGTGTATTCTTTTTGGAGTTGTTTTTCTGATGATGATCATCGGACGAGTTCCATTCAAAAAGTTGGGGATGCTTCTGGGTGGTATAGCTGTTGCTATTTTGCTTCTGATTGCATGTATGCATATTGTCCCTGAAAATCACCGTCCTAAGGCATTCAACCGTTATTATACCTGGGAGAATCGTATTGCCCGGTTTATGAAGCACAACAAAGACGACAAAGACAAATACGTCATCACCGACGAAAACTACCAGGTGATGCATGGCCAGATTGCCATCGCCCGTGGGGGTGTAATTGGTGTATTTCCCGGCAATAGCCTGGAACGCAACTATCTTCCACAGGCTTATGCCGACTACATTTATGCCATAGTGGTGGAAGAGACCGGCCTTCTTGGAGGCATATTCGTCATGGCACTTTATCTCTTTCTTCTGTTCCGAGCGGGACAAATAGCGTGGCGATGCAACGAGCCTTATCCATCATTGCTGGTCATTGGCCTTACGCTTATGATTGTCATACAGGCCATGGTAAGTATGGGTGTAACCGTGCATTTAGGTCCGGTTACAGGGCAACCTTTGCCCATCATCAGCCGCGGAGGAACATCTATTCTGGTAACCAGTGTCTATTTTGGCATTATTCTCAGTGTAACGCGCTATTTTAAAAAGGGGAAACAAAAAACGGAGTCTCCCGCACCAAATACTACAGCAAATGAACCAACCGAATAAATTTATCATAAGCGGAGGAGGAACCGGAGGCCACATCTTTCCGGCTATTGCTATCGCGAATGCCTTAAAGGCAAAAGTTGAGAATGCAGAGATCCTCTTTATTGGAGCAGAAGGCCGCATGGAAATGGAAAAAGTACCCGCAGCAGGCTATAAAATCATCGGATTACCTATCCGAGGATTCGACAGAAAGAACATGCTGCGCAACGTAAAGACGCTATTTTTACTGGCCAAATCCATGTACAAAGCGAAGAAAATTGTGAAGGACTTTGCTCCCAATGCTGTCATCGGAGTAGGCGGATATGCAAGCGGTCCTACACTGAAGGTAGCTTCTCAACTTGGCATTCCCGTAATCGTTCAGGAACAAAATTCTTTTGCAGGGGTCACCAACAAGCTTTTGTCCGATAAAGCAGCCTGTTTTTGCGTTGCTTATGAAGGAATGGAACGTTTCTTCCCCAAAGAAAAGATTATACTTACCGGCAACCCCATCCGGCAGTATCTTCAACTCGATCCGAAAAGAAAAGAAGAGGCATATAAATTCTTCAATCTTGATCCGGCCAAAAAGACACTTTTGGTAATCGGAGGCAGCCTCGGAGCACGCACCCTCAACCAAAGCCTGTTAGGGCATCTTGAAACATTGGCACAATCAGGAATCCAGGTAATATGGCAAGCTGGGAAAATCTATATTGAAAATCTGAGGAAAGAGAGTGCCTCGTCAATTACGAAAGACATTATCCTGACGGACTTCGTTGCCCGCATGGATTACGCATATGCCATCGCCGATCTGGTTATCTCACGCGCCGGAGCAAGCTCCATTTCCGAACTATGTTTGCTGGGAAAACCGTCCATTTTGGTTCCTTCTCCCAACGTGGCTGAAGACCACCAGACACATAACGCAATGGCTCTTGTGCATAAAGATGCTGCCGTGATGATTAAAGATGTGGACGCAAAAGAGCAGTTAGTTCCTGCTGCATTGAAACTAATAGAAGACAACCAACAGTTATCGCAGCTGGCCACCAACTGTCTGAAACTTGCAGAAAAAGATTCGGCTGCCCGAATAGCCGATGAGATACTGAAAAGAGCGAAATCCAACTAAGGATATAATCTAGCCGTGGACACCTGTTTATAATTTCCAGTGCTCTATTTATATTTATCAGTTGCTTTTTCAAGCTTTCCAGCTCAAAATTCAAACTGCAAAGTTCTCCGTAAGAACTTTGCAGTTCAGGATATGTTAACGTCAGTAGAAAACTCGAACTTTCAAGTGCTTTGCTTGCATTTCTCAGTTACAGGTTTGATAATGTCCGTTCAAAGATCGCAAATCATAGTTGGAAGTTCGAACTTATAAGTTGTCATCTTGGTAATGCGAGTTGGGTATTCAAAGTTTTTTCTGGATGATTGACATAGTAAGGGTGTATATTTGTGTAACACCCTCACTTATTCGAATAATTATGGTTTTACCACGTTGAACTTTATCTTCGATACTTGTCTGAACTGTGGGGCTGAAGCTCCAAATACCGCCTTAACATAGGTCTTGGCGTCGGCTGCAATATCTACCAATCCGTTAATTTCTTTATACAGCACTTCGTTACGGGCGATACGTGCATTGTCGAGTGCTGTTTGAGCTGTCACCACGGTAGTATTAAGTGTATTCATGTCATTGTATAGTTGCCGGAGGGTAGCAACCTGCAATTCCGGTTCGTTGGGTCTGTACTCTGGTATCGAACCGAGTTGCAATAGCAGTTTATTGAGATTCTCCAGCCGGCTGTCGTAACTCATTTGCGAAGCCGATATTTCTTTCGTTGACTTACCTTCGGCGGCAAGAGCTGTCTTTTCTTCCTCCGTCAGTTTCGGCGTAGCTTTTGCTCCCTGTATTTTATATACCAACGATTTTACATTATCATCTACCGCCACTGTTGTCGTAGTCGACTTTACTGTATTCAGCAGGCGGGTGGTCAGCTTGCTAAGTGGAGAGAACTTTACTTCGCGAGCCGCAACGGCATTTTTGTATGCCGGCAGTGCTGTGTCGACTTTGTTGAGAGATGCACGTGCCGAAGCTGCGAGTGCCTGTAAAGCCGGGATCTGAAGCTCAGTCCGGGAGGGTTTGTACTGCGTGCCAAAAGAAATAACAGTGGCAATTAACTGGTCGAAGTTAGCCACATTTTTGGCGTGGCCGGTTTCCGAAGTACTCGTCATAATGGTGTTTTTAAAATGTTAATAAATTTGGATAATATATAGTCTGTCAGGACTCTTTCTTCAAAGGAATTTCAGAGCGACATCCCGTCGCCCTGAATTTTAACAAAAAAGTGAATATAACCTATGTAAAGTGACTACACAGTTTGCGTTGATGGAGAAATAAATCTCTCTTTTTATTCCTTTAACCATGCAAACAATATGTTTAGCAAACGTTGCTGTTGAAGGAAGATAACTGCTTTACCTCCCATTCCGGGGTAATACGTCAGAGGTTTCCCTGTAGAGGTAACAAGTCCTCCTTTCAACGCTATACGAAGAACAATCCTTTTTTCGCCACAAATTATTTTCGGAACAGAATCTTTTTGGCAGACAACTCCTTTTAATTGTCCGAACTTATTCTTGCTATACCCTTCTACCTCTATCATTGCCTGCTCTCCTGTTTCCAATTTCGATTGTAATGCTACAGGGAAAGAAACAATACCATAACATCCCAACTTGCTGTGCTCAATGTTTACCGTTGTACTTATCGTTTCTGTGTAGGGGAAGTAATAACTACATACAAGTAAGATGAGGAATACTGCGGCTACAATGGAAATGCCACTACGCACAATGACCGGAGGAATTTTCCCGATTATATTCCGAGCTTTCTCGCTTCTTAACTCAATGTTGTCCATGATATACTTCTTTGCTTTTTAATTCGGATTTCATTACCTCATTTTCAAACTGTCATGTTCCTAATTCCAACTGATTTTTCACCAATTGGTAATAGGCACCCCGCTTTTCTGCTAGTTGCTGATGGTTTCCTATCTCCACTATTTCTCCTTTATCAAGTACCACAATCTGGTCGGCATTTTTTACCGTACTCAACCGATGAGCAACTATAACGACTGTACGTCCCTTATAGAAATCGTCCAGATTTTCAATGATTGTCCGTTCGTTATTGGCATCGAGGGCATTGGTGGCTTCGTCCAGGAAAATAAATTGTGGGTTACGGTATACCGCACGGGCAATCAAAATCCGTTGTTTCTGCCCCTGACTTAGGCCCTGACCTTCCTGTCCGATGATGGTGTTGTATCCTAACGGCAATTTTTCGATATGATCCCTGATATTAGCAATGGTAACGGCCTGTAACAAGCGATCTGTGTCTATTTCTTCGTTGTTAGCGGCTATATTGCGGGCAATAGATTCGGAAAATATAAAACCGTCCTGCATCACCACTCCACATTGGTGTCGCCACCAGCGAATATCCAAATCGTTCATCTTTTTTCCATCCACTTCAATATTTCCTTCTGTGGGAGAGTAATAGCCCAACAGCAATTTAATCAAAGTTGTTTTGCCACTTCCACTGGCTCCTACAATGGCCGTTACTTTCCCTTTGGGCAATAGCAACGACACGTTGTTTAACGCTTTGGGCGAATATGGGCCTTCGTATTGAAAAGAGAGGTTATCGATTCGAATATCTTCGCCACCGTTTAACGGGAGTATGTTGCCCTGATTCACGGCTTCTTCGTCCTGCTTGATATGAATCTCATTGATGCGTTCCAAACTGATGCTGACGTCCTGCCATTGATAGATAAAATTTATCATCTGTTCCACAGGTCCGTTCAATTGTCCGATGATGTATTGCACCGATAGCATCATACCCAGCGTTAACTGTCCGTGGATAACAGCTGTTGCAGCCATGATGGTAATAGCGATATTTTTCAGTTCATTGATGCAGATGCCGCCTGCTTCCTGAGTTTGTTGCAGTGAGAGGGTGGAGAGGTTTACCTTGAAGAGGTCGGCCTGCACATCTTCCCATTCCCAACGCTTGCGTTGTTCGCAACCCTGAAGTTTTATCTCCTGCATTCCGTTTATTAGCTGATAAGTTTTGCTTCTGTTGATTGCCTGTTGTTCAAAATAGCGATAATCGAGTATGCGTCGGCGTTTGAGAAAAAAGATAATCCAGAGAGCATAGAGTGCAGTGCCGGATATGAACACAAGGAAAATACGCAGATCGTACACTAATAAAACCAAGCTAAAAATTATCAGACTGAAAATAGAGAACAACAGATTTAGCGATTGAGCCGTAAGGAACCGTTCGATGCGGTTATGATCTTCGATACGTTGTAGTAAGTCCCCCAACAGCTTGGTGTCGAAAAAGCTCATTGGCAACCGCATCAATTTGATAAAGAAGTCGGAAATCAAAGAAATATTGATACGAGCGCTGATATGCAACAATATCCACCGGCGGATAAAATCTACGGCCGTACGTCCCAAGAGGAGCATTAATTGTGCAAAAAGTATGAGGTAGATAAACCCGACGTTCTGATTGGCGATTCCCATATCGACTACCGCCTGGGTAAGAAAAGGGAAGAACAGCTGGAGAACACTACCCAATAGTAATCCCAGCAACAGTTGACCGAATAGTTTGCGATATGGGAGAAAATAGTTGCCCAGAAAACGAAACCGGCTTCTGGCTACGGTTTCTCCTTCTTGTTGATAAAAGAGAGCAGTAGGCTCTAGCAGTAGAGCGACCCCTTTTTCTTCACCACGGGAGCGGGTACTAATCCACCCATCGCAAAATTCCTGTTCTGTATAAGTTAAAAGGCCTTTGCCTGGGTCAGCCACGTAAACAGTTATTTTACCTCTCCGTTTTTTGATGCGATAGACGATCACAAAATGGTTTTGCTGCCAGTGGATAATGCAGGGCAGAGGTGCTTTCTCTGCTAATTGTTCAAACGTAAATTTACCTCCCAACGAACGAAATCCAACCTCTTCGGCCGCCTTGCTGATTCCCAACAATGATACTCCTTCACGGCTGATATTACATCGTTGCCTAAACCTATCTAGCGTAAATGATTTTCCATAATATGCGGCAACCATTTTTAAACAGGCTGGACCGCAATCCATGGAATCGTATTGCTGGTCGAACGGGAAATGAAGCATATGTTTGTCGTTATTTATCGGCCTGCTTTATAATCTCTTGTTCCTCTGTCTCCTTGCTTAATTTTATATTGTAGAGAGATAAAATAATTACGTCTATAGTTACTTGATTCTTGCTTGGCAGTGGCTGTAAGGCCAGCATAATTTATATAACCGCCATGTATAACCAGATCGTCTAATAGGTTGTGGATACCTATTGTGAGAAATAATTTATTGTTAGCAAACTTCTTGGTTAGACTTGCGGAAGAATTGATGTAACCATAATTATAACCTTCGAAAGTAATTTCACGGCTGAAATAGTTGATATATAACATTCCCGATGTGGTCGGGTTGAATCGCAAATTCATACTACATTTTACGTTAAAGCCAAAACTCTTCTTTTTTAAATCCATTTTGTTTAGTCCTAATTCTTGAAATCGATTATTTAATGACGAGGCATCAATAAAAGTATGCAATAGGCTGGAGGAAAGAGAAAAATCCATCGATTTATTCAACATAAGCCATGAAGAAAAATCGATACCAATACTACTTCGCTTAGCAAGATTGTCTGGAATATTTAGCCACACAGTACTGGAATACGGATAACTTACAGTATAGATTTCATTGTCTGTCAAACTGAAAAAAGTCTCTGCTGATAGGTTCCATTTTTCTTTTGAGAAAGTATACCCCAGATAAAGATTTTGCAACCGGACAGGATCAAGCAAAGAATTCCCCGTTCTCCAAGATCTAGGATTACTTTTATCTACAAAATTACATAAGTAGAAATAATCAGGTGCATTGATGGATTGTGCATATGTTAACTTGATTGCCTGTATACTGTCTAATGCAAAACTAATGGTTACAGAAGGTAAAATATTTAAGAATTCTTTATGCACATGCAACAGAGTATCTTTATTTGATATTTGAAAACGAGTATAATTTGCAAATATTCTATTGTATTGCAAGCTCACACCTCCATTAAATTTCCATTTGTGAAACACAGATCCTATTTTCCAGAATAATTCATGATTTTGGGTTCTCCCTGTCGTATAAGTGGTTAATGGCAAATTAGCCATAGTGTTAACATAGGCTTTATTGTTGTTGGTTTGCTGTAACCTGTTAACACTATTTATGCCGATATTCCATTGGATTGAAGTGTTGATTGGGTGGATATAAATAAGGTTGAAAATAAGATTATTCCTCCTTTCTTTCTTATCATACGCTATTTGTGAAGTACTATCTATTGGAAGTGAATTAATATATTTGTATGAATAGTTTGTTTCAAGATTCCCCGGTGCAATCGAATGCTCAAAATTTACACCTCCTCTTATTGCTTGCCCGTTCATAAAGTCATGCGCTCCCCATATGCCAAAGGAAATACCTTTTGAACTAATAATGTATTTCTCTGTTGTTGAATAAGAGTCAAAAAAAGAATTAGAACTCAAAAAGGTTTGTTGATTTGTAGTACCGGAAAATTGTTTACGATTATCGCAATAAAACCCTTCACCAATAATAATTCGCGTTTTCTCTTTTAAGGAAATTTTAATTCCTGTATAGTTGAAAAATCCATTTCGATTTGTAATTTGATTTGAAATATTTGTTGTCTTGTATGGGTATTCATAATTGAGGAAGCCCTCTGTATCTCTGTCTGTATTTTGATGCTGATTGCTTTCACTGAAATTATTGAAAATGGTGATGTTCTTTATTTTGTAATTAAGATTGAGGAACCCTTTATATAAGTCGAGACGATTTAAGAAAATTGTATTGGCATCAGATGAAAATATTCCGCTAATACCCTCATTTGTAATTGACTTCATCTTTAGATTGATTATACCTCCGGTTCCTGTTGATCCGTTATACATAGCTATATCAATTAATTCAACCTTTTTGATCATAGCTACGGGTATCATCTCAACATTGGGATATAGAAATGATGAGGGTTGATCATCTACATAAATTGTAGCCTGTGCTCCTTTGTATCTGATGTTTCCTTCTTCATCAACTACTACACCTGGTAATGTTCGTAGCAAATCAAGTACAGTTCGTGCTGAAGAAATCCGGTTGTCGCTCATGTTATAAACTTGTCGATCGAATTTTCGTTCCATATATTTTATGGTGCCAACTACAGTAGTCTCTTTAAGTTTATACAAGTCAGGGGTTAATTCAAGCGTACCTAATTCAATTTTACTGGAATTGTTGCTAGACAGTCCAATATTCTTAGTTTTATAGCCAACGTAATTAATCTGAAGGTATGCCATTTGTTGCTTTGAAATTTTTTTCAAGAGAAAAACTCCTCTTTCATCCGCAAGTACACCTGCTAACAGAGAATCTTTGGCGTTCTTAGCAACTATATATCCATAAGGTAAGACTGACTTAGTTATACTGTCAGATAACACTCCCTGAACATCCAATGTTTGGGCATTAAAAGATTGTGCTTGCACAAATATGAAGGAAAAAATAAAGACGAATAATTTCATTATAATTTATCGAAAATTTCTTAAGGTTAGATGCGCGTTAGAGCAAGATATCATGGATTACAGACTATCATGTAATCCTCAAAACACGATAAAACATATAAGAGCCATATCATGATCAGATGAAATTACATTTATAACATTTAACCCATAGTGCATTTGGAACAAATATCATAATAATCTGTATTTTAAATGATTCATATTTTAATCTTATCTAACCCCTCCGTTTCGCTCGTCCCCTTTATCCAAAGGGGACAACACTCTTTGCGAAAGTATAGCTCTGTCTTACGATCCATTGCTAAAATTGCAGATTCGTCTTCCCTTCAGATAAAGGGAAGTTCCCGGAACGGGCAGGGCCGTTAAGTTCTAAGTTGACTGAAAGTCATGTTTACTTCAGCCCAATGGCGAAGCCTTGGGTAGAATGCAAACAAATGGATTTTAGTCCTGCTTTCTCTAGGGAACCCAACGTTTCGCTTCGCTTGACGTTGGGCTGAAATAAGCCACTACTCCGTGGTTAATATCAGAACTTAACAGCCCTGCCGGAACGGGGTAGGGTTTGATAAGTGGATTGATTCTATAATGACGTATATACCTGTATTGTAGTGTTATGACGCAATACAAACTCAGTGAGTTTCCAATGCATTACAGGTAACATTTACTATCTCATTACGTTCTAAATGTCTATGTTATAGGTAGCTTTGGGTGCTCGAGAACAGTTAACATCAGGATAGAACCACTTGTCTTGCCCATATGCCTTGATAATATCTCTCCAGCATACTTGTTTAACTGATCGACATTTCTGATATTCAGAACAAAGAGCACATGCACTTTCTTTTGAAATAAGCTCTTGAGGAAATGCATATTTATTTTTTGCTGTATCAGAATTCCAAATTTGTAATAAAGATTGCTTGTTGATGTTTCCTAGTATAAATTGAGGATGCCAGTATAATTCTTCACAGATGGTTACTTGTCCATCAGGTAATATAAATAAGTGAGAATAATTACCCGTGCATGCACCTCTTTGATGAAACTGATTGTGTTTCTCTAATAAATCAATATTGTCTAAATTCTTGCGAACTATTCCTTGATATTTTATGGGAAATGCACTTATATTTTGCATTTGTTTGAAGTATTCCACTAAAATAGTAATATCAGGCTTTTTAGGCTTAATTTGTTCGAAACTTGATTCACTTATATATAATGAAGGGCCAACTAAATCGGGTTTCCAATAATTAATGTTTTTGAGATTCACAATAAAATTGAAGATGGAATTCATATCTGCAATACTATCATTTACATTTGTCAATACAGTATGAATATTTGTTTTGATATTGTATTTTTCTAATAGATATATTGAGTTAGTTATGTCAGTTACATAACTACTATTTACTCTTAAAATACTTTGGAGGTGCTCTGGAATTAATGTATCTAAAGAAATTTGTATATCTGAAACCTCAATTTCTGCCAAGAATTTTATATCGCTTTCTTTTAAAGGAATTTTCGTGGATAAATAGGGAGAATAGCCATATTTTTTTAACTCAAGCAATAAATTTTTCCAGTTTGAATATAAAAAAAATTCTCCTCCAATGACACTTATTGAACTAACATTTATTGTTTTTGCCTCATAGATGATTTCTTTGATACGCATGAAATCAATTTGACAATCAATTTTATTTCTTCTATCTGCATAACAATATATACAGTTAGTTCGGCATTTGTTATTGACCATAAGTGTTATGTGAGTGGGAGTCTTATGCCGTTTATTTCTTAAATCCAATGTTTCATAAGCAAAAATATTTGGATCGTAAGAGTCACTTCTTTTGAGAGTTGATTCAATCAATGTATTTTCCGGAAAGGTTAATATTAAACCATTAAATTCAACCCCTACTTGTGTTTCATTGTTTATGAGTTTTGTAGTGAATTTTTCAATAAGTGACGATCTTATCTTCAGAAAGTCTGCAGCTTTCTTGACACTATCAAAATATTCTTCGCCTGTAAAGAAAGACAATATAATCGCATGTATAGGATGCACTATATAACTCAAGCTATTGTCAATATCATCATCGAATCTTAGGGTATCCTTCGCAAGAAGGAGTACCCTTCCTTCATCTGGTTTTAATATATATTTCGGATTTAGTATAATATTCATGTAATATGCAGTTTAGACGATTAAAAAAGGCTATCTCAATAGAATCCAAAAACAGAATTATAAGGACTGCCTTTGATCTCCAGATAGCCTTTCCCGTTGATTGAGTAAATAAAAATAGGTTTATTAAGCAAGAATCATATCGAAGTTCCTTCCATAATAAATAGTCCAGATCTCTTCATGTTTTTTCATTTAGGCACCGGCTTGGTTCCCAGGATTACACGAAGAATAACACGATGACGAACAAGAGCCACTACAAGATTCTTGACTATAAGAATCAGATCCTCCACCTTTTATCTCTTGTAGTTCTTGACCCAATAATTCCTCAATTTTTTGTTGTGTGAATTCATTTGTATTCATAACAGTTTGTTTTAAATTATACTGATTATTTATTTTGAACCACCTGCATTGCATGATGAATAGCATGATGAAGAACATCCACCATCACAACTTGACCAACAATCCATATTTTGATCATTATTACCTCCACCTTTTAACAAAAGCATTTCTTGTGAAAGTAATGCTTCTGCATCCATTTTCAAGATATTTATTCTTTCCATTACTCTTAATATTTATAGTCCTACTCGTAAAGCTTTTCGGAACCGCTTTTGCTTCTATAAAATGTTGGTTTCGTCAATGCCTTCCAATAAGCGAAGCTCCTTTTGGAAGAGAATACGTTTCTGAGTCTTACAAGTTGAATCAGAAAAAAAGAGTACTTTTGTTGCGGCTTTTCGGTGTTAGTTAAACTTCAATTTTTCTGTTATTTTGTGGTTCGGCTCTCGCGGGGAAGCCATTTTTGTTGCCTTATGGGAGCAAGCCACAAGGACAAAAGATTTACAATTTATTCATTTACGATTTACAATTGAACTTGAGTACTGAACTGTGAACTGTAACATAGGTGAATTCTGCGACGATAGTCGCACACAATTTTAGTCTTTTGCAGGGAACGGCATCCTGCCGCCCCCGCCTCAACTAACCAAAAAATAAAACAAAATTTGTAGTTATGGAATATCAATATTCGTCGTATATATCACCCCGACACTATTGGTAACCGTTAGCGTATAGTTTCCACTATCCCAACCGGTGGTATCTATATTTATTGATGAACCGAAAGTTACCGTAGTATTGGTTTCGTAAACTAAATCTCCATATTCGCTTTCAATCGATGTAGTTACATTACCACAATCGGCACGGAAACAGAGAGTAACGATGCTTCCTTCCTGAGATACGGAACAAGGAGAGAATGATCTCGTCTTGATAGGAGGAAATGGATTAGATGGAGGATTATCTCCGCTCAGCGTATCGCAATTAATAGTTATAAAACTTGCTGTCAGAAACAGCATCAGCAAAAACCCGGGTGTTTTCATTTTTAATCAATTAGTTTTTAGAAGTTAATTCGAATTGATGATCAACGTCAGCTAATTCTTCCATCACAATACAACAATGAGCGTTTACCATGCCATGCTCATTATAGTCGTTATATTTATTAAAATTGTAGCATTAGAATAGATAGAGCCAAAAGTTATTTTGATAAATTTCCGGTTGTGTGCTATCGATTTTTTATCATCGCCCATAATTTTTTTCCAAATTATATTAGATGAAATAATTTAGTTGGCAGGATGAAATTACAGAGTATTGTTCAGTCAGAGAGTAAATTTCGCAAAGAAAATCATACTAATTTATAGTTTGTTAACATTAATTTATACACATGATTGTCAGTCTGTTAAAACACAAAATGCCATTTTTACATGCTAATCAGTAAAAATGGCATTTTGTGTTTTATAGAAAAACGGTCAAAATCCGGCGAGAAATTCAGTCAAATTTGTTTCATGAGACAAACGTAGCTTCTTCCTTAAACCGGTTCGTTTGACATTATAGGAGTTCGGCTTCAGATTGAGGGTTGTGTAGATAGTTACATTATCGAAGCCGGCAAGGAGAAAACAACAGATTATGACATCATTTTCCAGCAGATCAGGGAAAGATTCAACTAACCTTTTTGAGATATGATTATAGAGCAAGTCTACGTTCTCTACCACATGCTTAATTATATTCTCCGTTGTATCGTGCCCCTTCTTCAGACAAGGCGATTGAGCAATCTTAGTAGACTTGCCTCTTGATAACTCCCCAATCTCAAACTTCAGTTTGTTGAGAGTACTTAAAGCTCCTTGCTGTATATTAATCTGGTCTTGCAACATGGAAGCTCGTTCTTGCATTCTTTGTGATAATTCTTTTTGCTTCTCATTCAACTGAAGTTGTTTTTCCAGAAGTCTCTTATTCTGCCTATTTCTGTATAAAGCAAATCCAACCCCTCCTATGCTTAAAAACAGAAAAAGGAGCAGGACAAGCAATTTACCTTGCTGATTTGCAATTATTAGCGATTTATTTTGAGATAAAAAGCCTTCGTATTTATATTTCCGTTCTAATCCGGCAAAACTTTCCCTTAGGTTATGCTTGTAGAGAGAGTCTTTCGCATAAACCAGTTTGTCTGAATAATATGCAACCGCGTTACTATCAAATTGTTTAGCACAGACATTCAGCCATGTCTGATAAAATTCAGGTGCCATTTCATGGGGGCTTCTACATTGCCGTAGGTAATAGCAGGCAGAATCTATATTATTCATCTTATTAAAAATCATAGATAAGTTTATCTGCTTGCAATAATCATAAGCATCTGAACTTGCTGCTGATAAACGGGCAAAACGAAGAGCATTCTGATAATCTTTCAGACAGTAGTATGCCAAACATTGTTGCCTATGGATAGACGTAACCAGAAGAGGTTCCGAACTATCGCATTCTTTCAAAGCTAAAGCAGAATATTTCAGAGCAGTTTCATACTGTCGATTCAGATAATGACTGTAACCTATTACTAATAAGCAGACAACACAATTTCTCTTATCTCCGGCTTTTTTTAGACTGGAGTAAGCCTGCATATTATAGCACAGCATACTATCCAGCTGATTTTGCATTTGATACATTTTTGCTTTGTCTCCATAAATAAAACCTTGGAGTCTATAGTTATTGCTTTTACTTGCAAATTCCTCCGCTTTTAAAAGTGCATTTACCTGTCCCTGAGCATTACCTTGATTATTCTCGCAGCGGGCACGATAAAACCACGCATATCCTGCACGTACAGGGTCATTGCTTCCATAATAATCGGTTGCAATCCTAATAAGCGTATCGGAGGCTACTACACTATCACACTTATCCAATGCTTGTGTCATAAGTAGGGCATAAAGAGCGCGGTCGGAGGTGGCAAAGTGTCGAAAGTTGCTAATCTTTTTAAGCAGATGCAGCGCACGGTCGGGGTGTGTCGGCATAACAATTTCAGCTTGAGACAACAAGGCCTTCTGTTCCGGAGTAGTGTGGCGGCAGGCGGTGAGCAGAAGAAGTGTAAAAACTAAGGGTAGCAACAAACGCATTAACAAATATAAATTTAAATATTCTTTTTGCAAAGATAGAAAAAATCAGCATTTGAGGCTTCTCTGGATATATTAAAATCGATTTCAATCACTAAGACTCTAAGGCTCCAATAAAATTAGTCATCTGCAAAATGGAATATACATCCTTAGTAACTTCGTGTTTTCATGTTGAAAACTGACCGTTCAGTGAATACTCTTGCAATCAAAGCCCCATCAGGAACTCCGTCAGGTTTTGCTCATGAGACAGATTAAGCTTCTTCCGTAGCCTGTACCTTGCCATTTCAATACTCTTGGAAGATATATTCATCAGGCCGGCAATTTCTTTGGAACTAATATTCATCCGTATATATGCCGCCAATTTCAGATCTGATGTAGTAAGACCTGGAAACTGAGTACTCAACTTGACGAGATAGTTGTCGTGTGTCTTATTGAAGCTCATCTCAAAGACTTTCCATTCTTCATCCGGGTTTTTATTCTTCTCAACGATGTGTTTCAAACCCCTCAATTCCACGGTCGGAATAGTCTTATTCAGAACAAGTTTTGCGATTTCGGCATCCAGTTTATTCATCAGTTTATTTTTGTGCAACATTGATTTAGTCACACGTGACAATTCATCGGTTTGAGATTTGACCTGTTCCTGAAGCAGCCGATTTTCCATCTTTGCCATCTCTTTCTCATGCTCGTATTCAATACGCTTTTGCTCTTTCATCCATCGACTTTGTAAATATTTATAATAGAGCAGAGCAAGACCTGCAACCAGCAGAAGAAACAAACAAAAACCAATCCATCCCATGTACCAGGGTGGCAAAATGGTAATCCTGAGTTCCTGTGAATAGTAGACCTCATTTGTTCCAATAATAGTTGCCTTGACCTGAAACACATAATCACCGGCCGGGAGATTTGTAAATGTTGCGATATTGCTTGACGAAGGGATCGAAAAGTTTTCCGAATTCCCCTTCAAACGATAACTGTACCGTATATTTCCCTCGTTTTCATAATCAGGCAGCGTAAAACGGATAAAAATCGTATTGTGCCTGTAAGGAAACTCAATCGCATGATTTTTGTAATAATCAAGAGAATTCTGCAAATGCAATGGCTTCATCACATTGGTAAATGTTCCAATATCACGCAAATAAACCATATTCTGCTTTGTTTTAGGAGAATAATTTGCATTCATCACGGCAAAACTATTCGACGTACAAACCATGTAAGATCCGTCAGATATTCGTTCTATATCTTCATATGTATTTATCAGTTGTTTGTAGAGCGACTCCATATTCCGGCTCTCGAGCATAGGTCTTTTGGTCTGGTAGCCCTTTATACAGAAAAACTGATTATCGGCATAGCACCACATTCTGTCTGCATCTAATTGCAATCGGTGAATATTTGCCTTCTTCGGAATCAATCGATTGATAAGCGGATCAGGAATAAATCTGTTCAAGGCATAATCGAACTTAAGAATTCCTCTTACTCCATCAAGAGCAAACACATCCCCGTTGTAAGAATAAACACCTCTTGCAGTTGCATGATTAATCCCAATGTCAGCCAACTGACTACTACTATAAACAACATTATCAAAGGAGGGATCGAATTTAACTTTACAATAACCGGCAGAAACACTTCCTATATAGATATTATTATTTTTGTCTTTTGCCAATGACGTTCCATCGTACGGAAAAACAGCCTGAGCTTTGAATGTATATTGACTTCCCCTGATATGCATCACACAAAGCCCGTCATAAGTAAGAAACAAAACTGTGTTATCATCAATTTTCAACCAGTGAGAAGCTCCGCTCTTGGTATAAATAAAATCACCTTTTGATCCATCTACAGCATAAATACCCTTATTATGTGCGCACAACAATTTATTACCGACTACCTGTAATGCCCAAACCTGTCCCTGAGATTTAGGCATAAGAGTCAATGGCAATTCTCGTTCCGGATAAGACAGATCGGCAACTGCACAGCTAAATAATCCCTGATTAGTCGCAAAGTACAGTCTGCCATTAAACTCTTTCGCCTGATAAACCGAACCAAGAACTCCTTTGGGGTCCGGGAAAGTCCGGATGGGACTATTCAACTGAATATGACCAATCCCCCTATCCAGACCCAACCAAAGGTTATTTGTCTGATCCGAGAAAATGCTCAACACAGTATTATTCGGCATTCCTTTAGGCTTGTTGATGGTTGACTGTATATTCCCATTGTGGTCAGTAATAAGCAGACCATTCAGAATGGTTCCAAAGGCTAACTTTCCTCCGGGGAGAGAAACCATGCTAAATATTTGATTCTTTATAAGGAAATCATTACACGGAAAATTACATTTTGAGATACGCCCGTTCTCCATCATATAAAGCCCTCTGTCAATCGTTGCAATTAAAATAGAATTTGCAGAATACGCTTCCATGCCATACACGCAATCTCCTGTAAAGATTTCACCACCAGGAACACCGACAAGACGGTCATCTTTCAGCTCCATCAGCCCAAGCACTTTTTCCTGTGCAAAAAGGCGATCGTCTACACGAAAAAGAAACTGGAACCGATTGGGAGCCGGAATTATTGAAATTGATTTTGTGTCTGTATTGTACTTATAGATATTCTTGAAGCTATGAAAGTAAACCGAATTATGAAACGGAACTATTTTCCAGATTTCTTCATCTGCGAAATGGAGGTTTGAGGCTTTAGCAAGCGAAGTGTATTTGAGTTTGCGTGTAGAAATATCTTCCGACCAATAACCAAATTCATTCCGCACGCCGGTATAAATTTTCTGATCGTCCGTAATCGCGATACTCCGCACATTAGATGAATTCTTCGGTAAAGAATAGAGAGTCCATTGACTTCCGTCATACTCCAGTAAACCGGCAGAATTTGCAAAATACATGTACCCTTTCTTGTTTTGCGCAATCGCCCACGTTTGGTTAGCAGCATTGTAAACATTTTTGTCAAAATAGGTGATTTTAGGGACACAAACATTCTCTATCTTTTCAATGCCTGCAACTGCGTGTACGGTTGACAATAAAAAAATGCAAAAGACTGTGATATAAACACATTGTTTCATAAAGCATTTGAATAATAAGGTTAAAGTGCCGCTTTTGTTCAAAATGACACAGAACAAAGATATGATATAATTTGATACAACTCAAAATATAGATTTTTTTATTTTTTTATTTCTGATTTTTAAATATTTAATCCGATCATTGTAGAGATAAAATAGAGGCGTTTTTATATCTCTATATAGTTTTTGTAGAGGTGATAAAATTGTCAAAAGTCGAATTTGAAGTATACTTTTGTCATAAAATTTATTTAACCATGAACCGGGATAGCGGGATAGCAAATCCAAAAGTTGTTTTCCCGGCAATAGTGATCGATGTAAATGAAACCATGAGAACACAAGAGATACTTATTGTATTTTTTCAATTTATCTTCTTCTGAAAAATACATCCATAACTCCACGCTTCTCTGATTCATTTTTCTCATAAAAAATCCGGATTTAAAAAATTCTGATGTTCAAACTTAAATATTATCAGCAGACTGAACTGATTATTGTTTATCTCAAGAGAAAAGTAGTTCATTTATCAATAAATAGTAATTAAATCCAAGTTTAACCCGCTTAGTCTGTTTTATATGGACGAAGCATAAATCTCAACCTATGAAGAAACGAGTGATTTTTGTTTTGATTATTTTGTTCTGTATGGGCAAAATAATGGCACAAAACATTTCGGGAGTGGTTTATGACTCAAAGAACGAGCCATTACCCGGAGTTGCAGTAGTGGTGAAAGGCACGGCCAAGGGCAGCACTACGGACATTAACGGCAAATTCATCATTAGTAATGTGCCAGACGCATCAAAAAAATCTCTGGTATTTAGCTACGTCGGTTTCGAAACCATTGAAAAAGCTATTGGAAATCAGTCTAATTTCAAGATCATCCTGAACGAATCCTCAAAAGCCATGGATGAAGTTGTTGTTGTAGGTTATGGAGTACAAAAGAAGAGCGTGGTAACCGCCTCTATATCTAAAGTAACTTCAGATGATCTCAGCAAAGTAGCTCCGGTTCGTATTGATGATGCTCTGAAGGGAATGACTTCCGGGGTAACGGTAACAACGGCATCCGGACAACCTGGCGCAGGCTCCCAAATTCGAATTCGGGGTATTGGAACTATCAACAACTCCGATCCTCTCTACATTGTAGACGGAATGCCTATCGATGGAGGCATTGACTACCTTAATCCGAATGACATTCAATCAATTGAAATTTTAAAAGATGCAGCATCGGGTGCTATTTATGGAGCAAGAGCTGCAAACGGTGTTATTTTGGTAACGACTAAAAGTGGCAAATCAGGTAACATTAAGGTAACGTATGACTTTTCTTATGGAATCCAAAATCCATGGAAACACCGTTCTGTATTGAATGCCACCCAATATGCCATCATGATGAACGAAGCCTCTATTAATGAGCCAGTTACGAATGGGGGCGGAAAAATTATTTATTCCGACCCATATTCTTTGGGCACAGGAACCAACTGGCAAGATGAAATATTTAATAACAATGCACCGAAAGTACAACATCAGGTAAGTATCAGCGGCGGAAATGATCGCACAAACTATTTCCTTTCATTCGGCTACTTCTCAGAAGATGGTATTGTGGGTGGTAATTTCAATCGTTCTAACTACAAACGTTATACGATTCGTTCTAACGCGCAACAATTGCTATTAGATACAAAAGACCGTAGTTTTCTCAATCATTTTGTGGTAACGCAAAATTTGTCTTTTGCAAACATTAAATCGACAGGAATCAGCACCAACTCCGAATATGGTTCACCTCTGGGTAGTGCATTGGTTATGACCCCCCTAATGGATCCTTATGCTGACACGCCAGCTGAAATCGCTGCGGTAAATGCAAAAACAAACACTCCCGTTTACGACAAAAGAAGCGGTACATTATTAAATATAGCTGGCGATCAATTTAATGAAATCACTAATCCTATCGGACAGATGTCTCTTCCCGGAGCAATTGGTTCTTCCAATAAAATTGTTGCAAACTTTACCGGAGAATTGACATTGTGGGATAATTTGAAGTTCAAATCTTCTTTCGGGAACGACCTTGCATTTTATGAAACAAACGGATACAACATTGTATACTATCTTGGAAAATCGACAAGCAATGACCAAAGCTCTGTATATAGTACAATGAATCGTTCATGGGTATGGCAGCTAGAGAATACTCTTACATATGATAAAAAAATTGGTAAACATACTTTTGGCGTTGTAATCGGTCAATCTGCTAAAAAGACCACCGGTCGTTCTTTATTCGGCACACGCCACTTAATGACAGCTGAAGACCCTAGCAAAGCTAATATTGATTTTGCGACAGGCTTAACAAAAGCGCCAGAAGTACAAACGGCATCAGGTGGCGCTTTTAGTCCATCAACTTTGGCCTCCTATTTCGGCCGTTTGAGCTATAATTATGACGAACGTTACATGGCTCAGTTTACCATTCGTAAAGATGGTTCTTCTAATTTTGGATCGAATAACAAATGGGCAACTTTTCCATCAATATCTTTGGGATGGAATCTGACAAATGAAAAATTTATTGCTGACATAAAACCTGAATGGCTTTATAGCGTTAAGATACGTCCTTCATGGGGGAAAAATGGTAATTCAAATATTGCAGCTTTCAAATACGTTGCTTTAACAAGCGGTGGCAATAACTATGCATTCGGCGCCGGCGAATCGGCTATCATTATAAATGGCGTAAAACCGAGCGGACTCTCGAATCCTGATTTAAAATGGGAACAATCGGAACAGACAGATATCGGTATTGATTTGGGGTTCTTCAAAAATGCGTTGACTTTTACCGCCGACTATTACATCAAAAAAACCAAAGGTATGTTGATCACCATGCCGGTACCTGCGTATTCGGGCGATGCTGCTCCTTTGGGTAATGTAGGCGACATGAAAAACAGCGGCGTTGAACTGGAAGCTAGTTACCGTTTCAAAGTGGCAAAATGGAATTTACGGTTAGGTGCCAATGCGACTTACTTAAAGAATACACTGACCAATCTTGGTAATTCCACAGGCTATATCAATTTGGACAGCTATGCCAACGTGGGCACTATTTCTCGTGAAGAAAACGGCTATTGCTATCCTTTCTTCTATGGATACAAAACTGCCGGTATTTTCCAAACCATGGCAGAGGTTAATGCTTATAAAAACACAAGCGGTGGATTAATTCAGCCTAATGCTAAACCTGGTGATGTTCGCTTTGTGGACTATAATGGAGATGGAAAAATAGACGACAGTGACCGTACCAAAATTGGCAAGGGAATGCCTGACTGGACTTTTGGCTTTAACGTTGGCGCTACTTATGGTAACTTTGACTTAAACATGGTATTTCAGGGAACTATCGGTAACGACATCTACGATGCTACACGCCGGACAGACCTGCAATATGTAAATCTCCCTTCGTACATGTGGGGCAGATGGACCGGCCCCGGAACTTCAAACACTATTCCTCGTTTTACGTGGACTGACACCAATGGCAACTGGAAGTCTTCAGATCTCTTTGTGAAAGATGGATCTTACCTGCGTTTGAAAAATGCTCAGATTGGTTATACGTTACCCAAAACCATCACAAGAAAAGTATTAATCAACAGCTTACGTCTTTATGTAGCAGCCGAAAACCTGCTTACTTTCACCAAATACGAAGGCTTCGATCCTGAAGTTGGAACATCTGGAGGTACATCTATCGGTATTGACCGCGGTTGCTATCCTCAGGCACGCACCTTTACTTTTGGAGTCAACGTAAACCTTTAATCTTAAAACAATGGACATTATGAAAAAACTAACAATTATAAGTTGCATTGCTCTGGCGGTTCTCGGGATGAACTCCTGCACTGAAAATTTCCTGACAGTTGAATCTGCCAGCCAGCTATTAGCAGATGGGACTTACTACAATTCAAAAGGACACCTGACAGAAGCTCTTGTTGCTTCATACGACCCTTTGAAATGGTATGATTATTTTTACAGCTACGAAAGTCTTCCCTTCGTTTCAGATCTTATGAGCGAAGATGTAATGACTGGAGGTGGTGGTGTAACCGACTGTCTTTACCTACACAACATTGCAAATTTCAGCGCGTTGCCCACATCCGTCTGCAATCAATCCTGGACTATCAGTTATTCAGGCGTAAACCGTTGTAACATTGTTCTACAGTATATTAACAATGCAACGGATATGACTGATGCAGAAAAGAAAGAATATATTGCAGAAGCTACCGTAATGCGTGAATGGTACTATACTATACTTTGGAAATATTGGGGAAACATTCCTTATTATGAAACCAATCTTTCATCTCCTTATATCTGTGACCAAAGCGGACATGATGCTGTCTATGAAAAAATTGCTTCTACACTCGAAGGTATCATTAATGGCAATAGTTTGCCAATGAAAGCTGCCTCCGGAAGCGAAGGACATGTTACTCAGGCTATGGCGGAAATGCTCTATGCTGATGTAGTTATGTATCAAAGCGATAAAAACCGTTATGCAACAGCTTTGAAGTATATGAAAGATATTATTGGCTCCGGAAAATATGATTTAGTTGCAGATTTTGCATCTATGTGGGAAAGTACCGGTGAATGGGGTAAAGAATCTATTTTTGAAATCAACTACACATCTACCAGCGGTTCTCGCTCATGGGGTTCCCCTATCGCAACGGGAGGATCGGTATATCCTAAACTAATTGGAATCAATAGCTTAAGCGGAAGCCCAGACTTCAATGGCGGTTGGGGATTTGAACCTGTAAGCGCCAAAGCCTATGCACTGTTTGATGCTGCTGACAAACGCCGTGATGCCAGCATCCTCAACTTTACCTCATATGCAGCTTCTACCGGAGCTTCTTATTCTCCGCGTTATGAAGATACCGGGTATTTCCTCAGAAAATATCTTCCTCGCACAAACGGAAACAAAGGCTATACAGGTGACGGTGATATGAACTATAATAATAACATTCGTTTGTATCGTTATGCAGAAACATTATTGAATGCTGCTGAACTATTGCTGCAAACAGGAGGTTCTACCTCTGAAGCTCAGGGCTATTTAGACAAGGTTCGGACACGAGCAGGTCTTCCCTCAGTAACTGTATCGATTGACAACATTCTTGATGAACGCCATAAAGAGTTCGTTGGAGAAGGCAAACGCTATTGGGATTTAGTTCGTAGTGGAAAGGCTGCCAGCGTACTAACTGCAGGTTCTACTCTGACACGTACTGTAGGATGGACCACAAACAAAAAATACCTGCCTATTCCTCAAACTGAAATAGATGCTGCTCAGGGAACCTTAAAACAAAACAGTTATTAATGCCATAAAAAAACAAATCATGAATAAGACAATAGTAAAAATATTATTCGCTATTCTGCTACCGATTTTTATTAACTCTTGTAGCGAAAAAGATTACGGAGGAGCAGATAGCAGTCTGATTCCCAATATAGACAATTATAAAAATATGTTTAGCATTAATGTTGTGTCAGACTCTAATTATGTCACCTTTAATCTGAATGCTCCCGATGTTTATCCTATATGGTCATACAACGATGGTACGTCCAATGTTGTTTCCACCACCAACGGACTGTCTCAGATCGTTCATCCGGCTGGCACTTACACTGTAACAGCAAAAGTTGCCAACAAATATGGCATCAGTTCCGGTTCGGTTACCCTTACCTACACTTTGACCAAAGACTTCATTGATAAGAATCTGTTCAAATACCTCTGTGGCAGTACTGGTACCAGCACTAAACAGTGGGTTTGGAATTCAACAGTTGATGGACACTTTGGTTGTGGACCTGATGCTTCCAATCCTACAGGATGGTGGAGCTGCGGTGCCAACGGCAAAGCAGGCGTTGGCATGTATGATGACATCTTTACATTTGGTTATGCCGGCAGTGGATTATCCGGAGCCTATACATATAATCCGGGAGTCGGAGGAACAATTTATGTCAATGCTGGCTGTTCTTTCAATCCATTTAATGCTTATAATCCTCATGATAATAATGACTATCAAGCTACAGTGGCTTTGCAAAACACAACCTGGGCTTTCAAATACGAAGGTAAAGACTTGTATTTGACATTTCCGGCAAATACGCTTGTAGGGTATGTTCCAAACATTGAAACTTATAACACGCCTAAATTCAAAATCTTGTCATTAACTGACAACAAACTGTCAATGGCATGTTATAATGGAAGCATTGCATGGAAATATGAATTCACGCCTAAAAAATAAACATGTCACTTTTTAGCAAAGGCAACATGACGTTAATTGCAATATAAACGAAGCTATCCTAACGGGATAACAATAGTGAATTAACCGAAGTTGTTGCTACTAAATCCCATTCCAAAATAACCCGGAGAGAGACACACATCTCCTCTCTTCGGGTTATTTAATGGCAAATTGAAAAACTCAAAGAATAGAAGCTCTCTTCTATCCATATCCATCACAATTACAAGAATCTGAAATTTTGCCCGAAGAATCACAATGCATAGTGCAAAATTTGAAATAAGCCAGCTATGAAATTTCACAATCACACTCTTTCTGTTCTAGCAATGTCGGTCATCAGTATCTTGCTGCTAACCAGCTGCAGAACAAGTTCCGGAGAAGAAATCGGCACTACCACAACAACGACAACGCCTACAGGCACAAAATCTGATGTTACATTCTGGCTTACTAACTCTGACAAAACAGTCCTTTTTCAGAAACAAAATTCATCATTAAACTTCAGCGACAATTCTCAGGGAATCAGCACTATTTTCGTGGACACAACGCAAACCTATCAAACCATTGATGGCTTTGGATTTGCACTCACAGGAGGAAGCGCAACACTACTCAACAATTTGGATGATGGACCTAAAACGGAATTATTGAAAGAATTGTTCCTGACTGACTCCACACATATAGGCATCAGTTATTTACGCATCAGCATAGGAGCTTCTGATCTCAGCGCAGAGCCCTTTACATACGACGAAGTTGCCTCAGGACAACGAGATGACAATCTACTCTCGTTTTCCATTGCAAGAGAAAATACAGACCTGATTCCTGTCTTGCAAAAAATTGTAGCTCTCAATCCGAATATTAAAATTATTGCTACCCCATGGACTGCCCCAACCTGGATGAAAACAAACAACGATTTTGTGGGTGGTAGTCTTCGCGCTGATTGCTATGATGTATATGCGCGCTATTTTATAAAATATCTGTTGGCGATGAAAAACGCGGGTATTCCAATCGAAGCTATTACTCCACAAAACGAACCTCTGAACGCCTATAACAATCCAGCCATGTTGATGATGGCTGACGAACAAACGAACTTTATCAAGAATTATCTCGGTCCTCAGCTCCGAGCCAATAATCTATCGACTAAAATCATCGTTTATGATCACAATCTGGATCATCCCGAATATCCGATTAATGTCTTAGACGATGCGGGAGCTGCGACATACATTGATGGTTCCGCATTCCATCTTTATGCCGGCAATATAGAAACCATGTCGACCGTTCACGCCTCCCATCCAACCAAAAACCTTTATTTTACAGAGCAATACACAGCATCCACAGGCACATTCAGCGGCGACTTACAGTGGCACATTCAAAACCTCATAATTGGGGCAACACGAAACTGGAGCCGAAATGTAATAGAATGGAATCTGGCATCCAATCCTTCTTTAGGGCCTCACACAGCAGGAGGTTGCACCACCTGTCTGGGGGCACTTACCATCGGCTCAACCGTAAGCCGAAATGTAAGTTATTATGTTATTGCTCATGCTGCCAAATACATCCGACCAGGTTCTGTTCGCATCGGTAGCAGTGTGATAAGCAATCTGCCGAATGTAGCCTTTAAAACTCCGGACGGATACAAAGTTCTTATAGTACTTAATCCAACATCAGTCCCTGTGGTGTTCACCATCAGTTTCAATAAAAAAACCGTTTCTCCCACATTAACAGCAGGCGGAGTAGGAACATTCGTTTGGAAATAACCAGACAACACAACATTACATCTAACTAAAACACACAAATAAAATGCAAAAATTTTTATTAAGCATAAGTCTTGTTGTACTTGCTCTATACTCAGGCACTGTTATTACATTCGCACAAAAGAAAGCTCCAAAAGAGTGGAAGTGTACGGTATATACCACCGCCGAAAATACAGATCTACGCATCAGCCCAACCGGAGAGTTACAGTTTCAAAAAGCACAACAACCCGTCGAGAAAGAGATATGGGTATTTGTTGACCCTTCAAAAGCATTTCAATCGGTTATCGGAATTGGCGGCGCCATTACCGACGCATCTGCAGAAACATTTGCAAAACTTCCCATGACAAAGCAAAATGAAATTCTGAAAGCATTCTTCGATCCTAAAGATGGTATAGGATACTCTATTGCTCGTACAAACATCGGTAGTTGTGACTTTTCCAGTGATAGCTATTCGTATGTCGACACAAATGACGCTCAATTAAAGACATTCAATGTTTCTCACGATGACAAGTACAAAATTCCGCTCATCAAAAAAGCAATAATGACTGCTGGAGGCTCTTTACCCTTGTTTGTCAGCCCGTGGTCTCCTCCAGCCTGGATGAAGGACAATAATAGTTTGATACATGGCGGAAAATTGCTTCCGGAACATGCGCAAAACTGGGCGAATTATCTTACAAAATTTATCCGCACTTATGAATCAAAAGGCATTCCGGTGTGGGGCCTCTCTGTACAAAACGAACCAATGGCAATACAAACCTGGGAATCCTGCATTTTTACCGCTGAAGAGGAACGCGATTTCATCAAAAATCATCTTGGCCCGACTTTAGCGAAAACAGGACTCAGCAACAAAAAACTTATTGCCTGGGATCACAACAGAGACCTTTTTTATCAACGTGCCAGCGCAATCATGTCAGATCCACTCGCCGCCAAATACGTATGGGGATTTGGATACCATTGGTATGAAACCTGGAGCGGGAGCGGAATGCAATTTGAAAATCTAAAGAGAGTAAAAGAATCCTTTCCATCGAAACATATCTTTTTTAGCGAAGGCTGTATCGAAAAATATGACGTTTCAAAAGTAAACGAATGGTGGATGGGGGAACGTTATGGTAAATCAATGATTATAGATTTCAATAACGGATCGGAAGGTTGGATCGACTGGAATATCTTGCTCGATCAAACCGGAGGTCCGAATCACGCCGGAAATTTCTGTTATGCACCTGTTCATGCAGATACAAACACCGGAAAACTAACATACACCAATATCTTTTATTATCAGGGGCATTTTTCCAAATTTGTAAAGCCCGGAGCCAAACGAATCGCCTGTTCAACAACACGGGATCAACTTCTGGCCACTGCTTTTCTTAACAAAGACGGCAAAATTGCTGTAATTGCAATGAATCCAACAGATAATTCAATAAATTACAACATCTTAATCGAAGGAGTTACTTCTCCGGTAAAATGCTTACCTCACTCAATTTCTACAATAGTGATTAAATGATGCTAACGGTATTTACGGGCAATTTATGATTGTGTTGTGCTCACTTAAGTTGGAACAAGCCGACAGTTATTCAACAACTTGTCGGCTTGCCAACTTATATATATGTTTTTAAGTTTGAATTCTCTATATTTGTTTTTTAATCGACTCTAATATATTCATTGGTTATTAAATTTCATACATCATGAAGTCTTTCATTTTAATCTTTCTATCGATTTTTCTGTTTTCATCTTGTAGCAAATCAGAACCAACCGTACCGAATTCGTCAAATGCCTTTAGCGCCGACATTACGTACGCGTCAGTAAACAAAACCGATAGTGTAAACTATATAGTTTTCAGAGCAAAAATGAAAGGAACTTTTAGTTCTATAAGTTGGGACTTTGGTGACGGAGAGACATTGCAAAGCGACACTGTTATCACTCACTATTTTCCTCAGAAAGGGACATATACAGTCAAATTAACAGCATTGGATGTACTTGGTACGGCTGCATTGTCCACAAAAGATATTACCATAACAGCCGACGACCCAGCTTACGTTCCTCACAAACTGATTTGGAGTGACGAATTTGACGGCACCACCCTCAATACATCGAACTGGGTCAATGAAACCAATATCGACGTCAACAACGAATGGCAAAAATACACTAACGGAGATAACCTGACAATAAAAGACGGCATCCTTACCATAACCGCAAAAAAGGTAGGAACCGGACAAAAGAAGGGAGATTACACTTCAGGACGTATTAATTCGAACGGCTTAAAAACATTCCTGTACGGACGCATGGAAATCAGGGCAAAACTACCCGCCGGAAGAGGAACCTGGCCTGCCACCTGGATGTTAGGTGCCAATATAGCCACGGCAGGATGGCCTGGCTGCGGCGAACTCGATATCATGGAACATGTAGGCTACAACCCACTTTGGGTGAAAGGATCAATCCATACCCCATCCAGTTATGGCAATACTGTGAATAATGCCGATTACAAACTGACCGATTGCGAGTCTGCTTTTCACACTTACGGAATGACCTGGACTCCTTCCAAAATTGAATACTACATTGACGATCCCGATCATCCTTATTACACATACAGTCCGGCGGTAAAAAATGCCTCCACCTGGCCTTTCAACAAACCCTGTTTCTTCATTCTTAACCTCGCCATCGGAGGCGATTGGGGCGGCGCACAAGGAGTAGACGACTCCATCTTCCCTTGCTCTATGCAGATTGACTATGTGAGGGTTTATAATTACAAATAAGGAACTTATGAACTAAACGGAGAAATCCGATCATTCTCTACAATATCTCTAATACTATTTCCATGAAACGCTCACTCGTTTTAGCTACCTTTTTGATTGCAGGCCTCTCTCCGGCATTTGCGCAAACCGGGACTAATGAAACAGCAATAGTTTCAGGCAACAGCAAAGCAGTAGTGCAGACCGATTGTGGAAAAGTGAGAGGTTTCATACACAAAGGCATCTTCATATTCAAAGGCATACCCTACGCGGAAGCCGAGCGTTTTATGCCTCCTGCCAGGGTTAAAAACTGGGATGGAATACGTAGTTCGATGACATACGGTCCGGTTTGTCCGCTTGAACCAATGAACAGTGTAAACGATGAAAGCGAATTTATTTTTCATCATGACTGGG
>JAUZOL010000260.1 GCA_030706455.1 Bacteroidota bacterium
AGGTAGGCTCCACCATGTTCGCGAACAATAAGACCTTCTTTCTCAATTCGTTCAAGGTCCTGACGTATGGTTACTTCTGTCACTTTGAAGATACGGCTCAGATCCATCACTTTAGCGTGGCCGTCTTCCCGGATCAGTTCCAGGATTTTTTCGCGTCGTTGGTTTGGGAGCATAATCGTTATTTTTGAATGTGTTTTCTATATTCTTTGATTTGGGTAATAGATATCAGTTTTACGGAGTGTTGCTTAGCAACTTCTACAAGGTCGTCCCAGCGTGCCATTGTGCCATCGTCGTTCATTACTTCGACCAATACACCGGCGGGTTTCAAACCGGCCAAACGGGGTAAATCCACAGAAGCTTCGGTGTGCCCCATTCGTCCTAACACGCCATCAGCATGAGCTATGAGCGGGAAAATATGTCCCGGACGAGCCAAATCTTCGGGCTTAGTGTTGGCATCCACAAGTGCTTTAGCCGTTTTTGAGCGGTCGGAAGCCGAAATGCCGGTAGTACAGCCATGTCCTTTCAGGTCTACTGAAACTGTAAAATTGGTGGTCATTAAAGCTGTGTTGCTTTGCACCATCCGCTCCAGTTGTAATTCGTTACAGCGTTCTTCTGTGAGGGCGGCACATATAAGGCCTCTTCCGTATTTGGCCATAAAATTGATGATTTCCGGAGTCGTCAACTCAGCTGCGGCAATAAAGTCACCTTCATTTTCGCGGGCAACATCATCAAAAACCAACACAATTTTACCTTGTTTTATATCTTCTATAGCCTCTTCTACCGTATTCAGTTGCAATGACATGTGAGTCCTTTTTTAGTCTTGGGTTTGGTATGCAAAGATACAGTTTTATTTGCAAAAACCCGATTCCTTGCCTTCGTCCAAATCGCTTTTTGGAGCGTATAATAGCTTATTTTATATCAAATTGCATCGTTTTTTCTGCTGACTAAAGTGAACGGGGTAGTGAAAGAACCTTTGTTTTCCAATCCTCCGATGACTTTCAGCGCGTA
Source organism: Bacteroidota bacterium (assembly GCA_030706455.1). Classification (GTDB taxonomy): domain Bacteria; phylum Bacteroidota; class Bacteroidia; order Bacteroidales; family Paludibacteraceae; genus Microbacter. The sequence goes on from JAUZOL010000260.1 coordinate 1,009, forward strand.
TTGTATTCCTTCAACAGCCATTTGCGATCCGAAAGCATCTATTGTTGCCAGCATTTGTCCGTTTTCTAACAGCGGTTGAACGGATGCGTCGTTGTCGAAACCTACGACGGCAATCTGACCAGCCTTGTCGCTTTTATCCAGCACTTTAATTACTCCCAGAGCCATCGCGTCGTTACTGCACATCACGCCATCAATGTCGGGATGCTGAGAATATAAACGGGCAAATACCTCTTCCGCTTTGGCAGTTTCCCAGTCGGCAGCTTCCGAAGCAACCAGTTGAAGCTTATTTTCTTCGATTGACTGCAGAAATCCGGCTTTACGTTGTTGTGCATTCTCGGCAACAGCAAGGCCTTCAATAAAGATAACTTTGGCACCTTTGCCTATTTTAGAGGCCAAAACATCACCAACGGTTTTAGCGGCAGTGGCATTGTCCGGGCCGACATAGGTCAGTTCGATACCGTTTTGTGTCAATAAGTCATCATCCAGTCGAATGTCAATATTGATGACTTTTATGCCGGCCTTCACAGCCTTGACAACAACGGGAACCAATGCTTTCGAATCGATGGGAACAACCACCAACGCATCGACTTTTTGTTGTATCAGGTTGTCGATCAGCTCTATCTGAAGATCTATTTCTGTCTGGGTATTCGTGCCGACAGTAATAAGTTCAAAATCATTGTGTGTGGCTGCAAATGCCAGCGCTCCTTTCTTCATCTCCTGAAAGAATTCGGCTTGCAGCGATTTCATTACCAGTCCGATAACTGCTTTTCCTTTGTTCATGGCAACTGTTTATGCTTTTGAAAGCGTGATCAATACCAGACCGATGATAAATAGCGAGAACATGGCGGTAAGGAGAATGTTAGTGCTTTTGGGAGCAGACTTAAATTCTTTCCATACAAAAACACCCCAAAACATGGCTACCACGGGAGCTCCATTGGTGAGTGCGTAAGAAATGGTTGGGCCTGCTTTCGGAACAGCCATAAAGCTGATAACCATACCCGACATCCAGATGATGCCTCCCAAAACGCCTATTAAGTGGGTTTTCAGGTCGCCTTTGAAATAGTCGCGGAGAGAGAGTTTCTCGCCTTCGACCGGGTGACGCATTACGAAAAGGTTGAATATCGGGGTGCTGATGACAGCTCCGATGGTGAAGAAAAATACGCCGGTGAAAGGAGTAAGATTTCCCGAGCCGCCGCTTACGTAAGCCGGATCGAGCGATTTTACTACCAGCCCGTAGAAAAAGGCGATGGTGAGACCGGCCAGCAACGAAACGACAATCCCTTTGGTAGTGGTTTGTTGTTTGCCGGCTACCAGTTTCTTATAGGCTGCCATGCAGCAGAAAATAGCGACCACAATCAAAGCCACACCGGTAAACAAAAGAGCAACATTATTACCTTGCGATCCGGCAATGATAAAGTTGACAATGATGCCGAGTACCCAGGCCAGTCCTCCACCGATGGGAAAACCGACAGCCATACCGGCAATAGCCATTGCTGCAACCAGCAAAAATGTTCCTAAATTCCAGACAATACCGCCGGCCAAAGCGTATAGGATACTGGTCCCGTCAGCTTTTGCAATATCTTCCATGAAAGGACGTCCATCGGAGCCGAAACTTCCGAGAGTGAAAGCGGCAATAACGGCAGTGAGGAGAAGACCCCACACGAAGTCAAAGTAGAATAATTCGTAGCGCCAGGTTTTGGCAGCCATTTTTTGGGTATTCGCCCATGAACCCCAACAGATCATACTAAATATCAAAAAGATAATAGCCGGTACGTAGTTCTGGATTAGTGTCATTGTGTGTTTGGTTTAATTAGATTGAGATAAGGTTGAAATGTAAATAATTAGTGGTCAGTGATGAAGAGTCGATCACTAACCACTAATTGTCTTGTTGTTATTCGTGATTGTACAGATCCCAACCGAGATAAGTTTCGATTGATTCCTGCAGCACCTCGGCAACATTACCACGGGTGAGTGCCACATGGTGCTCGAAGCCGTTTTTGCACATAAATTTCATCAGTTTCTGAAGGTTATTGACTTCAGTAACAGCAATACAGCCATCCATTCCGTAAGGATCGTTGGTAATTTTTCCTTCTCCGAGGTACGATTTTATTACACCGAAATTATCGTCTGTAGAGATGCGGAAGAAGGTGAAGTCGCCTTCGGATACTTTGCTGATAATAGCGCCTACCGTATTGACACGGCCCAACACGTTGCCCAATACGCCTAACGAGCTCACAGCCATTGGAGCTTTCGTGAAGCCTTTGGCAAAGTTCCCGCAGTGTGTACAAACGCATTTGTTGCGGTCTTCGGCGAAATTGTTGTTCCAGTCGGCCAACACGGCAGGAACACCTGACGCTTGCATCAGCGCGTACATGGAAACCGCACCAGCAATATCTGATTCGCAGGCACTCGGGAAGAGGCGGTCGCTCATCATGCTCATGTTGAGGCAGGTGGCGCAACCGTAGTTCTTTTCCAGCGAATCCCAGCACTGAATGGCCGAAGCGTCGATTTCATTTTCAGCAATCCAGTTATCCACTGCCTGACCGAATTGAGCCTGAAGCAGCAATTTGTCTTCCAGTTCTTTAGGAACACTGGCATAAGCTTTCATTTGTTCGATACGGCTTTTGATAACAGACGATTCTTTGTCCATTTTGCTGGCAGCTGCAAGTATTTCGGAAAGATCGACAGGCACAACGGTGATACCGCTGTTTTGCAACAGTTTTTCGCTGGCGCGGCAGGTTTGGAAGCCGATAGGACGGCAACCGATCTGGCCGATACGGGCTTTGCGTAGGCTGTTCACCACGCGGCAAATACGGGCAAATTTATCCACGTCTTTTTTGAACTCTTCGCTGTGGATGGAATAGGTATGGAGTGATGTGTCCGTAAACGGAATGTTGTACTGATACAGGTTGTTGCAAACCGAAAGC
>JAUZOL010000261.1 GCA_030706455.1 Bacteroidota bacterium
ACTTCCTCCGTAAGAAACCATACGAACCGGAACATCTTTGAGGGCGTTCACCACGATAGCCTGGAGACCTACGTATTCGTGATACAGATCGCCAACCACGCAGATAATCACCATATCTTTTTCAACGGTCACCGTTCCCAGCTTCTTGAGGTCATTAACGATCTCTTCGAGATGTTTCGTTTTGTCAATTGTAACGGAAACACCGACTTCAGAGGTAGTAACAAGGTCGACCGGAGTCTGGTAGCTTTCGAAAATTTCGAATACCTTACGCATAAAACCATAAGCCAGCAACATACGGCCCGATTTGATTTTTATCGCGGTAATTCCATCTTTTGCTGCTACGGCCTTGATTTTTCCGTGTTCCGTTTCGTTCGAAATCAGCGTACCCGGAGCTGTAGGATCCATCGTATTCAAAAGACGAACGGGAATATTGCTCAATTTAGCAGGCAACACACATGTCGGGTGAAGAATTTTAGCACCGAAATAAGCCAACTCAGCAGCTTCTTCGAAATGCAGATTACGAACCGGCTTGGTACCTTCCACAAAACGAGGATCGTTATTGTGCATACCGTCAATATCAGTCCAGATCTGAACTTCTTCAGCATCGATAGCGGCTCCCAGCAAAGATGCGGTATAATCGCTACCTCCGCGTTGCAGGTTGTCGATTTCGCCATAGAAATTACGACAGATATATCCCTGTGTAATATAGATTTCCGCATCAGGATTCAACTGTAATTGTTTTGCAATATTCTCGCGAATGTATACATTGTCCGGCTCGCCGTTTTTATCGGTTTTCACCATTTCCAGCGCCGGTAACAAAACCGATTTCACACCGATTTCTTTCAGATAAATATTCATCATCGTGGTTGAGAGCATTTCGCCCTGAGCCAGAATGATTTTTTCTTCGAAAAGAGTAAAAATACTTTTCGAGAATGTACGGATATAATTAAGCAGTTTTTTTATTTCAACTTCTGCTTCTTGTCTGGTTTCGTCAGCAGCATAAAGTTCTTTGGTGGTATTCAAATACTTTTTTTCCAGCGCGTTGATTACTTCCAGGGCTCCTACCGGATTCTTTTTGTAGAAATAGTCTGATATTTCCACCAAAGTGTTGGTTGTGCCCGACATAGCCGACAATACTACAAGATTTTGATTACCATCACAAATCAACTTTGCAACATCCTTGAAGCGTTGAGCCGACCCTACAGACGTTCCTCCAAATTTTAATACCTTCATTTTCTGAAAAATAGTGGTGTTCTGTTTGTTTTTGAAAAATCATGCAAATATAACCTTTTTCCCCGACTTTCAAGGCAAAAAAGCGAACAAAATAAACCGTTTAAGTCGGTTTAACCCCAGACAGGAATGATCGACAAACCTGCTTTCAACTCCGTTTCAGGACATCGTCAAACAAAGCTTTTACCTCTTCCTGATAAATTCCACCTTCATGCAGCTTTTCATCTCCGAGATAAAAAGTCGGCACATAGTAATAATCGAAAGAATCGGCGCGCTCTTTTTCTATGTTCTCGTCCACAATTTCGAGTTCAACGTCCTGGTATGCTCCGTCCTTTTTCAGTTCGTCGATATAGCTCAATGCCCGGCGACAAAACGGACAGGTGTCCTGTATAAATAATGTTAGTTTTGGCATAAGTGAATTTACAATTTACCATTTAGGAATCTGATGATTAAATGTTTATGGTTTCAAAATTCCATGCTTCAAGTTCCAAGATGCCAGATCCCATTTTCATATTGGCATATTGGCACATTATCAAATTGCCTTCACCGCTTTTTCGATGCGCTCCATGGCTTCTACTACCAACGCGCGGGGACAACCCACATTAATGCGTTGATGGCCGTCTCCTCCGGGGCCGAAGGTTGGTCCGTCATTCAGTCCAAGCCCGGCCTTTTCTATCATCAGTTTTCGCAATGCTTCATTCGCAAGCCCTAATTCTGAGAAATCGAGCCAAACCAGAAAAGATGATTCGGGCATCATCACTTTAACTCCCGGAATATTTTTCTCGCAGTAATCGACTATAGTTCGGGCATTGCCTTCCAGATAGTCAACCATCTGATCCAGCCACTCTTCACCTTGCGTGTAAGCCGCTTCTGTAGCCACAAATCCAAAGAGGTTCACGTGCAAATCGACATGCTCCATCGCCGCTTCAAATTTACGACGCAACGCCGGGTTCGGAATCACATAATACGAATTGATCAGCCCAGGCACGTTAAAGGTTTTGCTCGGCGACATAAAGGTAACCGAATTATCGCGCGCCGTTTCTGATATTGAAGCAAACGGAATATGCTGGAAAGCGTGATAGGTCATATCGGCATGAATTTCGTCGGAAATAATCAAAACGCCTTTCGAAGCGCACATTTCGGCCAGTTTCTCAAGCGTTTCCCGGTTCCACACCCGCCCACCCGGATTGTGCGGATGACAGAGAATAAATAACTTCGCGTTATTGCTCAACTGTTTTTCCAACAGATCAAAATCCATTTCATAACGAACATCCACCTCTTTCAAAGTATTGTAAACCACTTCACGACCGTTACCGTTTGGCACTTTGAAGAACGGAGGATAAACAGGAGGTTGCACAATCACCTTATCGCCGGGCTGTGTAAACGTATTCACCGCAAAACCCAATCCCGTTACGATGCCCGGTACAAAGCCAAACCACTCCGGATTTGCATCCCAACCGTAACGACGCTTTTGCCAGTCGGCACATATCTTTTTCAAACTGAGAGGCGGCACTGTATAGCCAAGAATCTCGTGCTCAAGGCGTTCTTTCAAAGCATCGGTAATGAATCGTGGCGTACGGAAATCCATATCCGCCACCCACATGGGTATCACATTCTCTGTTCCAAACACTTTTTCTCTCAAATCGTATTTATAACAACTCGTATTTTCTCTGTCTATTTGCTCGTCAAAATTATATTTCATTGTCTTGTCTGATTTATGAAGAGCAAATTTACTGTTTTTGAACCGGAAATCGCCGATATTTGGAATCTATTTAATGAAGTCATCTGGACTTTTTATAATTTCGCTCCTACGGTGCTTTTGATTCGTGAAAATGATAATTACTACCATAATATTATTCCTAAAGGAGCATTTATTAAGCTTCGGAGAAGCGATATTATGGTAGAAAATGGTTTATCAGTACCCGTAGTGCATTTGTGGTAAATATCATAATAATCTATATATTAAATGATTAATATTTTAATATTATCTAACCCCTCCGCTTCGCTCGTCCCCTTTATCCAAAGGGGACACACTGTCGCGAAGTTTGAACTCTATTTTACGATCTATTGCTAAAATAGCAGATTTGTCTTCCCTTCAGATGAAGGGAAGTACCCGGAACGGGGGTAGGGTTTGATAAGTGGATTTATTTTTGAATAATATATACACTTATATTTCTGCACTTTAACACAAAACAAACTTATTCGTTTCTAAATGCACTACGGGTATGACTACCTAATCAAAAGCAACATTTCCGTTTCTGTATATTACAAAATAAAACATCACAATTCCACGTTAATCAGTCACAACAACAGAAAACATTTTACATATCCGATTTAGCAGATCACAGTCCCAAAAGCGTTATCCGGGTTGAAAAGCAAACAAACAATCCGAATCTGAAAAATTAAACAAACCTTTGGGTGATTCAAAAAATAGTGTAACTTTGCTTGCATAACCAACATAAAACAACAATCTTATATTCAATTGGTTAAAAAACTATGGAAAATAATTATTGTATCATCATGGCAGGCGGAATCGGTAGTCGCTTCTGGCCGTTCAGCCGAAACAATCGTCCCAAACAGTTTCTCGACTTTTTCGGCACCGGACGCTCTCTCCTGCAA
>JAUZOL010000262.1 GCA_030706455.1 Bacteroidota bacterium
AACTGATTTTTTGAGCATTGGCAAACGACTGTGCAAGAGCTTCATCTTTGGATGCGCCATAAGAACTTACCGCAATCACACGACCTCCGTTAGTCACTACATTGCCATCCGCAACTTTGGTACCGGCATGGAAAGCAATACTCCCTTCCACCTGGTCGAGACCGGTGATAATTTTTCCTTTTTCGTAATCTTCGGGATATCCACCGGACACGAGCATAACGGTAACCGCGCTGCGGGAATCAAATTCAACGGTTTTCTCGTCCAGATTTCCGGCTGCAACACCTTCCAACAATTCCACAAGATCCGATTTCAGACGCAACATTACTACTTCTGTTTCGGGATCCCCCATACGGGCATTGTATTCAATCACCACCGGTTCGTTCTTCACTTTGATCAATCCAAAGAAAATAAAGCCTTTATAAACAATTCCTTCTTTATCCAGACCTTCAACTGTAGGACGGATGATGCGGTCTTCCACTTTTTTCATAAATTCGGCATCAGCAAACGGAACCGGAGATACAGCTCCCATACCACCGGTATTAAGACCTTTGTCGCCTTCACCAATCCGTTTATAATCTTTTGCTTCAGGAAGAATTTTATAATGTTTACCATCGGTAATAACAAACACAGAACATTCGATGCCGGAAAGAAATTCTTCAATTACAACAGTATTACCGGCTGCACCGAATTTTCCCTGAAGCATACTTTTCAATTCCGAAACGGCTTCTTCCAAATCATTGATAATCAAAACACCTTTTCCGGCGGCCAATCCGTCAGCCTTCAACACATATGGAGCCTCCAGCGTTTTCAAAAATGCCACGCCTTCGTCAATTGTATCGATTGTAACACTCTGGTAACGCGCCGTAGGAATGTTATTCCGAACCATAAACTGTTTCGAAAAATCCTTACTACCCTCCAGTTGAGCTGCAATTTTATTAGGCCCGACAACGGGTATTTTACACAATTCGACATCCGCCTCGAAAAAGTCGACAACTCCTTTTACCAATGGATCTTCCGGTCCGACGACCACCATATCAATAGCATACTTTTCAACTGCATCTTTGATAGCAGGAAAATTATCAGCGGCAATCGCAAGATTTGTCCCTGCTGAAGATGTTCCGGCATTACCGGGTGCAATGTACAAATTCGACACTTTAGGACTTTGTGCTATTTTCCATGCCATGGCGTGTTCTCTTCCGCCCGATCCAAGTAGTAAAATGTTCATAATAAAAATATTATTGTTGTTTTAATTAATTTTCTTATCCTTATCGATCTGTTGAGTCACCACTTCCACCTGAAGGCGATCAGCATCTTCTGAGTCGAAAGCTGGCTTTACCTCCACAAGTTCTCTCTCAATATCCTCGCGCGATTTACTGGTTGTCACAAAATAAACTCCCGCAAAAATCAGAACAGCGGCAATGGGTTTAATCCAGGTAAATTCATCCTGCCCTATTGAAATTGCGATTACAGAAGCAACCAATGGCTGCACATAATTGTACATTCCAATAGTAGTCGGGCGTATTCTCTTTTGAGCAACCGGCATCAGCAAATAGGTAATAAACGTTGCTCCCACCAACAAATATCCATACGACAGCCATTCGTTTAATGAACCATTCACAAACAAATTTGCGGTCAACAGGTCTTTGTATCCAAACGGAAATGAAAGGATGGTTGAAAACAAGAACATCCATTTCATAATTGTCACCGGAGAATAACGTTTAGACACATCTCGGGTGATTACCAGAAAGAACGCATACATCAGGCAACTCAATGCGCAGAACAAATCTCCCAGTATAGGAGCCGATTTGGATGCTCCCGCAGGAACATGAGCCGACAGAATCACACACAAAACGCCAAATAGACCCAGGAAAACTCCCCCTGCTTTCTTCAAAGTAATCGGTTCTTTGAGTATAAAAAACGAAATTACCATTGCCATAATAGGCATCACGGTATTTACGATAGATGCATCCGTAGGCGATGTATACTGAAGACCGAAAATAAACAATGCCTGATTAAATCCGACGCCCAGCATGGATCCCAAAAGCAGCGTCAACATATCTTTTCGGGGAACCCGTTCTTTTTTCACAAATAAAGATAAGGTCCAAAAGGCAATAGCACCGAAAGCAAAACGGGAATATGTCAGCGCCCAGGGAGACATCCAGTGAGGCATCAGGTGTTTTGTAATCGGAAAATTCGCTCCAAATATGATAGCAGCCACAAAAATAGCGGCGTGTCCTTGCAATTTTGTCTTGTTCATCTCAAAATAAATTGATTATACACTTTACAGACAACACTTTGTGCACATTTGCAAGGCATTAGTTTTGTTGGTTCAATAATTTTGCAAATTTACTACAAAAAGCCCTTGTTAAAGCAGTTTCATTGAAATTACTTTCATGTGTTTATAATTTGTTTTTTATGGTCACATGGAACTTCATGCCAAAATATAATCATGCCCTTGTGTGTCAAAAGCAATAGATTTTGACATGGGCGTTTCATCTTATTTGCGCTTTGATAAAAAACAAAACAGGCAGAAATGTAGATCATTCTGCCTGTCGTTTTAATTATAATTTTTGTGACAATTAATATGGATTTTCGCCATTATAATCATCCACACGGTCTTCTATTTTAATTACTTTATACCAGATACTTCCGTGAAACATCACGGCCTGATATTGAACTCCGTCAACAATATAAAATGTATTACCGTCAATCACCACTTGTTGTCCACCTTCCGGTATGCTCTGCACCAAAGCTCCCAAAGGAGGTTGAACAACTACATACTCGTTATTATAACGTTGGTAATAAGCCCCGGCATAGTAGTAATATGCAGCATTGGCAAGAGAAAAGGCAACAAATCCTACCGGCAGTGTCGTAATACGAAATCCAATCGGAGGCGCAACTACCACATAAGATGCACCGTAAGGTCTGTAGTAAAAACCATTGTGATACATATAACGTACACCACGATAATTTCTCCAGTATCCACCCTGAGGAACAACTCTTACTGAAGCTCCACGAGCCGGCCATCTTCCGTAGAAACGATCATTGCGAGCATCCCATGCACGATTATCACGCATAGTAGCACCGCCTTGTCTTGGAGCATTTAACCGTTCTCCGGCACGGACATCTCTTCTGTCAACATCTCCACGGGGAGAATTTGACACCTGAGGCGCGTTAGAACGGGGAGCATTAACCTGAGCCGGAGCATTACCACGATTTTCCGGACGACTGGTCTGTTGACGTTCGTTTCTTACTTCGCCTCGCTTATTATCCGATCTTTGTTCCCTGTTTCCTTCACCTCGCTGAGCAAAAGCCGGCAACGCAATCAACGACGATAAAGCAATGGCACACGTAAGGGAAAAATACGATTTCTTTGTTGATTTCATAATGTTGTCATTTTAGTGTTGCAGTAAAGTCTTAACGAATAAACTACGTGTTTAATTATATGACAAAATGCTACGATGATAGTTTAACCCAAATTAATCAATAAAAAAATTCATGTTGATTAATCGACGATTTTTGCAGATTACCTGCAAAAATATCGGGGTTAACCCTGACAAAAATATTATTTTTCGTCAGCCCTTCGGGCAAATTCCGCTATAGCGGAATTTGGGTTTAATCAACTTTTACAACCAAATAACGGGAAACACTCCAGAATTCTTTGTAATCTTTGATAGTTAACACATAGTTACCATTCTTTCCATCCGGCTTATCCAGAGAATAAGATCCGGCCGGGTGCATCGTAAGAATTTTGGCTTTTGGAGAATAAAGCGGAATGCTTTTTACCTGACGAATATCCACTTTTACAAAGTATTCCTTATTGAAATCTTTCTGAAGCACT
>JAUZOL010000263.1 GCA_030706455.1 Bacteroidota bacterium
CTGTGCACCTCCAACGGTGTTCCGTTTCCTGATCCGCGAAGATTTAAAAAGTTACGATCTTTCATCTCTGAAATATTGCACTATTGCAGGCGAGCCGCTTAATCCGGCTGTATATGAAGCGTTTTACAAAATAACGGGCATAAAACTGATGGAAGGTTTCGGTCAAACTGAAACCACGCTTACCATTGCCACTTTCCCCTGGATGGAGCCCAAACCGGGATCGATGGGAGTGCCTAACCCGGCCTATGATATGGACCTCATTACTGCCGACGGACGCTCAGCCGAAGATGGTGAACAGGGCGAAATTATCCTTCGCACCGATCATTTCAAACCCGTTGGGCTCTTTATGGGTTATTATCGCGATGAAGCGTTGACAAAAAGCGTTTACGACAACCATATCTATCACACCGGCGACGTAGCCTGGCGTGACGAGGATGGTTACTACTGGTTTGTGGGTCGCACGGACGACGTGATAAAAAGCTCGGGCTACCGTATCGGGCCGTTCGAGGTAGAAAGCGCCCTGATGACTCACCCTGCCGTAGTGGAATGTGCCATTACCGGTGTACCCGACGAAGTGCGCGGACAGGTGGTGAAGGCTACCATCGTATTGTCCAAAGAATACAAGGAGAAAGCTGGCGAAGCCCTGATCCACGAAATTCAGGATCACGTTAAACGCGTAACAGCTCCTTACAAATATCCGCGTGTAATCGAGTTTGTGGATGAATTGCCGAAAACCATCAGTGGAAAAATTCGCCGGGTGGAAATTCGCGGCAAAGATACCAGCGGAGAATAAGACCGTTAAGGTACAAAGTCCTCACATACAGATCAAAAAAAAGAATAAAGCCAGGTTTGACCTGGCTTTATTCTTTTCCCATATTGGTGAAGTCGTTTTTACTTTTTATTGCGGGTTTTGTTTATATCACGTACAAAGTCGGATAGATTTGATCAGAAGATCCCCTCTCTTTACAAATCAAAGACTCTTTTTTACCACCTTGGTTTCAATAGCCAATTTCAGTTCGATAGGCATATTCATTTCTTCACCCGATTGAGGATTTTTCATTTTCATGATCATCTTGATGTTCTGGTCAAGATTTTGAGTACGCAGCCAGCCATCAGCAGCATCAACGGTCATGGTTCCAGTTTGAGTACCATCAATTTGCATATCCACTTTCGCCCCCATCTGTTCCATTTGTTTAGCTGCATTGAATGTTGAGTTCACATTCATGTTCAAGGTATTACCCTCAATAGATGCCAATTCGTAATTAACCGTCAAATCCAGATTCATTGGAGTAGTCAATTGAGATTTGCACGACCATTTCGAGCCTTTTTCCAATTCAGGTTCGGGAATATAGCCGAAAGTTTGATTCATGAATGATTTAATACCTTCGTCAGACGAAAACATAGGAACCAATTGTGCTATCGTTTTATCGTCACCAATTTTCTGAATAAAAGCATCCAGTCCTTCCACTTTTTCAACCTTTCCCAATGGAGTCACTTCCATTTTAATTACAGAACCTATTATCGATTTGAGTTTATCAAAAATCGGATTTCCACCTGTCTGAGAATCAAAACTCATCTGTTGCCCATTAGTTGAGATGTCCATCTTTATTTGTCCTACGGAATATTCTATAACATAATTTTTAGTCGGAAGAATATCGGCAACTTTATAAACCAATTGCATGTTCATCTTTTGATCCATCTTTATTTGTTGCCCCATCACTTCCTGATCCATCTTCATGCTCATGTTCATGTTCATTTCATAAACTGAACCTTTTTGAAGATTAAGACGCAAGGTGGTTTTTGCTGAAACGTGCAATGTAAAGCAAACTAAAGCCATCGCAAGGATAAACCGAATGTAATTTTTGTGTTTCATGGTAAAATTAGAATAATTAACAAGTATTGAATTAAATATTTTTTACAAAGAAACAAATTATATTTCAAACTGCGCACAAAAGTCCTATAAAAAACACCAACAATATCAACTTAGAAGTAACGCACAATATCAGAAAACAACTCACTGTTTCTCCGTCACATACTTCCAGTAACGCTTCGGCATGAGCTGTCGGTGCAATTTCGGATTGATGCGCTCTTTAATGGCCATCGACTTAAAGTAGGTTTTCCACAGCTGCTGAAACAGTTTTTCGTCTTCTGCCATCAAAGCTTCATCGAGTTTGCCTTCGGGGAATAGCGCCGAGGTTTCGAGTGTCATCTCAGTAACTGTTTTCAGGTCGTAATAAAAACCGTAATCACGCTTGGTATCGTAGAGTATCCACTTTTGATCGGCAAAGCGGTCTTTGAAATGATCGATCACCAGAGGCAGACAATTGTGATCGGGCGAAACGGGAGCAAAAAACACATCGTCGGCAGCTTTTTGAAACCGAACAAACTGAATCATCCGGAGTCGCTCCTTACTCACCTTCATGGCCAGTTTGTGTACCTTTAGCACCACATCGTCAGCAAAGTTCGTTTCGATAGTTCGTTTACTGTCCACCGTTTTACGGATATACTGAAACAATAGTTCATCACCACCCTCTTCTTCCGACAACCACACATAAGTAAGCATATTGCAGGCATTGGCTGACAGCTTTTTCTCCAGCGACTTCCACACCCGCGCAGCTTTATCCGATTGCGTGATAACGGTAAAACTATCTTCGGCAAACATCGGTTCAATATCGTCCGTACCCAGCAGTTTATCCGGAAAAGTCTTTCGGAAATAGGCATCAAAAATGGCCGTCAGCAGGCCTTCGTAGGTTTTATCGTAACGAAAAACAATCATTTTTTTCCTTGTCGATTAATATACAATGATAGCTTCTTCCTGTGTAGGGCAGAAATTATTGGCGAGGTCTTTATTCGAAAATCAACGACAATTGTTGCTGATCTGTCTGTTTAGACTTGGGAAGTTTCTTTTCAGTCAACACTTTTCGCACATATTCGGGCGAAGCTTCGTGTACAGTATGCACCGGCAATTCGTTGCAGGTAATAAAGTATTGCGCCTTCTTCATCACCACGCCCATTTTCTTCAATGCCGAACCGGTAATTTTAGCGTATCGCCGCGACATCACAATCAGCTTGGCAGACTTCACTCCGATGCCCGGAATGCGCAATATCAGCGAATAATCGGCTTTATTGACATCTACCGGAAATACTTCGGGGTGGCGCAAGGCCCACGAGAGCTTCGGATCTATTTCCAAATCGAGATCGGGATAACGGTCGTCTACAATCTCATCCACCTTAAACTCGTAAAAACGCATTAGCCAATCGGCCTGATAGAGGCGATTTTCGCGTACCAAAGGAGGTTGCTTCAGCGCCGGCAAGCGGTTATCGTAACTATTAACAGGAATAAATCCCGAGTAGTAAACCCGCTTCATACTCGGACGTTGATAGAGCGCCGCAGAGGTTTGAAGAATTTGCTTATCGTTTTCGCTGGTAGCACCCACAATCATCTGTGTGCTCTGCCCGGCCGGAGCAAAACGGGGTGCCGAACGAAATTTTCGCCGATCCTCCTTGCTCTCCAGCATTCCCTGTTGAATAAACGACATCGGCTTGTAAACGCTGGCGTGATCCTTTTCAGGAGCAAGCAATTTTAGATTTTGCTCCGTCGGAATTTCGATATTGACACTGAGACGGTCGGCATACAATCCGGCCTCGTGCACCAACTGTTCACTCGCACCCGGAATGCTTTTCATGTGGATATAGCCATTGAAACGGTGCACCGTCCGCAGATCTTTAATTGCCCGAACCAGACGTTCCATGGTATAATCAGGATTGCGCACCACCCCCGAACTAAGAAACAATCCTTCGATATAGTTACGGCGATAAAAC
>JAUZOL010000264.1 GCA_030706455.1 Bacteroidota bacterium
AACCGGATTCCAGAGAATGATATCTCCGTTAAGTCCCGGAAGTCCTTTCTCTCCGGCAGATGTCCAGTCGTCATAGTCCGGCGCACGACCGTCGTGTTTCTCTCCGTCGCCAAGCGGACCACCAATACCTATAATAAATACCGCACCGTATTGTTTGGCCACATTATACTCACGTTCTTTGGGCGAAAGATCCGGATAGAGCTTGCGCAGCTCTTCGGCATGAATAAAGGTAATATCTGATGGTAACGAAGGACGTATTTCAGGGAAGCTTTCCGAAACCAGGTATTCGGTGCGAAGAAGCGTGCTGTATATTCTTCTTACAATAGATTTCAGGAAATCGATGTTGCGTTCTTCGGCCGACATAACGCGTTCCCAGTCCCACTGATCCACGTAAAGGGAGTGCAGGTTGCCCAGTTCTTCGTCGGCACGGATGGCGTTCATGTCGGTGTAAATGCCGTAGCCTTGTTCTATATTATAGTCGGCAAGTGTCACCCGTTTCCATTTAGCCAGCGAATGCACCACTTCTGCACGGGCATCATTCATATCTTTAATGGGGAAATTTACGGCACGTTCCACTCCGTTCAGGTCGTCGTTGATACCTGTGCCCTGCAATACAAAAAGAGGAGCTGTGACGCGACGTAAGCGTAATTCGGCAGAAAGATTGGCCTGAAAGAAATCTTTGATTTTAGTGATTCCCAATTCTGTTTGTTGAAGATTCAGAATGGGCGTGTAGTTTTTCGGTTCAATTAGATAACTCATACAAATGTGATTTTTTATAGATCAGACAAAAAGAGTAACAAAGTTAATCAAATTGCTATAAAACTCCCCGATAAAATTACGAATCTATTGTTTTTAACTAACAAAAAGTCAGAAACCTACTATTTGATATTCTGAATCCGCTCCATCCGTTGCAACAATGTGGGATGCGAATAATGAACAAAAACATAGGCAGGGTGGGGATTAAGGTTACTCAGCGCCTGTACAGAGATTTTCTGCAATCCGCTTATAAGCGCATCTCCGAGACCGTAGTTTGCGGCAAAGGCGTCGGCTTCATATTCATGCTTCCGGGAGAATACATTCATGATAAGGCCAAGAATAATGGATATTGGCTGGTAAAGTAAGCCGAAAACCACGATGCCGATGTGGAATGAAGGTTGCGAGGCTCCCAGCACTTCAGCTGAAATGGGAAGCCTAAGGAATAATGACAGTATATATAAAAGGATAAATGATTGAACAAATGAAGAGATAAGCGACGAGACTACATGTTTCTTTTTGTAGTGTCCTACTTCATGCGCCAACACCGCAACGACTTCTTCGGTGGTTAGTTGTTCAATGAGAGTGTCGTACAGCACCACCCGTTTCTTACTTCCGAAGCCTGTAAAGTAGGCATTGGCCTTTGTACTGCGTTTCGATCCGTCAATGACAAAGATATTTTTCAGGCTGAACCCTGCTTTTTGGGCAAATGCTTCAATTGCGGTGCGGAGCTCTCCTTCCTCAAGCGGTTTTTGCTTATTGAAGAGAGGAACAATCCATTCGGAATAGAAAAGCAGCATGATCAGAGAGAACAGTGAAATTGCAGCCCAGGTTGCCAGCCAGAAATTGTCTCCTAATTGCTGATACAACCAAAGAATCAATGCCAGGATGCCTCCGGCTAAAACAATCGTCAACAAAAGCGACTTTAGTATATCGAGAATAAAGATTTTTACCGAGGTTTTATTGAAGCCAAAGCGTTCTTCGATCACAAAAGTGCCGTAAATACTGAAAGGCAGAGTAAGAATTTCGTTCCCGACAAACAGGATGCCGAAAAAGAGTAACGAGGTTACCATGCTGTTTTCGCTGATGCTGCGGGCAATGTTATCGATCCATGCAAAACCGCCCAACAATAGCATCCCCAATTCCAGTGTTAATGCGAATAAGCGGGTATAATCTTCAAACCGGCTGTTTGCCAATGCATAGTTTTGCTGTTTTGCATATTTTTCTTCATCGTAAATTCCGATCAGTTTTTCAGGAATAACCGGTGAAAGACGGCTGCGGTTGAGGATCGAAAGTATTTGTTCCAGCAGATAATCGCCTGCCACAAAAATAATAATCAGGATAAATAGAGTAAGAGCCATAGAATTTAGATTTGGAGGGCAAATTTAGCTATATAAAGGGTATTCGGACGAAGCCTTTACAATAAAAATGTAATGACTGTTCTTTTCGTTTTCTGCATCATCCGATGCAATGCTTTATCTCCCCGTTTTTAAGATTTTTCAACGCGCGCAAAGGGATAAAAATGGTTTCATCCTGAAACTATCTGATTCTTGCTTCAAATGCCTCAAAACCATGCACAAATACTATACAAGTGTGCAATTTAATTAGTCTATTTTTAAGAAAAAATAATCATCAAAAATACATGAGTGCGTTGGTTTTTTGGCTAACTTTGTGGCAAAACAAACATCACTTACTTATATGTCACGCGAAATAAAATTCAGTTTAGTGTACCGCGACATGTGGCAAGCTTCTGGAAAGTATGTGCCACGTGTTGACCAACTTACAAAAATTGCACCGGTAATTATCGATATGGGCTGTTTTGCCCGTGTTGAGACCAATGGTGGTGCTTTCGAGCAGGTTAACCTGCTTTTTGGTGAAAACCCTAACAAAGCCGTTCGTGAATGGACAAAGCCTTTCAACGATGTCGGTATCCAGACACACATGCTGGAACGTGGTCTTAACGGCCTCCGCATGTTCCCTGTACCTGCCGATGTGCGTCAGCTTTTCTTCAAGGTTAAGCATGCTCAGGGCACCAACATCTCACGTTCATTCTGCGGCTTGAACGATACCCGTAACCTCGAATTGTCGGTGAAATATGCAAAAGAAGCCGGCATGATTTCGCAGGTTGCCTGCTGTATCACCAACTCGCCGATCCACACAGTGGATTATTATCTGGCAATGGTGGACAAAGTGGTTGAATTCGGTTGCGACGAAATCTGTCTGAAAGACATGGCTGGTATCGGTCGTCCTGCTTTCCTTGGCGAACTGACAGCCGCTATCAAAAAACGCCATCCGCATATCAAAATTCAGTATCACGGTCACACAGGACCTGGTTTCTCTGTAGCTTCAATGCTTGAAGTGGCTCGTGCAGGTGCTGACTACCTTGACGTAGCAATGGAACCGCTCTCCTGGGGGATGGTTCACCCTGACGTGATTACTATTCAGGCTATGTTGAAAAATGCTGGTTTCTCTGTGCCAGACATCAACATGGAAGCTTACATGGAAGCACGCTCGCTGACACAATCGTTCATCGACGACTTCCTCGGTTACTTCATTGATCCGGGTAACAAGGTGATGACCTCTCTCTTGGTAGGTTGCGGCTTGCCTGGTGGTATGATGGGTTCTATGATGGCCGACCTGAAAGCAATGCATGGTGCTATCAACATGGCGCTGCGTGCTCAAAAGAAACGTGAAGTAACTATCAACGAACTGGTTGTTCTCTTGTTCCAGGAAGTTGAGTATATATGGCCACGTTTGGGTTATCCTCCTTTGGTAACTCCGTTCAGTCAGTATGTTAAGAACATTGCGTTGATGAACGTAATGCACATCCTGAAAGGCGAACCTCGCTGGAGCACCATCGACAAAAACGCATGGGACATGATTCTGGGTAAAACCGGTAATCTCCCCGGCGAACTGGCTCCTGAAATCAAAGAACTGGTTAAGAAAAACGGCTTTGAATTCTATACAGGCAATCCTCAGGATGCATTCCCTAACGAACTGGACAAATACCGTGCCGAAATGAAAGAAAACGGCTGG
>JAUZOL010000265.1 GCA_030706455.1 Bacteroidota bacterium
AAATTTCTTCTTATAGGTTAACAGATAATCCTGTTGAATCTTGGTATACGTGTTTTTATACTGACTAACAGATGACAAAGTATTCCAATCGACCACCTGGCCTGATTCAGCAGCATACACCTGATATTTAGGAGTATATGTTCGACCATTATTAAAACCTAAATCTGCAAAGTAATTGGCCTTCAATGTAAGATCTTTAAAAAGAGTCCATTCTATAAAACCATTACCAATAAACCGGTATTCGTTGTTGAGCTGCGTGTATTTGTTACCTTTTACAAACATCAACGGATTACCAATTTGAGGACCTCCAATATCATCAGGCAACTTATTATACACATTATAAGTCGTATTATACGGTTCAACAATTGGAGTTGCATTCAATGCCGAGATAAAATCGTGCAATTGAGGTAAATTTGCTTTGTAGGCATTAACGTTCACTCCAACTTTGAAGTGCTTATTAATTGTCAGTTCATCATTGAGACTGACGGTTAACTTGTTGTAGGTTTCATATTTAATCAAGCCTTCCTGATACAAATAACCTGCTCCAAAATAAAACTTATTTTTCTCATTTCCACTCGAAATACTCAGGTTGTGAGATGTAACAATGGCATTGCTTTGTTTAATCTGGTTAATCCAGTTTGTATTACCTTGGAACAGGTCATAGCGACCATATGCCGAAGCTCCCTGATTGATTCTTTGTTCATCGTAAAGAGTTATAAAACCATTACGATCAGTCATATCAGGTGTTCCAACAATATTCTGTACACCAACAGACGAATTGAAATTGACAGTCACCTTTCCCAGAGCTCCTTTCTTGGTCGTAATAATGATGGCACCGTTAGCACCCCGTACGCCGAAAATTGCTAGTGACGAAGGGTCTTTAAGGACTTCCATCGAAGCAATATCCTCCGGATTGATAAAGTTGATATTGTCGTTGAAAATCCCATCGACAATGTACAACGGCTTCGTCTGGTTGCGGCTGATAGTTCCCCGAATTCTGATATCGGGTTCAGAACCAGGTTTTCCACTATTAACAACCGACAAGCCGGCTACTTTTCCTTGCAACGAAGAGATAGGGTTGGAATTCGGTTTGTTTTCAAGATCTTTTGACGAAACTTTCACAATTGATCCAGTCAGGTCTCTTTTATTAGCCGTACCGTAACCAATTACAACCACCTCGTCTATTTTAGTAGTCGACTGTTTCAATTTTACATTGACTGTCTGAGAGTTTTCAACCTGTAATTCTTCTGTTTCATATCCAATGAAAGAAAACTGAAGAACGTTTCCTTTTGTAACATTCAGAGTAAAAGCACCGTCAAGATCGGTGGCCGTTCCCTGTTTTTGTCCTTTCACAACAACGCTAACTCCCGGAAGAGTTTCGTTAGTTTCTGCATCCCGAACAATGCCCGAGATTTTTAGATTTTGTGCCAGCATCTGTAACGAGAAGGCACTCAGCAGAATCAGAATAAAACTGATTTTCTTTTTCATAGTTCTGATTTTGTGTTAATTAATTCATGACAATCTATTTTCTTAATTTATGGAATGCCAGTATCAAAACATTATTTGTACTGAAATCCCAATTTTTTTATTCCGTTACCAATCTCTTCATTTTGCATAAAGAGAGTCCAGAGTAAGCCGCTCCGGTAGTTCTCAATCATCGCAGCAATCGGTCCCTGATCAATTGCCAGATACGATCGAACTACCTGTTGGCCTGATACCATGTTCAGGTTAAAAGCATCATAAAATCCATATTTGCCTAATAATTGTTTACCTAAATCGTAATAGAAATGACGGAATACAGGCAGCACTTCCTGCGGGGCATAAGGCAAGGACGAAAGTGCTGCTGTTGGAGAAACAGTGCCGTTTTCATCAGGTGTGCCCGGATGATGCGAGGTATATCCAACCAACGGATCGTCAGAAGAAGTAAATCCCCAACTGTCGGCTCCGTAGCCTTTGTATTTCTTCAGATTTGCCATTGCATAAGCTCGGTGAATCAAGACATGATTTCTATTCCGTTCCCAAAAATTAGCATCTTTGTTGCTTAGGCCTTTGGGATTCAGCCCCAGAAAGGAGTAATGGGTAAAAAACAACGGGCCTCCGTATTCCATGCCCAACGATAATGGTATTCCAAAATAGCTTTTGCCGTTTTGATAGTATGGTGAAGTTCTCCAGCAATTGAACACTTCCGGTCGAATCGGGTGCGTGGGCGAAGATGCCGCCAATACGTATGTAATAAAAGTTTCATCAAAGCCTTTTATCCGATGACGCATTTTGAAGCCATAGTTCTTTGACCAGTGCCAGTAAAGTGAGTCTGTCCCATCCGTATACCAGTTCCAGTCAATTTCTTCCCACAGTTTTGTGATGCGCGACGACAGTGTTTTTTCCTTATCGCTTCCGTCCTTAAAATATTGACGGGCAGTAAGCAAGCCCTGCGTCAGGAAAGCTGTTTCTACAAGGTCTCCCCCATCGTCATATTGACTGAAATTGAACACCTTACCTGTGTTTCCATTGTACCAGTGCGCCCAGGCACCATGAAAACGATCAACCCTTTCAAGGAAAGAAACAATCTGGTCGATTTTATTCATGGCTTGTTCCCGCGGAAAATAATTACGCTGAGCCCCAGCCACTAACGCCATAATCCCAAAGCCCGTACCTCCGGTAGTGACTATATCTCCATGATTATCGTTGCTTCGCTCGCGTGCCATACCACAGTCGGGATGAGCCAGATCAAAGAAATAGCGGGTAGTATAACGTTGAACCATGTCAATCAGCTGCTCATCCGTGAATTTATGGGTCGTTGCTTTGCATTCGAATTTTGCGGCGGCTTTGTCTGTCACATTCATTCCTTTGGGTACTACTCTGTACACCAAATTTCTTTCTCCTACAGATTTACCCAGAAAATCAAGATAAAATCCGGAGTTGTTTTCCGCTCTCTTTTGAAAATGAATGCCATGATCTGTCGAGAGATAGATGTCATAGGTAAAACCGGGCAGATTGGCATACGTTATTTCAACATGCGCATCATAACCTGTAGCCCGAAGCGACTCCGGCACAACATATTGCTGTGCAGTCAACAACGGCATACAGGCTGTTGCTACTAAAAGAATCAATAACCGAATCATAGAAATGAAATTTTACTGTTCAAGGGAGAACATTGTTTTCTTTACATCTCTCGAGTTACCGCCTACGTACACCTCAAATTCTCCGGGTTCAGTACCAAAAGTCATATCTGCACGATAGAAGGCCAGCATTTGCGGTTTTATGGTAAAACTGACGGTTTTGGTTTCTCCTGCTTTCAGGAAGATCTTTTCAAAACCTTTCAGCTCTTTTACCGGCCGTGTAACGCTGCCTGCTAAATTGTGCAAATACATTTGAACTACCTCTGCACCGTCTTTTTTGCCTGTATTTGTAACCTGACAGCTAACGGTGATGCTGCCATTTGCGTGTAATTTTGATGATGAAAGTACCGGAGTTGAATAGTCGAACGAAGTGTAGCTAAGCCCATATCCAAACGGATAAAGTGGCGAATTGGGAACATCCAGATAAACAGAACGGAATTTCTCAAATTGATCTTCTTCATGTTCCGGTCTGCCTGTAGGTTTATGCGCGTAATAAATAGGTATTTGACCCACATTGCGTGGGAATGTGGCTGTCAGCTTACCACTCGGATTTACGTCTCCGAACAACACATCTGACATGGCATCGGCGGCCATAGTGCCTCCAAACCATACATTCAGTATGGCCGGAATATTTTCATTCTCCCAACCCAATGTGA
>JAUZOL010000266.1 GCA_030706455.1 Bacteroidota bacterium
AAGCGAACGTTCTCAGGTTTGGATGTCTCACGGAGATACCATCACCGAGATTCCGGCTAATTTTGAACTGATTGCCTCCACAGAAACCGTAAAAAATGCCGCTTTCAAAATCAGCGGAGAAAATACATTCGGCATCCAGTTTCATCCCGAAGTGTACCACACAACCGAAGGGACACAAATGTTGAAAAACTTTGTGGTGGATATTTGCGGTTGCTCTCAGGACTGGACTCCCGATTCATTTATTGAAAGCACTGTAAAAGAGCTGAAAGTACAACTGGGTAACGACAAAGTGGTACTCGGTCTTTCGGGCGGTGTCGACTCAACTGTAGCCGGTGTGTTACTGCAACGTGCTATCGGAGACAACCTCACCTGTATCTTCGTAAACAACGGTTTATTGCGCAAAAACGAATTCGAGAGCGTACTCGATCAGTACAAAGGAATGAAACTGAACGTGATCGGAGTAGATGCCACCGAACATTTCCTTAACGACCTGAAAGGTGTTCGTGAACCGGAAAAGAAACGCAAAATCATTGGTCGCGACTTTATCGAAGTATTCGACAAAGAAGCGCACAAAATAGAAGACGTAAAATGGCTGGCTCAGGGAACTATCTATCCTGATGTTATCGAATCAGTTTCAGTCAACGGTCCTTCGGCCACCATCAAATCGCACCACAACGTTGGTGGTCTGCCTGAAACAATGAAACTGAAAGTGGTGGAACCTTTGCGTCTGCTGTTCAAAGACGAAGTTCGCCGCGTAGGTAAAAGCCTCGGCATTTCTCAGGATCTGCTCGGTCGTCATCCTTTCCCGGGTCCGGGTCTTGGCGTACGTATTCTGGGCGATGTTACTGCCGAAAAAGTTCGCATTCTTCAGGATGCCGATCATATCTTTATCGAAGGGCTGAAAACATGGGGTCTGTATGATTCTATCTGGCAGGCTGGAACCATTCTGCTTCCGGTAAAATCGGTAGGTGTTATGGGTGACGAACGTACCTACGAAAACACCATTGCACTTCGTGCCGTTCACTCTACCGACGGTATGACAGCCGACTGGGTTCACCTCCCGTACGACTTTATGGCGCAGATTTCGAACGATATTATCAATAAAGTACGTGGCGTAAACCGCGTTGTGTACGATATCAGCTCGAAACCACCCGCAACCATCGAGTGGGAATAAGAGCCAATTAGACAATTCTTCAATATGCCAATGTGCCAATTAAATCCTTCTGATTTTATTAGTTTCATTGGCATATTTTTCTTATTGGCATATTAGCACATTATTTAGAATGTTAATAGATACCCATTCACATATTTATCTTTCCGAATTCGACGAAGACCGCACGGAAGTGGTCAACCGAGCAAAAGCAGCCGGCGTATCACACATCATACTTCCAAATGTAGATAAAGAGACATTGGAACCAATGTGGGCACTTGAAGCCATCGAACCTGAGTATTTCAGCGCAACCATCGGACTGCATCCTACCAGCGTGGATGCAGCATTTAAACAGGAACTGGAATGGGTAAAAAGCGAGCTGGAGCGCCGCCCATATTGTGCCCTCGGAGAGGTGGGTATGGATTTGTACTGGGACAAAACATTCCGCAATGAACAGATCGAAGCCTTCGAACAACAACTACAATGGGCCATCGACTACGACCTGCCGGTAATCATTCACCAGCGTGATGCTTTTGAGGATACTATTGCCTGCGTGGAAAAATACAATTGTTCCAAACTGAGAGGTATATTTCATAGTTTCGGAGGCACATTAGAAGAGGCCCGCCGCATTTTATCTCTGGGCGGCTTCTATCTGGGCATCAATGGTGTGGTAACGTTCAAAAACTCGAAGCTCAGTCACGTATTGGAACAACTCTCACCCGAAAATCTGGTACTGGAAACCGACGCACCCTACCTCACCCCGGTTCCCTACCGCGGCAAACGCAACGAAAGCGCTTACGTGATGCTGGTAGCACAAAAATTGGCTGAAATATATCAGCAACCTGTGAATGACATAATTGAAGTAACCGGAAGAAATGCCACCGGTTTGTTCAATTTGTAAAATGATTATCCGAGTTCTTTGCAGGACACTTTGCTCTCTTTGCGGTAAAAAAATCTGAGATTAACCGCAAAGAACGCTGAGAATTCGCAAAGCACACAAAGATGAATCCTAACATATAAAAAAGAGCGTTATCCTGATTGCTTAGACAAATTTCAGGACAACGCTCTTTTTATAAATTTTCCGACAGACGACCTGCCTTCTTGAAAATTAAGATATCAAGTTAAAATGGCATATCACCAGGCATTTCTGCCGGTCCCGGATCGAAAGAAGCATCAATCGGCGGCGCAGATTCGCCCGGAGCATTCGAATTAGCCAGTTCTATTTTCCACGCTTTCACGTCAGTATACCATCTCTGATTGTACTCACGACTTTCAATATCGAAATCAATCTTCAATTTATTACCGGGTTGTAGTTTAGCGTCAATCTTATCGCCCCATACAGAGATACATATCTTCTTAGGATACTGTTCTTCTGTCTCTACAACAATGTTTTGTTTTCTCCATTCACCTTTTGAGCTTGTACCGGTTTGTAATGGCAGTAATTCTACTAATTTAGCCGTGAGTTGCATTTTTTGAATCTATTTTATTTAATACTCAAGTAAATAGCTACGTGCTATCTATTGTGTAAACTTACTCAAAATAATTTGATTTAAGCAGAATAAAATCATTGAAAAACCATTTAACGACAACGGTTGTAAGTCTCAATAGATTGCAGCAGAATGATTCAACACTGACATTATTTTTCTTCAATTGGCTATTGTTGCAATCAGAATAAATCCCTACTTTTGCATCCGCTTTCAGCCAATAGGAGAGGTGCTCGAGTGGTTGAAGAGGCACGCCTGGAAAGCGTGTAAACCCCTAAAGGGTTTCACGAGTTCGAATCTCGTCCTCTCCGCTTTTTTTAATTACCAGAAAGTTGGTAAATTTCTTTGAAAAAATTCAGAAATAACCTAAAAAGCTCCGTTTTTTCTTGTATTTTTCAAGACAAACCAATAACTTTGCATCATCAAATTGTTCTGTGGTGTAATGGTAGCACAGCAGATTCTGGTTCTGCTCGTCTGGGTTCGAGTCCTAGCAGAACAACACTAATAAATCCCTGTAAATTCTTTTGCAGGGATTTGTTGTTTTATACTATCCTTTAACCATTTAACATCATCCTTCCATGCAGGCACGCCACTATACTCAAAACAAGAGCACCCGTATTGCCTATTACGACAACGGGAAAGATGCCACACCAATTCTTTTCCTCCATGGACATTTTAGTTGCGCAAGCACTTTTAAGCATATTGCAAAAGAACTGAACGAATACCGCACAATCCTGATAGACCAAAGAGGTCACGGCTGGAGCGATCACAGCGATGACTATTCCCGCGAGGCCTACATAGACGATGTGCGCACCATCATTGAAGCTCTTCACTTGAAAGATGTCATCATAGTTGGACATTCCCTGGGAGGAGTCA
The DNA here is from genome assembly GCA_030706455.1 of Bacteroidota bacterium. Lineage (GTDB taxonomy): Bacteria > Bacteroidota > Bacteroidia > Bacteroidales > Paludibacteraceae > Microbacter. Next base: position 3,511 of record JAUZOL010000266.1, read on the forward strand.
ACGCGTATCAGTTTGCTGCACATTACCCGCAATACGTCAAAGCTTTAATCATTGAAGACATTGGCACCATTGTAAATAGCGACATGCGTTCGTTTTTACTATGGCCGCGTCGTTTTGACTCCATCAGATCATTAAAGCTTCATTTCCGCAAAAACAAAATGGGTGACAATACTTATTTCATGGAAAGTATCACCGAATTTGAAGACGGAT
>JAUZOL010000267.1 GCA_030706455.1 Bacteroidota bacterium
GATACCAACCGAAAAGGTAGTTCAAGTACGTAACGGAAAGCGGATCACGAAAGAGAGAAGCTATCTTCCCGGTTACGTTCTCGTCGAAGCTAACATTGTGGGCGACGTTGCTCACCGTCTCAGACAAATGCCTAATGTTTTGGGCTTTTTGGGCGGTACAAACGACCAACCCACTCCCCTTCGTTCTTCGGAAGTCAATCGTATTCTTGGAACAATGGACGAATTACAAGAGGCAGGTGAAGATATCACACTCGAGTATTCGGTAGGAGAAAGTGTCAAAGTAACATTTGGTCCTTTCAGTGGTTTTAGTGGAATTATCGAAGAGGTAAATAACGAAAAGAAGAAGCTCAAAGTTATGGTGAAGATCTTTGGGCGTAAGACTCCTTTAGAATTAGGTTTCATGCAAGTGGAAAAAGAGTAGTGGTTGTTACGAACCTCACTCTGGTAATAATTATTTTAATTTAATCAAATCATGGCAAAAGAAGTTGCTGGACTTATCAAATTACAGATAAAAGGCGGGGCTGCAAACCCATCGCCTCCCGTTGGGCCTGCACTGGGTTCCAAAGGGATCAACATCATGGAGTTTTGTAAGCAATTTAATGCCAGAACCCAAGACAAAGCAGGTAAAGTTTTACCTGTTGTTATTACTTATTACTCAGACAAGTCATTCGATTTTGTTGTAAAGACTCCTCCGGTAGCAATCCAGTTGATGGAAGCTGCTAAGTTAAAAGGAGGTTCTGCAGAACCTAATCGTAAGAAAGTAGCTGAAATCACTTGGGAACAAGTGCAGACTATTGCTCAGGACAAAATGGTTGACTTGAACTGTTTCACAATCGAATCAGCAATGACGATGGTTGCAGGAACAGCACGCAGTATGGGTATTACAGTCAAAGGAGAAGCTCCCGGTAAATAATTAAAAAGAAATTCAACAATGAGTAAACTGACGAAAAATCAAAAGTTGGCAAACAGCAAGGTTGAACCCGGGAAAGCCTATTCGCTTAAGGAAGCAGCACAATTGGTAAAAGAAATCACGACGACCAAATTTGATGCTTCTGTTGACGTTGACGTGCGTTTGGGAATTGATCCGCGTAAATCTAATCAGATGGTTCGCGGTGTAGTTTCTCTTCCTCACGGAACCGGCAAGCAAATAAGGGTTCTTGCTTTATGCTCACCTGATGCAGAAGCCGAAGCGAAAGCTGCAGGCGCTGATTATGTTGGTCTTGACGAATATATCGAAAAGATTAAAGGAGGTTGGACTGATATCGATGTTATCATCACTCAACCTGCAATCATGGGTAAAATTGGTGCACTGGGTCGTGTGCTGGGTCCTCGTGGCCTTATGCCTAACCCTAAAAGTGGTACCGTTACCAATGAAGTAGGTAAAGCAGTACAAGAAGTCAAACAAGGAAAGATTGACTTTAAAGTTGATAAGAGCGGTATTGTTCACACATCCATTGGTAAAGTGTCGTTTGATGCTTCAAAAATTGCTGATAATGCGAAGGAATTTATCCATACGCTTATCAAATTGAAGCCTTCTACGGCTAAAGGTACTTATGTGAAGAGCATTTATCTTTCAAGTACAATGAGTCTTGGTATTAAGATTGACCCCAAATCGGTTGAAGAAAACTAAAAAAGTTGTAGTGTATGAAAAAGGAAGATAAAAGTGTCATCATAGAGCAAATCAAAGAAACAATCGGATCATACAGCCATTTTTATGTAACGAACAGCGAAGGACTTAACGCTGAAGATACAAGTAAGCTCCGTAAGGCTTGTTTTAGCAAAGAGATCAAATTGATGGTCGTTAAAAACAAGTTACTTATCAAGGCTCTTGAATCGACAGGGACAGATTTCAGCCCGTTGTTTGATTCATTAAAAGGTTCATCTGCATTGTTGCTTTCTAACACTGGAAATGCACCTGCTAAATTGATCAAAGAATTTAGCAAAACTAATAAGCTGGAAAAACCTGCTTTGAAGGCAGCTTATGTAGAAGAAAGTTTCTATGTTGGAGCCGATCAGCTCGAAGCCTTGATTAACATCAAGAGCAAAAACGAACTTATCGCAGATGTTATTGCCTTGCTGCAATCGCCTGCTAAGAACGTGGTATCTGCACTCCAATCAGGAGGAAACACTCTTCACGGCGTATTACAAACGTTGTCAGAACGATAAAAAACAAAACAAAAAATCAATCCAAACTTTTAAAAATATCTCATCATGGCAGATTTGAAAGCATTTGCAGAACAATTGGTTAACTTGACCGTTAAAGAAGTAAACGAGTTGGCCGAAATCTTGAAAAACGAATACGGTATCGAACCCGCAGCTGCTGCTGTTGCTGTTGCTGCTCCTGCTGCAGGCGCTGCTGCTGCTGAAGAAGAAAAAACATCTTTTGATGTTATCTTGAAATCAGCTGGCGCAAACAAGTTGGCTATCGTTAAGCTTGTAAAAGAACTTACCGGCCTTGGTTTGAAAGAAGCAAAAGACTTAGTTGACGGTGCTCCTAGCGCAATCAAAGAAGGTGTTGCTAAAGACGAAGCAGAAGCTTTGAAAAAACAACTTACTGAAGGCGGAGCTGAAGTTGAGCTTAAATAACACACCCTGATTACAGGCATTTGGTTTAGAATCTCATGTTGATGAGATTCTAAACCTTTTTGCGTATAATGTTATTCATTTTGGTTTAATTAACTGGTTGCTTGTAAAAAGCAATTTATTGAATATACATTTGTGCTATTAATTCAACAACTCGCTACGAAATTCGAACTTCAGTTTGTCTTTTAATCCTTCTTTTCCATCTTTATTTTAGACTACAGTACTGAATTAATTTCTTAGCAGAGTATCGGCTAATTAAGTTCAATCAAACTTTCCTTCCCAATGATGTCCAATACAGCAAACCCAAGAATAAACTTCGCCTCAATCAAAAGTCCGTTAGATTATCCGGATTTTCTTGAGGTTCAACTAAAATCATTTCAGGACTTTTTCCAACTGGACGCTCCTCCCGAAAAAAGGAAAAATGAAGGCCTGTTTAACGTTTTTGCAGAAAATTTTCCTATTTCTGATACGCGAAACAACTTTGTCCTTGAGTTTTTAGACTACTTTGTAGATCCTCCGCGTTACTCTATTCCAGAATGTATTGAACGAGGCTTGACTCATAGCGTACCCTTAAAGGCTAAACTGAAGCTTTATTGTACGGATCCTGAACACGAAGATTTCGATACTGTTATTCAGGATGTATATTTGGGTACTATTCCCTATATGACAGAAAAAGGCACGTTTGTGATAAATGGTGCCGAACGTGTTGTTGTTTCGCAGCTTCACCGTTCTCCGGGTGTGTTCTTCGGTCAGAGTGTACATACCAATGGAACAAAATTATATTCAGCAAGAATTATTCCGTTTAGAGGTGCCTGGATTGAATTTGCAACGGACATCAATAACGTGATGTATGCTTACATCGATCGTAAAAAGAAATTACCTGTAACAACCCTGCTTCGTGCCATCGGCTACGAAAGTGATAGAGATATTCTTGAAATCTTTAATCTTGCAGAAGAAGTTAAGGTTAACAAAAGCAGTCTGAAAAAGGTTGTTGGGCGCAAGCTCGCTGCTCGTGTCCTGAAATCATGGAACGAAGACTTCGTGGATGAAGATACCGGTGAAGTTGTTTCTATTGAACGTAACGAAGTGGTGATTGACCGTGAGGTTATTTTGGAAAAC